>CAZKRG010000009.1:18170-19890 GCA_964555255.1 uncultured Candidatus Saccharibacteria bacterium
TACTCGCCGGCAAATGCCAGGTTCGCGCCGCTGTTTGTCGCCGTTACAGTAATTGAAGTAACTCCCGGTTTTGCATTCACGGTATAAAACGCCTTGTCATACTGTCCATAGGTAGTGCCAGGCAGCACATTGTAGATATTCCCCTTGTTGTCCGAGACACTCACAAACCCAAAGGGAAAACCACTTTCGATCGCATAGACGTAGATCATGGAGCCAGCTTGCGTAGGGGCAAGTGGAATGGAAACCGTAGTTCCATCCGCCCATCCCGCACTGGTCTGGATGCTCCACCCGCCGTTCCCGGAGGTGGTCTTGAATGCCGTCATCTGCACTCCGATATTGGACACGGTGGAACTCCCCGTATTCGAGTAGGGCCGAGTACCTCCATTTACTTTGTCCACAAGCGCTCCGTGCCAGGCATGCAAGTTCCACGTTACTTCCCTTCTCAAGATCCAGCCATTAGTAGGCGTAATCGTGTTGTTGCCGGCAACTACATCATCAATCCCCCCTACAAGCAGATCGCCATCGCTGGTTGTAAAAGGGGTATCGAACGTGTACCACGCCACGAGCGTCCCCGCCTTATACAAATCGAGCACCTCACTCGCAGAAAAGGCACGGTTATAAATCCGCACATCGTCAATGTATCCCGGGAATAAGGAGCTTGCTCCCGATGGCGCCCCACGAGCCCCTATACGAAACGCATTTTGATAACTTGTGTTGTTCACTTGCCCGCTCGCGCTATATGTGAACGGCGACCCACCATTCATATAAGTGATGACGTTAGATCCGTCATAGGTTATGACCACATGCGTCCATTGGTTCAAAGGGACACTCCAGGGAGTATTTACCCAAGCCCACCCGGGGCTGGTATTCGCAATGGCCCAACCAACCGTACCATTGCTATTCAATGCCCATTCATAGCTGTTTTCCTTATTGAAAATAATACAAGCATTGCCCCCGCAATTTGCGAAAGATGTGGGATAAATCCACGCAGAAAAAGTGAAGTAGGGATCTCCGACACGTAAACTCGCGGAATCGGGCGCCTCGACATACTGCGTAGTACCATTTAACGAAATCGCGGCGCCAACCTTTCCCGTAATAAATGCAGGGCTGCCATTAAGCGTGCCGTTGTTACCGGTCCCACTCACATCGTACGCAGCTCCGTCGAGCGGCCACCAGGCTACGAGCCCGTTCGTGCGGTCGGCGCGGGCGGTTTTGAATGGAATCGTGCCAAACACGATGACAAAAATCACGGCGGCAACCAACAAGATTTTCGATGCCCCATGTGGAGACATCGAGACCCATCTTACGTCATCGCAAGACGTTAAATTAACGTCTTGCGATGACCTCACATTGAATTTCCCAACTTTTCTAAAAAACCCGCGCGTCATGAGAAAGATATATTCATTATATCATGGCGAGGTGCGGAAAGGTGGGGATAAAACAAGCCATCCTTCGACTTCGATGTAGGTTTTCTCTCTATTCTCTATTCTCTATTCTCTATTTCTATTTTCTAACCTTATTTCCTCTTTTCGAGTGCCGCTACCCGCTTTTCCAAAAGCTGGAATTCATCGCGGCTTACTTTCTCTTTCAAATCACTACGAACCACATGAAGTTCGGACTCTATTGAACTTAGTCGGGAGTCTACAGAATCAAGTTGGGAGTCTACAGAATCAAGTCGAGAGTCTACAGAATCAAGTCGGGAGTCTACAGAATCAAGTCG
>CAZKRG010000010.1:0-18869 GCA_964555255.1 uncultured Candidatus Saccharibacteria bacterium
AAAAATAGTTTCATAACTTTGGTGGTGTTTGTTGGAAAAAGTCTGGACTCATTTTACAGAATCCCGACTGTTCGGCTCGCTTCCGCTGCCGAGTTTCGTGCCAGTGAAGCTGGCGCGCCGCCTATTTCTTTTTTCTTGTTTCGTCTAACAGTTGCTTCAATATCTCTTCTCGTTTTACTGATTTTTTAAAAAAGACATTGAAGCAATCGCGAATAAGTTTAATAACTGACAAAATCAGAAAAACTATAAAAATAGCTTGCCAAACATCTGCTGGAATAGTTAAAAAATCTTTGAACCGCTGAACAGTTAATAATGTCCCAAGAAATGCAAAAATTAAACCTAAATCGCCAAAAATATTTCCTTTCTTTTCTAAACAATCCTCAAAATCCCGCAATTTATTATCAAGAGTGTCGGGCATAACTGAAATAATCTCCGGTCTTGTATTATCGTAAATGATCGGGTTTTGGGAATCAAATTTTGGTTGTTGGTCATTTTTTGTCATTGCCCTTTTCTTTATCAACATTTTCCGTTTTTTCAGGAAGTAATCCCAAAACACCAGCGGAAAATTTCATGACATAGCCACAATGTCCACAAATAATAACAACCTCTGGAATTGCTGGTCCGCCAATAACAAGTCCGCCGCCCATAGTTTCTTGCAATAAATCATTTACAAAACCATCTGCAAGAATAAAGTTATTGTTTCCGCAAACAGGACAAACCAAACTTCTGTTTTTCTCTTGAAGTTTCTTGTTTAGATTTTTCTGTATTTTCTTTTTTATTTCCTCTGGTATTGCCATAATATATTTTGCAAATTATACAACCTGAAATTCCATTTGTAGATTTTTTCTTTCCGATTTTTCATTTTTTTCTATTGCCTTAAATAAATCCGGTTTTTCATCCAATTCTTTTATTCTCCGTTCTGAAATTTTTACGTATTTTTCATTCGCGTCAATTCCAATATAGTTTTTCTCAAGCTTTTTTGCCGCTACTGCCGTTGTTCCGCTTCCGATAAATGGGTCAAGCACAACAGCATTTTTTGAAAAAGCGGAAAGTTTAATCAAGTATTCGCAAATAGCCAACGGCTTTACGGTTTTATGGTCGTTATATTCTCCTTTTTCTTTTTTGGTTGGCTTAGGAAGTAAAAACGCTTTGTCTATCAATTCGTTAATACTTTCTATTGTAAAAACATTTGCTGGATACATATTGCCGCCAATTCGCACATTTGTATTAAATAAACCGACTTCGTGTTTCAACATATTGTTTAAATATGTTTGGTCTGCCGGCTTTTGAGCCATTGCTATTGGTTCAAAACACGATTTTATCTGTGGAGTTTTCCAGCCATTCAATTTCTCTTTGATTTTTTCTTTCGCTTTTTCATCAATGTTCATTTTTTTGATGAAATGGTCAACGCCCATTGCCTTGGCTTGATTTTGCGTATAAAGCCATAAGAAAGCATCCCTTATTTCAAATCCCGCGTCGTCTATTGCTGAAGCCATTCTGTGATAAAGCCGAGGGCTGGAAAACGAAAAGAAAAAACCACCCGGTTTTAAAACTCGGAAAATTTCTTTTGAAATATCTAAATACCAAGCGTAAAATCTTTTTCCCTGCTCTCTGTCAAATTTCATTCCAGCGGGCAAAGATTTTATCGTGTATTGATTGTTCTGATTAGAGACTTCTTCATAATCCCAGTTATTATCCAACTTATCCAAAAAATAAGGCGGATCTGTTAAAACAACATCAATAGAATCGTCCTCAATTTGAGGAAGTAATTCTAAAGTATCCGCACAAATAATTTTATTTATGAATTTATTGTTTTTCATAAATTAGGATTTTTACCCTTAAATTCGTTGTATAGAATTTTATAAATTTTTTCCCTAACATCTTTGTCAAAATTTCTAACAAAATTTGCATCAGCCAATTTTATTACTCTTCCTTTATCATCATAAACCCACCTGTTTCTATCGCCTCTATTACACTTTTGACACTGCGGAATTATGTTTCCAGCGACAAGCGGTTTATTCGGGTCCATATGCGCCTTTTGCAAAATTGTTTTTGTTGCCGGCCAATGAAAATGAGGCTTGTCCTCTTGCGAGCCGCAGGTAGCGCAACGAAAATTATATTTTTCTTTTATCTTGTCCCAATTATCCGTTTCAGAAATTCTATGTCCTTTCTTAAATCCAGGATAAGGTTGTTCTAAGGTGTAAAGTTGATAATAACCCCTCTTTATATCCAAAACGATATTATCTCGTCCACCCGCCACTATCCACCAGCCAGCTTGCGCGTCTAAATGCCTTGCTTGCTGGACGTCGTTTGTATCTGGATAATGACTTCGTATAAATTTTGTTAGCTCCTCTTTTGAAACTTTTCTAGTTTTTGGGTAATCATAAGCAAGATATACTAAAACGAGAGCGTCTTTAGAAAATTTCCCTCCAGAGTTGTATAACTTCGGCAATTTTACGCCAAATTGCTTCAAATACTTTTCGTGAAATTCGCAGATCGTTTTATAAATACTCTCTATTGATTTTTTGTTGAGAATAAGGCTGTCTAACATAATCTTATTTTATTAAATCTTCTATCGAAACGCCAAGTGCCTTGGCTAATTTTGCCATAACGAAAACCGATGGTTTCTTAATTACTCCTGTTTCAACTTTCGTTAGGGTTGTGTAGGGAATGTCGGCTTTTCTAGCGAATTCATCCTGCGAAAGTTCAAGTTTTTGTCGTAGGGTTTTTATCTTTTTCCCCAGTTTATTCTCTTGATTGTTTTCCATAATTTGATAACATTAAATTGTTCTGCTATAATTCTATTCAGTTATATGATACCAAATTTTATAAAAAGAAGCAAGCAGATTTTAGGGGGTTCCTTATTATTGCCCGCGCACTGGGTGGACAGGCAAACACAACTCCTTTGCGGCGCATTTCGCGAACCGCCGAACAAGGCAACTAATCAACTTTGGTGGACTACATCAGGGCGAATTGGAACCAAGTCATAGAATCTCTGCAAGTTTGGCAAGGAATACTTCAACCCGTTTATTCGCCTGTAGTCGCATTATAACAGGAAATAACCCCTTCTTTCTATGACAGACCAGAACGTACAAAGCCAGAACAGTAATACCAAGCGGTTCTCTTTCTACGAGAACTTTGACGGGCGTTATCAAAAAATCGGAGAGCTGAAAGAGCTTATCCCGCAATTCAAGGCGTTCTACTATGCCGAGCGCAGAAACGAGCCAGAGCGTAGCGCCGTTAAGATTATCAATGACTTCAACCGCCAAATCACGCCGCTTACCTTCTTTCCCTGGGAGAAACAATATCGGCTATGGCGCAAGAAGTGGGACGCGGAACTTATCTCCGAGCAAAGCTACAAGCGAGAGCAGTACCAACTCGTAAAAATGCAGGATGAACATAATGCCCTTGCTGTGCCAGACGAGCAAACCCTGGAGATGGGCACAAAGACGCTTGCAGGCGAACTCCTAAACGATGCTATGGGTATTCTCAAAGGAGACCAAGAAAACGGAGACGTGTTTGAGGAGGAGATTCTAATTAAGCGCCGAAGCTATGTCCTCAATGTTTTCAACTACGTTACGCGAGCAGTACACGGCAAGGAAGCCCTAAAAATCAAATCTCACGCAGAGAATCGGGAGACATTGGGGTTTCTTACTGCTCTTATCAATCGGTCAACGGCTGGGAAAATCACCCCAGAGGAGATGCAGTTATTGAAGCAATCCGCCCAGGACAAGAGCTAATCTTTCTTACCTTGCTCCCTATCAAACTCGTCAGCCCACTCTTTCTTAATCGGGCGGTAAACTACGTTGAACAGGGTCAGGAGCGCGGTGGCTTCTTCCATCGCTTCTTCATCGGAAAGTTCAACGCCTTTCTCCTCGCGGAAGATTTTTTTGAACTCCTCAATGGCTTCTTTGGATAGCATATCGTTTGAAAATTATATAACTGATGCTGAATACAATTAAGGAAACTCCGAGCGGCGGAAAGAGGTACAAAGCGAGATTTAAGATGTTATAAAAAAATGAGATTATGGCGTTCAACAACTCAACAACCTTCGGGATAACCCAGAAGTACATAACGAGAATCAGAGACCCCCATATCAGCCCTTTAATTCCGTTATAGAGTTGTCTGTCCCGCAACCCTCTTACGACAATGTGGTGAAGGAATTGGTAGAACCTAATCCAGTATAAGAAAGCTCCGAAAGTTACGAACACCAAAGCGCTGTAAAGTACGCGATTAAAAATGCTCGGCTCTTCTATCGGGCTGATTGCTTCCCACTGGAAACTCTTACCGAAAGCAAAGTGCCAAAGCAGAATTGCCAACGCAAAAATAACCGCGAAAGCGGCAGATGATGCAATCCCTTTCCCATTCTCTTTGATAACTTTGCGATACCAGGTCATTGAATGAATTACATAATACTCACGTGCTCCTCCTCGACTGTTATACCCCAAATCTCCGCAATAAACTTATCAATATCCTCGCGCTTAATCACTTGGTACATCATAGATTCGGCATCATCCCTAATGCGCAACGTTCCATTTAATTGTTCTCGTTCATATTCTGAACGCCATCGCAATAACTCACGAAGAAGTTGGTCGTGATGAGGCAACCCCATAATGTTGTGATTGCGTGGGTCAAAGTCGGTGGGTAAACCAGACGGCAGATTGGTTAGGTGTTTCGCAAAGTATGCTGCCTCAAACTCTTTAATCTTGGCTTTGAGGTCAGTAACTACATCCGTCCAACCCTTCTTCAGCGCAAGGATGCCTAAATAACACGCCTTCTCCAGAACGCGCGGCTCGTCGTAACCATACCCGCTCGTGGTTTTTTCAAGTGTGTGTTTCGTAAGCCCGTAGAGGGCGTTGATGGAGTCCTGTATCAACTTCTTATCGTTCAATCTTTCGGCAGCTAAAATGCCCGTTTTTGCAACGCTATCCGTAAGCGTATTAAATGGATTCGAGCCACCATCAAACTTATCAGCGTGGTGAGCGAACCATCCTGGAAGATGGATATTCCAGCCAAGCCGAGATTTAAGCTCTGCCACGTCATCCTTAAAATCTTTTTCCTGTATCAGGTCAACAATTATATTGTTTATGTTGAACAGCAACCGCCCGATGCTGTCTGTCAAAGTTGTATCGCAACTCTTCACTTGCTCTGATAGAGTGCGCAAACTTAAATTAAGTTCGCGGAAGAACTCAACAAGGTCGCTGCGGTATCGGTCTTTTTCGCGCTCTTCCGTGAGTTGCGAATAGCGATTCATTATCACGTTGAGAACCTGGTAGAACTCATCGTATCCCTTACTCAAACTGAAGCGCGTCGTTATATCGTTCGGCAACAATCCCGCACCAATGAAAGCATTGATGTGATTTGAAATCGCGGCGATATTCTTCAAGGCATCATCAAAGTGGGTGCGCCTGTCAATATGAGAGCTGGTGAACACGGCTCCGATGGCGCGAAGGAATGTCATCGAGCAAAGGTCAACGATAATAAGCTGCTTCTGGGAGAGACCGTAAACAGCTATATCCATCACATTTTTTAGCAAGCCGTGGAGCGTGAGCGAAAGCCCTCTGTTTGCGGCTATAACGGCAGTGTCGCCAAGCACTTGGAGACCTTGATACACAACCTCGATATTCTTCGCCCGCTTGCCGCTTTCAATGAAGAAGTTGAGATTGCCAACCAGCAAGTCGAGTATAGGGTTCTCGTTCCGTTGGCTGACAAACTCAATATGCTGCGCCTTATTGATAAGTGCGCGATACACGTCAATAACGTAAGTCGCCAGTTCATCCTTGCCGTCTTTGATGAACTTCTCTCCCGCCTTATTCAATCTCTCGCAGTTTCGATATAGAAAACTTTGACTATCGCTTTCCACGGCAAGAAACGCTACTCCAGATGGAAGGATGAGCGATGAAGTCCTCCGCGCCTCAAAGAATTGCGAAAGGATGTTATGCACGGCAGTAAATCCGCGCTTGGTCGTGCCAACCTCTTGCTTGTCTCCTAATTTAAGCGAAATCTCAATCAAGTTTTCGAGCTGCCTATCAAGATTCGCAATGAATGGTTGGAGTACGCGATTGTATGCCGCCGCGAGCGCCACCCCCTCGGTAACATTGTTATCTCTGGCTCGCATAATGCCCGCAATCTGCTTTGCATCGTACTGAACACGCTTCAAAAATCTCAAACCCTCGCTTTCAAGGAAAGCTATCGCGTTTGATGGATTGAGTTTCCTGCGAACATTTTTATACTGCCAATCAATCAACGCAAAAACTAACCCAATAGCAACGAGAGACCAGAAGACCAGATTTGCAGAAACTTTTTCGGAGATACTGGGCAAACTCCCGACATATAACCCGCTCCCAAGTAAAGCGATTGTGATGAGAATGACGGCATAGTAAACGAACTTCTCCCGCCAATCGTGCACATATACTTCAAAATACTGCGAAGAATAAAGGTCAGATGCGTTCTGAAGCAGAAAAATCGAGATGGTGAAAACAATCGCAATCGTGCCGCCAGCCATTGCACCTGCCGCCACCAGGTAATTGCTCAATATGTCCTGCGTGAAAGCAACTCCGCCAAAGCGATGCACCAAATATCCCGCAACAATGGCAGCCACAATGAAAGATGCCTGCCGTATCAGGTCAAAGTGTCTCTTGAAGAACGCGACAAACTTTCTCCAGCGATTTAAGTACAACCAGAACGTCAATCTGTAATCGTACCTAATGTATTGGAGCGTTTGTTGTATCCATTTTTTCGTTTTTGTGATTAGCGTTTTCATTGCTTAATTCTTTGCAACATTTGTAGCTTCCTCCAATCAAGCATCTCAACCTTGCCGTCAGTACTTACGAGAAACACATACAGATTGAGCTTGTCAGCCACATTGAAAGGCAAGCGGCGAGCCACCAAATCACGAAACGATGCGGGAAAGCCAACGCCGTACTTGTAGCCATACTTATACCCACGCTTTCCATTGCTCTTCATTCGCGTGATGATTTGTCCAAGCGCCAGATTAAAACAGACCTCGCGGTGAGAGCGAGGGTACTTTGCATTTTTTGAGGCATCACCTTTGCACTCAATAAGCCAGTAGCGCGAAAAGTTATTGTTTCTTACTTTAATATCAACGCCGTGCTCTTCAGTGGTTTTACTGCGCAAGTTTCTGCTCCATCCCTTGCGAAAGAGGTACTCGATAATGCTGTCCTGGACAAACTTTTCGGTAAGTAATTGCATAGCAGTTTATTCGCCCCATACTTCGGCGATTTTTGATTTAATTTTTTCTTCGTAAAGTTCAATCATTCTCTTGGCGGATTGGATATGTTTCTGCTCTTCTTGAATACTCGATACGATTTGTTTCTGAACATCCAAAGGAGGGAGTGGCACAACGATTTTTTTCATTGTGTTTCCGTTGAATTGGGGTTGCGCTCCGCCAGTTACCAAAGTCCTTGCTTGATTCCAGTAGTTATCGGTTTGAGCAAACACCCAGTAATACTCTGGCATAATTTTTTCTGTCTTGAAGTTGAGCCGAATGAGGAATGAGGCGAAGACGGCTGGATAACCTTCGTCAAAAATCATTGTCTTGCCGTATGTCGCACCAGTTCGAGCAACGAGCACATCGCCACGCTTCAGTTGATATGGCTTTGATTCTTTCGTCAGATTGACGTACTTCGATTCATCGCTCTTCAAGTGCCCATCGCTGCCGATGTCTGTAATTCTAACGTAACGGGCATCTCCTTCATCCTTTGCGGTTTCGCCATATCCATATTCGATGTGAGCAATATCATCAAGCGTTGCTTTCTCCCAGGATTCATCAATCTTAATGGACGGTTTGTGATGCGCGATGATTTGCTTCGCGCCATCAATAACTTTTTGGTAACTATCGAGTTCGTCAACAATCTCCTTCTGTACTTCGAGCGGCGGAAGTGGAATCTTATACTTCGATAACCAAACTGTACTAAGATTTTTTTGGGCAACACCACTTGATGCAGCGATACAATCGTTCTCGAATGAATCCGCATTTAATAAGTGAAAGAGAAATCGGCTTGCTAATTTTTCAGTATTAGCACGCAAACAGGCAACTCGTTGGTTGAGAGCGGCGGGCAAGAGTTCTTTTCGCAGCAATCCAACTCTACCAACGTTCCCAGTGAGTGAAATCAATAAATCTCCTTCAAGAAGCCGATATTTCTCTACGGGTTCTTTCGTATCCAATGGGTAATACTTTGGATTATCGTCAACAATCTCTCCCTTCTGAACGTTTGTAATGCGTATAACTCGCGTCCCACTCTCTACGTAGTTTTCGCTCTTGAAGGCATAACCATTAAGTATGTCGCACACGCTCCCAAGCTCCACCATCTCCCACTTGCGATTGAGATTTTTAGCAATGTGATTGTACCTATCGCCCGAAAGATTATAGTCGCCGCTTTCGGCAATCTTGGACTTTGGTGTTGCCCACGCAAATAAACTGCCTTCTTTGAGTAACGAATTTTTCTTGCCTGTTTTAATTGCTTCCCGTTGCGCGTGCAATACTTCAACTGCGTACGGTAAATCGTTGCGGTCTATCGGTCTGCGCTGTGCCCCCAAATCAAAGCCGTCATTGAGAACTTTGATGAACAGAATATCCTTTGATTGCTTTGCGAGCTGATTGTCGAAAAAGAGGATGCTCGTTCGCACGCCAGAGTAAGGATTGAACACGCCGCCAGGCAAAGAAACAACTGCATACAAACCATCTTCCACGAGCAGCTTCCTTAATTGTTTGTAAGCGCCTGCGGACTGAAAGATAATTCCTTCGGGCACAATGATACCCGCGCGTCCTTTGTTATTGAGGTGTTCCAAAATGTAATCAACGAAAAGGACTTCGGAGCGGTTGGCTTGCACCATAAACCGCTTATGCGGACGGATGCCGCCCTTCGGGGTCATAAACGGCGGATTTGCCATCATCACGTCAAAGCGCTCATCCCACTTCTCCTCGCTTGTCAGCGTGTCATATTCGTGGATATTCGGACTTGGAAAGCCGTGTAGGTACATATTCACGAGCGATAGCTTCACCATATCGGGCGATATGTCGTAGCCCGTGAGGTTTGCCATCAGACGCTTCTTTTCGTCGGGCGTGAGCGGCTTATTTTTGTTGGACTTCAGGATGTGCTTATAAGCGGAGATTAAAAATCCAGCCGTACCGCAAGCGGGGTCAAGAATGGTCTCATCTTTCTTCGGGTCAACAACTTCAACAATGAAATCAATAATATGGCGGGGCGTGCGGAATTGTCCCGCTTCGCCCTGCGAGCCGAGCACTGAAAGCAGATACTCGAAAGCATCACCCAAGTTCTCACTGTGCTCGTAGTCGAACGTGTTTATATCTTTCAGAAAAAGATTGAGCGTCTCTGGGTCGCGGTATGGTAGAAAGGCATCTTTGAAGACATCACGAAAGAGCTGCGGAAGATGCGGATTCTTGGACATTCGCGTTATTGCTTCAACATAGAGATTCAAACGCTCTTGTCCGCCGAGTTTCGCATCAAGCACTTTGCTCCAGGCATACTTCTCAAAGCCGTTCGTAAAAAACTGCGGCTTGCCCTTTGGCAGAGAAGCGGCTTGCTTATCCATATCATCCATAAACTTATAGATAAGAGCCGTGGTGATTTGCTCAACTTGGGCTTTGGGGTCTGGGACTTTGCCTACCAATATGTCCCGCGCCGAATCTATTTTACGTTTGGTTTCTTGGGTCAACATAAATTACATATAGGCGTTAAGGGACACGTAATCCTTCACGTATTCGGGCACTCTTTCAATCCAGCCATTGAGTGCCTGGAGGTCTGCGAAAGTAAGTTTGGGATTCGTGGCAAGGCGTGTGTATTCGCCCTTCTCGATAATGTCCCGAATCTCGTTGTCGGTAATGTACGCTTTCAAGTAGTTCTTAATCGGCATCGCAAACTGGCTTTCGGGCTTATTGATAGCAACGAACTTCTCAAACTCTTCTTCGAGCAGTTCATCCTTTGATTTGAAGTTGGCGATTTTACCAAACGCTTTTTCAATAAACTCGCGCAAGCTAATACGGCGGTCAGCTTTCACCGATTTACGAAGTTTCTCCAAGTTGAAGTAATCTTCTGGCTTATCAAAAATCTTCTCTTTCACGTAGCTCTCCGCAGTATCCAGGTCGCCTTCTTCAACCTTCTGCTTTACGAAAGAATCTTCTTTGACTGCCGCCTCAAACTTCTCAAAGAGTTTGCGGTCAATCTTCATTCCTTCAACGCCAACGGCTTGCTCTTTGAAGGTTTTTAAGGGGTCTGGCAGCGTGATAGTTATTTCATCAATGTTGATGCCTGGCTCTCCTCCTTCTCCGCCTGTGCCTACCTTTGCAGGCAAGTGCAGAATCTCGTCGTAGTCATACTTCTCCTCGAAGTATTCACAGTTGGCGAAGAAATCAAAGAGCTTGAACTTATCTTTGGGAACGTGGGCGCTTTCAACTTCGCCGCTTTCTTTCTCTTGATGGGCGAAAGTATACTTGCGAGTTCCGCGCCCTTTAATCTGAATAAAATCCGTGGGCGAAAAAATCGGACGCATCAGCACGACATTCAGAATGTCCTCGCAGTCATAACCCGTAGTCATCATCCCCACTGTTACGCACACGCGCGTCTTACTGGAGCGGTAGCCGTCCAGAAACTTTGTGTGTCCGTTGAGGTTATTGTTGGCAAAGCTCACTGTGAAGCTCTGGGCATCTGGGATATTTGAAGTAACTTGCACGGCAAAGTCAGAATTGTACTTGCCTGGATAGAGCTGGTCTGCAAACTGATTAAGAGTTTGCGTGAGCTTTGAGGCGTGTTTTTGGCTCACGGCAAACACAATACTCTTACCAATCTCTCCCGTGAGCGGGTCTTTGAGTGCATTTTCAATGAAGGTCTTGCAGAAGATTTGATTGGTCTTGTCCGAGAAGAACTTTCGTTCAAAGTCGGTATGAAAAAATGTTTGCTCCTCTTCCTTGCCGTTCTCGCCCTCAACCATCATCGCGTAGCCCTTCTCCGAAAGAAGCTCTGTGGTAATTTCCGTGCGGGCATCGGCGACAACTGGATTCACCAGGAAGCCATCCTTTACGCCATCAAGCAATGTGTAGCGGAAAGTTGGTTCGCCACTTTCGCACCCAAAGGTCTTATAAGTATCGAGAAGCTGGCGGCGTTCCCACGCTCGCGGGTCTTTGGAATTAAGTTTCGCGGGGTCAATGCCTTTGAGGTAATTCTTTGGCGTAGCAGTAAGTCCGAGCTTATAGCCAACAAAGTATTCAAACACGGCGCGGCTGTTGCCTCCGATGGAGCGGTGTGCTTCGTCAGAAATCAGCAGGTCAAAATCTGTAGGCGAGAATAATTTTTGATATTTATTATTGAACGCCAAGCTCTGAACAGTTGAGACAACAATCTCTGCTTTGCGCCAATCATCTTTGTTCTCCTTGTATATGACTGCGGTGTAATCTTTGGAAAGCCACTTTTTAAAGTTTTTATGCGCCTGGTCTTCAAGCTCCAAGCGGTCAACCAAGAATAGAATACGCTTCGCGTTTCCGCTCTTCAGAAAAAGTTTAATGACTGCTGCCGATACGAGCGTCTTGCCTGTACCCGTTGCCATCTCAAAGAGGTAACGGTCATTGCCTTTCGCAGCAGAATCTTGAAGCGCTTTGATGGCGCGGAGCTGATAAGGACGAAGAAACTTCAAAGATTCCGTATCAATAAGATTCTGGCGTTCTGATTCATCAGTCCAGCGCGGGTCGCTCCTGTAATCCGCCTTCTGGGTAAGCACGATATAATCCTCATCAACTTTCTCATCCGCAAGACGTTTCGGATTCGGTTTGAACTGCTCAAAGTGCTGAAGCGAATCTGGCGTTGGGAATTGGATAATCACTGTCGGATTGCCGCGCTCCAAATCCCAGAAGTAATGCAGATTGCCGTTTGAGAGGATAACAAAGCGAACGTTGAGCGATTGCGCATACTTACGTGCCTGCTCCTTTCCATCGAGCGGGTCTTTGTCTTCTGATTTGGCTTCAAGCACTACATACGGAAAGCCCTTCTCATCGAGAAGCAAAAAATCAATGAAGCCGTTTTTAGTTTTTTCAAAATCGTTGCCGAGTTCGTCAACTGCCTTCTTCGTAAGTTTGGCGTTCATCTCCAGAACGATGTTTGCTTTGCCTTGCTCATCGTCAAAAAATCTCCAGCCAGATTTTTGGAGAAGGTCGTTGATTTTTATTCGTGCTTTGGCTTCTTTTTGCATAGGTTATTTTTGAATGTTGGTACTGCGCCGAAGAAAATCCTGGAGGTCTTCAGGGGCAATACGGAACGAGCCAATCTTTGTCGCCTTCAACTTCTTCGCTTTGATAGCGCGGTAAATGGTTCGCTCGTGAACCTGGAGGTAATCAGCGACTTCTTCGACTGTGAAAAAATCTTTTTTTGGCGTGGGTTTAGGCATAGGACACTAAATGCTTTTCTATAGCTCTATATAACAGAGTATAACTCTTCATAACACCTAATGTCAAAAATGTTCAAAGCTGTCAAACGCATTTTTCTGAAAAAATAACTCGAAAAAGTTGTGCACAGGACAAATCTATTCACTTGTTGTCGCTGAGTATCAGAGGATGATTCTTAATAGCATTAAATAATTTGATGCAAGTTGCGCGCGTTGGTAAAATTAAATTACAAATCAAACAACTGAATACGATGATTGCCTCGCGGAAGTAATCGTCGAAGCAGGGTAACTGCAAAATAAAACCTTATCAGCCGCACGTGATGATTTGGCATCAGCTTCATCACGGACAGCAGATAAGGTTGCAGAAACCCTGCTTTTTATGTTGTCCATCGAGCAATCAAAAAAGATTCTTGGCGACAAAGCCAAAAATTATACAGACGAAGAAATCGAAGCAATCCGCGACACGCTTTATGTTGCCGCAAATCTTTCCTTTGAACACTGGCGGAAGAATTGCTCTTCCACGAAGCCAGGAGAGAAATCTCCTGTCGTCGTGGGCGAACAAACGCCCGCTTCTGCTCTTTGACGGGCTGGGAGGGCATCCTTTGGGAGCTTACTTACTTTCACTTCCATTGGTTAGGGAACCCAGCCCATTAAAGGGCAGAAGAAACAGCGCCAGGCGACAAGTAGCCATATTCGCCAAAGCGCTGACATTGGGGAATCAACCCCGAAGATAAGAATGGTGGGAACCCGCAAGGCAGTGCGCAAACACTCACCTGCGGATTGTCCAAGCCAGTTACCTGGGTTCTGGTGAATTAAAAACCCAAGCCATACGTGATACAGGAACCTGGGCGTATGGTTTAAGAGAAATCACGGCATAAATCCTACTTGTACTCGTGTCGTGATGTACCAGATGGAAGTAGGGACGGTTCCGCAAAGGAGAGCTGGGGTGCGTCATCCTCTAAACCGACGCCTTTACGCCCGACCCCGCAAGGGGTAAAACAGCTCGAAATCTTGGACGATACCATTCTGATTCTGGAGCATACTCCAAAGAAAAAATCTTTGCCGCGCGGCACGGAGAGCTACAACTATATCCCGTATAGGATTGTTGAACGAAGTCCAATAAAGGGAAAGGTTCTGGTGAAAATTATCCAAGTTGTAGGGGGCATCCGTGGCGCCGCGAACAAGGTCAATTCCAAAGCTCGTACCACCATTCCCGATTTTCACAAAAACCAGGCAAGGAAAGGCAGGACAATACCCCTCCAAGTCATCGCAGGATAGCTCTGTATAACACTTGTAATACCCCAGTCCTCGCCAAGCCAAGAAAAAACTATCGGAGCCGTGGAAAAAGAGCAACAAAAATAGCCCTCGCGGGCATCAATGGCATTAAATAGACATTTAGTTTCGTCAGTTCAAATCAAATCGCAACATTCACTGACAATTAAATCATAGCAAAGCTACCCACTGCGTCAAGTGGATAACTTCTACCAACAAACGAATCATTCTACCGCATTAAATGTCTATTGAGTGAAATCAAACAATTACTTCTATGAACGAAGAATCGGACACAACACAACACCATAAGGCGACGAGCGAAGTCCTTACACTCGATGTTGCCGCCGTTTCAAAGATGCTCGGCGTATCACGGGCAACAGTTTTACGTTGGATTCGAGCGCAGAAGATTGATGGATTCTTTCGCATCGGAAGTAAGTGGCTCATCAGAAAAAATGACTTTGATAATTTCATCAGCCGCAAAATCAATCCAAATCTATGAATATGCCTTTCTTCGATAATTTTTTCCTTGATGGAATTGTTCTGCTTGCAAGCATTTTTCTTGTGCCAATAATTATCGGTTTCTACATTTTCGGATTACAGATTATCTACGCTGTCATAAGGGGGCTGTGGGACAAACTGACCCAATCCAAAAAAGTGCAACAAAAATCAAACAAAGATGAATAACTTAATTACACAATTCTTACATTACCTTGAAGTGGAGCGCGGCTTCTCACCGCGGACTGTCTCCGCATACTGCCACGACCTAAACAAGTTCGTTGAGTTTCTTGGAGCATCCGATGATACGAGCATAACAACCATCACGAAAGCTGATGTTCGCCGCTTCCTTTCACAAAGAGCTAAAACCAATGGGGCGGTAACACGCGCCCGCAAACTTTCTTCCATAAAATCGTTCTTCAAGTACCTGGGGCGTGAAGGAATCATCGAAGCAAACCCCGTAAGCGATATAGAAGCCCCGAAGCTGCCAGAGAAAGAACCTTCATATCTCACAGAATCCGAGTATCAAAATCTTATCGCTGCCGTAAAGTTCAAAGCTACACCCTATTACCTCTCGCGTGATTTGGCTATCGTTATCCTTCTGCTGGGCACGGGAATACGGCTATCCGAACTCGTCGGTCTCACGCTGGACAGAGTGAATCTTGAAAGCGCCGATAGAAGCATCAAGGTTCGCGGCAAGGGCAACAAAGAGCGAATTATTCCACTTACCAATGAGGTCGTGAGCACCTTGAAGCAATACTTGAAACAGCGCCCAGAAGTTGAAAGCAACCATCTGTTTATTAGTCGTCTTGGTGATGAGCTTCACGCACGCAGCGTATACGGTCTCATCAAGAAATACCTCGAAGCTACAAACATCAAGAAAAAAGTGGCGGTTCATTCACTTCGCCATACTTTCGGCGCGTCCCTATTAAGGAGTGGCGCGAATCTCGTTGTCATCCAGGAACTTCTCGGACATAAAAAACTGGAAACTACCCGCCGCTACTTGCACATCAACGATATTGACCTGCGCAATGCAGTCGAAAAGTTAGTTTTAAGCAAACCGCAATGAGCACAGCAATTACGAAACCCTGGGCAATCATTTATATCCGTGTGTCATCGGACGAGCAAGTGGATGGCACAAGTTTGGATTTCCAAGAGCAGGAGTGCCGCAAGTATTGCGAGCGGAAGGGCTTTGAAGTTATACAGGTCTTCCGCGAAGAGGGAGAATCTGCAAAGGACTTATCACTTAACAACCGCAAGGAGTTTTTACGAGCTATCGAGTTCTGTCGAAAAAATAAAGGTAAGGTTCAGGCATTTGTGGTTCTGCGTTTGAACAGATTTACCCGTAATACAGAAGACCATTACGCGGTCAGAGCGAAATTAGCTCAATATGGCACGACCATCCATTCGGTAACCGAGATTATTGGTAATACCCCACAAGGAAAAGTATTCGAGGGTATCTCTGTGCTATTCAACGATTATGAAAATGCTATACGCAAACAGCAATGTTCTGATGGAATGAGCGAAAGAATTAACGGAGGAATCTATCCGTTCAGACCACCGCTTGGTTACGAACCAGGAAACTTCAAGAAGCGTGGATTGAAGAAGACCGAGCCAGACAAGCCAGACCAAGTACGACTGTCCATTATCAAGAGATTGTTTCGAGTATGTCTCGAAGAACGTATTAGCAGCAGCACAGAATTATCAAAAATCGCTAATCAGCTTGGTCTGACTACAAACAAGGGTAAGAAGATTTACCCGCAGAAGATTGATGAGATTTTTGAAAATAAGTTCTATGCAGGTCTCATTGATAACCCCTTCACGGGCGTAAATGATATTGAGGGTAAGCACGAGCGGATAATAACGCCAGAAGAGTTCAACCAAATCCAGCTTATTCGTAAGGGCAAAGCCCCGCTTGTTTCCATTCAGAAGCGGCTGAAAAGTAATCCCGACTTTCCTTTGACCAGGAATGTGAAGTGTTCTGCTTGCGGTATTGGATTAAGCGGTAGCAAAAATCGCGGCAATGGAGGGGTTTATGAGAATTACCATTGCCACAATCGAAAGAAAGATGAGGCGGGAATTGTTACTTGGAAGTGTCCGATGTACGGGCGAAGTATCAGCCGTGAGAAGCTGCACCAGGATTTTATTGTGTGGCTCCAAGCTGTTACTCCAAAGCAAGAGTTTCTCGACTTGTTCAGAGCGGTGGTTGTTGATGTTTGGCGCAACAATGCCTCACTCCTTGAAGACACTATCAAGCGCCAGGAAACTGAAATCCAGGAACTCAAACGGCGCAAGGTTGATTATGTTGAGATGATTCGCAAAGGTACAATCAGCGAGGACTTCGGGAAAGAGATGATTGAACAGGTTGATAACGAGATTGCGGTCAAACAGCTCACAATGCGCGAGAACACGATTGATAAGCTCGACATTGAAGCCGCAGTTGCTTACGCTACCAACTTCATATCAGACCTTCCAAGAACCTGGATGGACTTGGATATAGAAACCAAAAAGCGGTTCCAAAAACTCATTCTTCCAGAAGGAATTACCTACTCAAAAGAATCAGGGTTTGGAACCGCCAAACTGGGCTTGATTTATGAGGTCAATCGCCAGTTTGATGGTCGAAAATCAGATTTGGTGGACATAGGCAGAACCGAACTGCTGTCTCCGCAACCCGCCTACGCCGCACCCGTGGACCGAGGGGGACTTGAACCCCCGACCCCTGCAATGCGAATGCAGTGCTCTACCACTGAGCTATCGGCCCACGGCTACGGCGGGCGCGGTGCGAATGCTTGCCCTCTGGAGCCCTGGCGTAAGAGGGCGGCGTCTTACCACTGGACTATAGGCCCTAAATGTCGGGGATGCCGGATTTTCCGCCAGGGGCGGATCCGCCGATGAGGCGGAGAACCAACTTTTTGGTCGGGGTACTGGGAATCGAACCCAGTCTACATCCTCCCGAAGGACGCGTACTACCGGTATACTATACCCCGTTAAATTTGGTGTGGTGGCGCGCTACCGCTGCGCTAATCCCCGTTATCAACCCATTATTTTACCCTAAATTTACTTTTTTCCGCAAGCTCAACTTCCTCTTTTTTTTCTTTGATAACTTCCTCGCTTTTCTCTTTTAATTTTTCAACGCTAAATTCAGCCAGCTCTTTTATCCGTTTTTCCAAATATTTTTTAGTGTTTAATTTCGGATTTTCCAGCGCTTCGGCAAGCAGAGCGTTTAAAAGCGCGCCGATAATCGGTCCCGGCCTGATGTCAAGAATTCGCATCACATCATTTCCATTGATTTTGAGCATTGAGACCGAAATCGGATGGCGCGAAACTTTGCTCATCAGGTATTCCAAATGCCGCAGTTTGTACGGCTTTGCTTTTGGCACGCCGCTGCCGAGCCGGTCTGCGATGCGCAGATCAATCAAATCTTTCAGATTATCCGCTCCGACCCTTTTTATTAGCCGCCTGACTCCGGCCTCCGTGACTTCACCGACATTGTAGAAAAACATATGGTTTCTTATAAGATGGCTGGTTTTGTCAATTATTTCATTGGGGAACTTCAACCTCTTCAGGATTTTTCTCGCAACCTTTGCGCCGACGACATCGTGGTTGTAAAAAGTCGCGTCCGGTCCTGCCCCGCGTTTTGTTTCCGGCTTGGCAATGTCGTGAAAAAGAGACGCCAGGCGCACTTCCAGCTTTTGGCTCGGACAAAATTTTAGCGACAGCACAGAATGCTCGTAAATCGTATAAATATGATGCCGGTTTTGGCTTACGCCGATTCCAAGTTCAAGCTCTGGAATAATATGGCGTAAAAGTCCGACGTCTTTCAATATTTCAATGCCCTGGCTTGGCCGCGGAGACAAAATGATTTTTTCAAATTCGTCGCGGATTCTTTCCGCGGAAATCAACTCAATCGCGGCGGAATGTTTTTTTATCGCCTTAAAAGTTTCTTTTTCAATCCGCCACGAAGTTTCTTTTTCGGGAACTGAATTTAACTGCGAAGCAAATCTTATCGCGCGCATCATACGCAAAGCGTCTTCACTGAATCGCTGGTCAGGGTTACCAACCGCACGGATTATTTTATTTTTCAGGTCTTCTTTGCCGCCGAAAAAATCAAGAATATTTCCTTTCGCGTCCATCGCCATCGCGTTGACGGTGAAATCCCTGCGGCTCAGGTCGTCTTCAAGCCGGCCCACGAATTCAACTTTTTCCGGCCAGCGCTTGTCAAGATATTTTCCTTCCGTGCGATAAGTAGTGATTTGGATTTCTTTCAGTGCTGGATTTTTTGAGCCGGTAATCGCTGTAACGGTTCCGAACCTATTGTTGTAAAAGCTGTGAGTAAAAATTTTTTGTATCTGCTCGGGCTTGGCGCTTGTGGTTATGTCCCAGTCAGTCGGAGTTTTTTTTGTAAGGATATCGCGCACGCAGCCGCCGACAATATACGTTTCAAAGCCGGCATCTTCCAGTTTTTTAATCACAGATTTTATTTCTTTTGGAATTAGCATACTCTCTTTTTCTCTTTAAAAAGCCAACATCTTAATTTTCTTCTTATAATTATATCACAAATTTCCGTTGACTTGAACGGGATTTTGAAATAGTATAATGAAGTAAGATTATGATAAATTAAGAAAAAACACAAGGACGGTTAGCTCAGCGGTAGAGCACTTCGTTTACACCGAAGGGGCCATAGGTTC
>CAZKRG010000011.1:0-18603 GCA_964555255.1 uncultured Candidatus Saccharibacteria bacterium
AGATCCGAATTTTTTATTGGACGACGATAGAGACATCGAAGGCAGTATATATCTATTATTCCAAAGGCACCACGAGATGGAGATGAAAGTGTTCGGGAATGGTTTTGAGTTTAGCAGTAGGTTCTATAATAAACTCGTAAGTTTGGTTTATATAACTCATTTTGAGTTGTTGCAGCTCGTGCAGTTCATCCGAGGAAAGTCCAATTTCGATCACGTGGCGTTTGGGCACAACCATATGGTGCACGCGGGCGATCCGATCGTAGGGAAAATCGTTCGGAATAATTTTCCAGAGTTTGAATTCTACAAGGGGTTCTCTTACACAAAGCACACAGCCCTTCGAAAGCCCTCCCTGGGCAATGTACTCCATATATTTCTTATGGAGTTCTTTAGAGCGGAGGATGGACATACAAATTCTTAATTTTTCTTTTCCTTGCGTACGATTGAGTGAATTTCTTCAGTTAAAGCATTGTTGATCTTGATGAGCCGGTGCACTTCATCCTGGAGTTTCAAGATCGCTTCGGCATCCTTAAAGGTCTGCTCAGCCTGTTTATCAGAGACCTTGCTTAAGATTTGTTGTCCCACAGCAAGGATGGGAAGGGCAAAAAGTTGGACGAGGTTACTTAAAAAGAGCAAAAAAGTGAAAGGGTAAGGATCATTGCGGAAGAATTCCACGCCTGCTGTGGCGAGAAATATCCAACTAAACATCCAAAACACGAGCACATAAAACATTTCCATGCTGCCGAATTTTCGGGTGATGAACACCGCGAGGCGGCCATTCATGCCCACATGTTCATGCTTGGTAAGATGTGCGCCTTCCTTCGCTCGCTCTTCGATTCTCGGATTGGGAGTGTGAGTATAATATGCCATGTGTGTTTTATTATACTATAAAACAAACATATGTATTCGGGAACTTTACAGAATTTCGGGACTGTATGCTGCCTTTTTCAGGAATAGTTACCTGAATTCCGCTGAATTTTTGCTAGTCGCTAGTGGTTTGTATTTCCATTACACGTCGCGGGGTTCCACAATCCGAGCCGTGCTTCGCGTGCGGCAGCTTCTGCGGCTCTGAACTCTTTTTGATATCGGTATGGCGTGTTATATGTATACTCGTGTGCATATCCCTCTGCAACAAGGAATCTATTTATAAATGTGCCGCCAGGGAGAAATACATACCGCAGGAGGCGTCCGTATGTATCTTTGTTTCCTTGCGTTGGATCGAATTCCAAACGAATAAATTGTCCGGTAAGAATTGATTTAGTCTTTTCTGAAGCTTCTTTGCCGAAACACTGTACCGGCTTCCGCGGGTCTACCGTTTCCGGCGTATCAATGCCGAGAAGTCGTACGTTTTCTATTACTCCATTATCCACAACTTTGATTGTGTCGCCGTCGATAACTGAAGATACTGGAACAAATCCTGGAGGTAAAGAAGGTAATTTTGAAGAAAGTGTAGGGTCCGTTGTAGCAATGGAAGCGATAAAAGAAGGGAGGGACGGAGGGGATGAATCCGGATTTCCGTACCACACAATTTTTCCGGTAAGAGTAAGAAATGCAAGAGATATCCCCCCTGCAGCGAAAATGAAAATGAGGAGCTTTTTCACCGGAGAATGTAATAAATTCCGTAACGTATTGCAGTATTATTATTGTACTCGTTTTTTTATGCCTAAAAACTCATATTTTTTCTTTAATCGCAGTATCGTGATCTGCACTTTTTTGTTGCTTTTGAATTTTCCCGAGTAATGCGTCCAGATCTCCATCAAGAATCCTTTCTATATTGTGTACTTTCACCCCGAAACGGTGATCGGTGATACGATCATCTGGGAAATTATAGGTCCTTATTTTCTCGCTACGATCGCCGGTACCTACCTGTTCTCTGCGGAGATCTGTAACTGAGCCGGTCGCTTTGAGTTGTTCAATTTCATAGAGCTTGGCCCGGAGAATTTCGAGCGCCTTTTCGCGGTTCGCATGTTGTGAACGTTCCTCGCGACAGGAAACCACAATGCCCGTCGGTTTATGGAGAATCCGTACGGCAGTTTCCACTTTATTTACATTTTGTCCTCCCGGACCTCCGGCACGGGAGAAACTCACTTCGAGATCTCCTTGATTGATCATTACTTCTCTAGCTTCCACAATGGGGAGTATTGCAACCGAAGCGGTGGAGGTATGAATGCGGCCTGATTTCTCGGTTTTCGGCACGCGCTGGACTCGATGGACACCCGATTCATGTTTTAAGATATCGTAGATACCTTCACCCTTAATTTCAGCGACGAGCGATTTGAATCCGTTCAATGATGTTTCATTCTTATCGAGCATCGCAAATCCCCAGCCCTTTTGGGTAGCGTAGCGTTGGTACATTCTTCCCAGATCTCCCGCGAAAATTGAAGCTTCATCACCTCCCGCTCCCGCTCGTATTTCTAAAATTATTTTCTGGACCATAATATTTTAGAGCATTAAAAACGATGGGGCGCGCCAAAGGCAGCCAGTTTCTGTGCGGATTTCGAAAATAACTTCAGTGTCATATTACAATAATAGCAAAACACCGACTTTGAATGGTCGGCATTTGCAGCGTAAAATCTACTTCGCTTTCTTAGCACGCACCTTTTTAGGAGTGGGAGTACTTGCTTTTGAACGGCGTGTCTTGAACTTTTCCACGCGACCGGCGGTATCGATGAGTTTTTCTTCTCCTGTAAAGAACGGGTGACAGTTCGAGCAGATTTCCACTTGAATTTCCTCACGCGTGGAACCCACAGTGAAAATGTTGCCGCACGCACACTTTACCTTTGCTGCGGAGTGATATGTGGGGTGAATTTCGGGTTTCATAGGGGCTATAGTACCTTATGGACTACCTTAAGTCAATTTTTAACTTTTTTGAGATTTTGAGAATTGAAGATTAGAATTTGTTTAGAAATTCGTACTTCGAATTTCGTGCTTATGTACCAAGTTACGCTCGAAAAATTCCAGGGGCCGATAGGAAAACTTCTCTCTTTAATAGAGGAGCGTGCATTGCAGATTACTGAGGTAAGCCTCGCCAAAGTGACAGATGATTTCTTTATATATCTCCGGACGCTTGAGGAAGTTTCTCCGGCGCTCCTCGCGGATTTTGTGTCGGTTGCGAGCAAGCTCATCCTTATTAAATCGAAAGTGTTGCTTCCAGATATGACTCTTACAGAAGCGGAAGAAGCGGAAATTCATGAGCTCGAGGCGCGATTGGAGTTTTATAAAATATGGAAGCCAGCAGAAAAAGTATTCGCCGCCGTTTGGAACGGAAGGGAAAGATTGTGGGGAAGGCCATACTTCTTGAATGCAGGATCCGCCTTTTATCCCTCTGCGGGGCTCACGACCGATGCTCTCATGCGCGCCGCTGAAGGGGTACTCGAATCTCTCAAGACGTTTACGCGAGAAACGGAAACAGTCAAAGAATCCATCATCGCAATCGAGGAAAAAATTGCGGAGGTGCTCGCGCGCCTCACGCGGGAAACCTCGATGAGCTTTGGCGCTACCACCCAAGGGGCGGAAGTGACGGAAACTATTGCGCTTTTTCTTGCGGTGCTCCACCTCGCGCGCGAGGGGAAGGTGTTTATCTCCCAGTCCGAAAACTTTTCTGATATAATGATCACTGGTAAGTGAAATATGCTTTACAATATCCAGAAATTCCGTAATGGTTTGGGTATCGTGAGGCGAAAAATCTAATTATTTAATCCAATGATCGACAGTCAGTCACTTGCTCGTCTCGAAGTTCTACTCTTCACCCATGGAGAGCCGCTCAAGAAATCAAAAATTGAAAGCGTGTTAGAGATAGAAGAAACGGAGTGTGAAGCGCTCATCCAAGCGTTTCAAGAAAAGCTTGTTGCAGAGGAGAGGGGACTCACATTGCTAGTGATGACAGAAGAGATTCAGCTTGTCACAAAACCAGAATTTGGCAATTTTCTTTTTTCGTTCCTTAAAGAGGAACTGAATGAAGAGCTCTCACCCGCAAGTCTTGAGGCGCTCTCGCTCATTGCCTATGGCGGTCCGGTCTCTCGTGCACGACTCGATTTTCTCCGTGGCGTGAACTCCACGTTCATTCTCCGGGCGCTCCGGCTACGCGGCTTCGTGGAACGCGTGCCCGACCCGCAAATGCCGCATTCTTTTCTTTATGACATTACTCCTGAGTGTCTCCGCTACCTCGGAGTGACTTCTCGCAAAGAACTTCCCCAATTTGAAGAATTTAAAAGCCATCTCGATCCGATAAAAGTAACTGGAGGAGGGTAACAGGAACTCGCCACTTATCGCTAACTACTCGTCACTTTTCATTTATATATTGTCCATGATTGCTTTAGAAGCCGTTCGCCTTCTTCTCATCACTACCCTTTCTTTCGGCGTGGCGCTCGCCCTCACTCCGTTTTGGCTTCGGGCGCTCAAACAATCCGGATTTCAAAAACAAATCCGGACCACCACTCCGATTTTTAACCAACTCCATAGTAAGAAAGCAGGCACTCCTACTGGAGGAGGAATAATAATTTGGTCCACCGTACTCGGCCTCGCCGCTATCTTTAGTATCCTCAATTTTTTCTTTGGCGGCCCGTGGCGCTATTTCAACTTCTTGAATCGTGCAGAAACCTATCTTCCGCTCGCGGCGCTCGCAATCGCGGCAGTCTTAGGACTAATAGATGACTGGTGCGGCGTGGCAGGGATTGGAGGCGCGTCGGGAGGGGGACTCAAAGTAAGGCATAAGTTGATTGTATATACCTTAATTGCTGCAGTCGGAGCGTGGTGGTTTTATTTCCGTCTTGGCAGGGATGTGCTTACAATTCCGTTCTGGGGAAGTTTTTCTATCGGCCCGTGGTATATCCCTATTTTTATGTTCATTATTATCGCATCGGCATTCTCGGCAAATGAAACTGACGGACTCGACGGACTCCTCGGGGGTGTATCGCTTTTCGCCTTCGTGGCATTGACTGCGGTGGCATTTACCCTGCATCGCTTCGATCTCGCGGTATTCGGGGGAGCAATTATCGGCGCCCTTTTGGCTTTCCTCTGGTTCAATATTTACCCAGCAAAGTTTTTTATGGGAGACACGGGTTCGATGTCCTTGGGAATTGTGATTGGAGTGATTGCAATGCTTACCAACACCGCCTTTTTGCTCCCGCTTTTTGCGGCCATCCTTGTCATTGAATCCCTTTCGGTAATCGTGCAGATACTCTCAAAAAAAATGCGCCACAAGAAAATATTCCACTCGACGCCGATCCACCATCACTTCGAAGCCTTGGGGTGGCCCGAGTCGCAGATCACGATGCGTTTTTGGATTATTTCGATCGTGTGTACTGCACTAGGACTCGCTCTCTTTTTCCTCTCACGGGCGCTCTCATAGAAAATACAAACTCGGGGGAGTATTGGGTGTGCATAAATATTCTTGCGGGGGGGGGCAAAGAGGAGTACGCTACAATTATGAATAACCTTCTTCAGGGAAAGAAGGAGCTGCTCGCGTGGGTCGGCGTGGCGGTTTTTTCTTCCCTTGCACTCATCGTTCCTAGTTTTACATACGGGCAAGCGGGTCCACCAGCTGCGATTTTTATAGAACAAGCTCCCGAAACCAATTTCCCGGTGGTTCCGCCGGGGACAAAGAATGTTCAAATTGCAAAGTATAAAATTACGACTCCAATATCCACATATGCTTCCATTTCTGGATTTACCATTCGTATGGGGGAACGAGGATCAGACTTCGAAAATTTGAAGTTACAGTGGGGAACGGAGGGTCAATTCGGTCCAACTCAAAAAACATTACAATCAAATAGCAATTACACTTTTAGCAGTACGCCGCGCCGGATCGTAGCGAATAGCACCGTGTATCTTTACGCTTATGCTGATGTGCTTTCGAGCGCTCGTTCGGGAGTGGATAAACAGCTTACGTTGGTTACGGGTTGTAATGCGGTGAATGCCTCAAATAAAATTATTTTTTGTACGAGCGCAGCAGGACAGGATATTAAAGTCGCGGGTGGTGGTTCTTCTTTAACGATTAGCCTTAATCGTTCTTTTTCGCCAAAGACGCAGCAAGTTATGATGGGTTCCACTGGGGTGGCTTTGGGAGTTCTCCAATTCACCGAAACTTCGAATATTGAGAGCGTGAAAATCACCGATCTCACGATTTTAGATTCGGTGAACCCCGTCCAAGCTAAGGCCTCCTTCTTCAATCTGACACTGTATGACCCAGCTACGCTTGCCGCGCTTGCCACCGCAGGGGTTCCTACCTATAACGCAGCATTGAATCTTTATTCTTACTCCTTCCACTTCGCGCAGCCAGTTATGGTTCCCCAGGCAGGCTCCATTTCGATGGTATTAAAAGGAGACATAGCTTCATACGTTTCTTCGGGAGCCACGGACAACAGTGTGCATGTGTTCCAGATGGCAGGGGATTCCATTACCGCTTTTGGGGGTACTTCAAATGCGCCGGTGACAAATGTACGCACCTCGGATGCCCGAATCGATCCCATCAGAGTGCTTCGCTCGCAGCTCACAGCAAGTGCCCAACCGCGTGGGACAACCATCAATCGGCCACTTTCCCCCGGAGATGATCTCGGCATCCTCACCTTCAGCGCAAATGCCGCAGGAACTGTAAATCTTCAGAGCGTAGCAGTAACTTTTTCTGGCACTGCCCTTCCGCAAGGAAGTTTGCCAGTTTCCCTTGTTAATCAAAATGGAGTATCTCTTAATACGGTGGTAAGTTTGACCAGCCCTCGAGCCTTTTTCCGTTGGCCGACGGATGGGTATTCTATTAACGCAGGAAACTCCGTAGGATTTATAGTTCGTGTTGATAGTACACGGATTGCGGGTTGCGGGGTGAAATGTACTCCTTCTTTAAGTGCTGCAATCGCGAATGCGTCAGACGTACGGTATGCGGACGGTCTGGATAGAGGAGCCACGAGTGATCTTATCCTCTTGCCTCAAAGTATACCGATGCGCATCAATTCGGTAGCATATGTCCCAGGATCAGGAAATAATACCACCTCTATCAAATCAAGCGCGACGTTTTCTTCCGACGATATGGCAATTGCCTTACAAAACATGAGGAATACTCTCGAAGGGTTGAGAAACACTGTGCAATCCAGCAATCAATCCCTCTTGCCACCTCAGACGGCAAATATTCTTGAAAACATGAAAGCTGTGCTGGAGAATATTAGGAATTCTCTCGCGCAGTAGCAGGGGAGTGTGTTGCGTTGCAGGTTCCAAATTCCTCTTTATCCGCATGGCGGATAAAGAGGAATTTTATACAGCTTACCTGTCCGCAATTTTTGTGGTACCCTGAGTGCACATGCGCCAATCTCAACTATTTTCGAAAACTTTGAGAAATACGCCAAAGGACGAAACGGCGCTCAATGCCCAACTTCTTATCCGGGGCGGCTTCATTCAAAAACTCATGGCAGGAGTATATACCTTTTTACCGCTCGGCCTTCGTGTGCTCCGAAACATCGAAAGGATTGTGAGGGAAGAGATGGAAACAATCGGCGGAGAAGAATTAAACATGCCAGTGCTCCATCCCAAAACGAACTGGGAAACCACAGGCCGCTTTAAGACCTATGATACATTGTTCCGGTTCACAAGCAATTACTCCAAAAATGATTACGTGCTGGGTCCTACGCATGAGGAGGTGGTAGCACCGCTCGCAAAGCAATTTATCCTCTCCTACCAAGATCTGCCGCGATATCTTTTTCAAATTCAGACAAAGTTTCGTGATGAGAAGCGGGCAAAGTCGGGACTCCTCCGCGGGAGAGAATTTTTGATGAAAGATTTATATTCCTTCCATCGGGATGAAGCAGACTTGGATTTGTACTACGAAAAAGTCCAAGCAGCGTACAAACGCGTGTTTGACCGGGTGGGTATTGGAAAAGACACCGTGCTTACCTTTGCTTCGGGAGGCACGTTTTCGAAATATTCTCATGAGTTTCAGACACTGATTCCCACGGGAGAAGATGTGATTTTTCTCTGTGAGAAATGCCATGTGGCGGTGAACAAAGAAATTATTGGAGAGCAACCCACATGTCCTTCCTGCAAAGGGAGAAAGCTCATGGAGACCAAAGGAACCGAAGTGGGAAATATTTTTAAGCTAAAAACAAAATATTCGGCGCCATTCGAGCTGAAATATAAGGATGAGCAGGGAAAAAATTGTGAGGTGATTATGGGGTGTTATGGCATAGGCATCTCGCGGCTTATGGGAGCAGTCGCGGAGCGGTTTCATGACAAAAAAGGACTTGCCTGGCCTATCTCCATTGCTCCATACGCCGTGCATCTCATAGCGCTCAAAGGCACGTCAGGTGAGAAATGGTATCGTGCTTTACAGGAAAAAGGAGTTGCCGTACTCTATGACGAGACCGAGCGGTCCGCGGGGGAAAAATTTGCCGATGCGGACCTCTTGGGAATCCCATTTCGCGGAGTGGTGAGTCCAAAAACCGGCGCAAAAATAGAACTCAAAGCACGCACTGCGGAGAAGACGGAACTGGTGAGTGATCAAGAACTGTTTTCATTTCTAAAACCTAGAACCTAAAACCTTTTCATCTATTTTTTCATCTATTTTTATGTCTGCTTTCGATTATCTTTTAAGCGATGTAGGAATTGATTTGGGAACTACCAATACTCTTGTGTATTTGGGAAAGAAAGGACTCATAGTGAATGAACCCTCAGTAGTTGCGGTGAACACAAAAACAAATGAAATTCTTGCGGTAGGCGAAGAAGCAAGAAAAATGACGGGACGCACACCCGCCCACATCAATGTCGTACGGCCGCTCGTGAGCGGCGTGGTATCAGATTTCGAAATGACGGAAGAAATGCTTCGGCAATTCTTGCGTCGCGTGAACCATGCACCGCTTCTCGGATTCCGACGCGGAGTGCTCGCCATTCCGAATGGGGTAACTGAGGTGGAACGAAAGTCCGTAGAGGATGCAGCGAAAAATGCCGGGTGTAGCAAGGTATATCTTGTGGAAGCTCCGGTGGCGACAGCGCTTGGTGCGCGGCTTCCGATTTTGTCTCCCACTGCGAGTTTAATTGTCGACATGGGAGGTGGTACTACCGATATTGCGGTGATCTCCATGGGTGGCATCGTCATGGCAAAAACTCTTCGAGTAGCGGGGGATCGCTTGAACGAGGATATCGTGCGATTTATCAGGGAGGAATTCCGGCTCGCAATTGGAGAGCCTACTGCAGAATACATAAAAATTGCTGCGGGGTCAGCGGTGCCAGTAGACGGCAGAATCGAAGTTTCCATCCGTGGTCGTGATTACACTACGGGGTTGCCGCGGGAGGTGGCAGTGAAAAATGCTCAAGTGCGCCAGGCAATCCAAAAATCTCTCCGTACTATTGTGGAGTCCATTCACGAGGTGGTGGAACTTACGCCTCCCGAATTAGTAGGAGATATGCTCGCACAGGGAATTTGCCTCTGCGGAGGGGGTGCATTACTGCGAGGAATTGACACATTAATCGAACGCGAAACTGCAGTAAAAGTAATGATAGCAGAAGAGCCATTAACTTGTCTTGCGCGAGGATTGGGGAAAATTGTAGATGATTTTAAAGGACTCCGGACACTCCTCGATAATCCCTTGAAACCGCTGGAAATTAAGCTGTAGAATTTATACCTTAGCCATTAGAACTTAGAGGGATGAATTCATATATAAAGAGTTCTATCCATGTCGGAAAAACATATCCTCATAGTTCTTACTGTGGTGATTTTCGGAGTAGCACTGATTCGCCCACAAACGGCGTACTATCTGCGACTTCTTTTAGAAGGAGGGGAAAATGGTTCGAGCGTCACTGTAGCAAATGTTATTGCACTTCAGTCACAACTTGCTCGGGAAAACCTCCTTCACGCGCAGCTTGCAAGTTCTACTGGGAAAGGTATCACCGTCGAAGTCTATTCAGATTATCCCTTTGGATTAAAAGACGAACTAATAATCAATGCGGGGGAAAATGAAGGAATACAAGTGGGGCAACCCGCGTTGTTTCATGGAGTATTTATAGGTCAAGTGACTCGAGTACTCAAAGAGACCGCGGTGATAGGTACTTTATTTGATGTTCGGGCAAAGTATGCAGTGCGGGTGGGTGCAAAAGGAGTGGATGCGCTCCTTGTGGGGGGTAACGAGCCGAAGCTTACTCTTATCAATAATGATGCTGCGTTGAATTTGGGAGAAGTAATTTATATTGCCACTCCTGCGCTCCCATATGGATTGGGAGCAGGTACAATAGAAACACCGTATACGGGACAAGGAAATCTTTTTAAAGAAGCGTACGTCAAGCTTCCCTATAGTCCTGGAGAAATTCGCACGCTCGAGGTGCTTACGGCATGGAGCCCCTCCTTACCTTAGTAAATGTTATTTCCCCCTTCTTTCTTATGAAAATCATCGGGAGTGCGCTTGTGCTCCTTTTAGCATATCTTCTGCAGATTAAATTTCGAACTCTTGGTTTGGGATTTGAAAATGCAGTATTAGTTGCACTCATTGTATTAGCGTTTGTACTCCGCGCAAGCGAGCTAAGCATTTATGTTGCAGCGGCGGTATGGTTTTTAAACGTTTCTTCTCTTTGGAGTGTAGAAATTGTTGCGTTAATAGGTATTCCTTTTGCGGTGAATCTCCTTCGGGGAATATTTCCGGGATCTGCACTTTTCGGGGCTGCTCTCACAGGAGGAATCGGGGTGGGAGTGTGGTTCACTGTTATAGATGTCAAATTTCCCATGCAATTTCCGTGGCTCTTTATGGGGGAAATTGCATGGGGAATTATTTGGGGGATTCTTTTCTTTGGAATTTTATGGGTGTTACGACTTGTGAAATAGTGTTCATATCATTCTCGCCCGCTTCACCGCAATTTCAACGAGGTGAGTAAAAATAGGAATCTAAACTACTCTCGCCTGAAGGCGAGGGGTTTACTCCCAAAGATGAATACTAAAAATTGTTGTTCCCATTGAATCCTCAATCAAACTCGAGAATGACAACATTGTCCTTTTCGGGGAGCGTGGTATTTTGGAAAAGATACACAATGGCTTTTATGAGACGAAGATGGAGAAATATGGATACGCTCGCTTTTGAAGAAACGGTGGGAGAGGTGGAAGGGCGTCATACTGAAATTGTGGAAGTACCTCTTGGAACGCGCCCGCTGCTCTACGTTTGGTTTCTTGTGCTTGCCCTCACGGTGATATTTCTCTTTCGGATTGTGTCGCTCGTATGGGGGAAGGGGGTGATTTACACCAGTCGGGCGAAAGCCAATGTGGAACAAATCAAAAAAACATCCCCGCTCCGAGGAATCATTACTGATCGTTATGGTAAAGTACTCGCGGAAAATTCTATTGCGCCATACGTATTCCTCGAAACCGGAGAATTTTTGAAGCATCAGGAATTGCAGCAGCCGACACTTGATGCCTTGTACGCCATTGCGGGAATTACTCCCGAGGAGGTGTGGCAATGGATTGCGGATTCTGATCCGGATCGATTAGGAGAGCGTTTTCCTATTCCCATAGATATCAATGACAGGATGCTTGTGATGTTGAAGGGCCTTTCCCTTCCCACAATTGTCGTCGAGGATGGTATAGAGCGGATATATAAAGGGGGAATCGCATTTTCCCAAATTTTGGGCTACGTGGGTTTTCCCACAGCTTCTGATCTTCGGTCAAACCCTACCTTAAGCTCGGAAGAAATGATAGGGAAGGATGGGGTAGAACGTTCGTATAATGCCATACTTCGCGGCGACGCTGGACTCACCGTGACGAAACAAGATGTATCAGGTCGGATTCTCGAGAGTACACAGACGCGTGCACCGTCTCCCGGACAGATGCTGAAGCTTTCAATCGACGCTGATCTCCAAACGTATTTTTATAATCGGCTGGTAACGCAGTTACGTGCGGTAAATCGCACTGTAGGAGTAGGGATTGCAATGAATTCCAAGACCGGTGAAATTCTCTCACTCATACAAGAACCCACATACGACAATACTATCCTCTCGAGTTCGGGGCATAGTGCGGAGAAAAGAACGATCCTCAATTCCCCCACGAAGCCATTGTTTGACAGGGCAGTCTCTGGAGCATATAGCCCGGGATCTACAATAAAACCATTAGTGGGTATCGCTGCGCTTAAGGAGGGAATAATCGATACGACGCGGCAGATTTTCTCGCCGGGGTATATTAATATCCCAAATCCCTTTGATCCCTCGAAACCTACAAGGTATAAAGACTGGAGATATCAAGGATGGGTGAATCTCGCGAAAGCAATTGCATACTCGAGCGACGTGTATTTCTATGAAATAGGTGGTGGTGCTCCGGGAGGTTCCAAAGGTTTAGGAATCGATCGTCTGAATCTTTGGTGGCAAAAGTTTGGGTTGGGATCGCTCACGGGAATTGATTTGCCGGGAGAAGTGAATGGATTTCTTCCCACAATTCAATGGAAGGAATCTCGGGATAACCGGCCGTGGCTTTTGGGAGATACCTACAACGTTTCGATCGGGCAAGGAGATTTACTACTTACTCCCATACAACTCCTTACCTACATGAACACGATTGCAACGAAAGGAAAACTTCTCGAACCTACTGTAACTCTGAATTCTGATCACCCTAAAGTAGTGAAAGATCTTTCCGAGCTTGCACCGGAGATGCAAGAAGTAGAGAAAGGGATGGAGCTCGCGATTACTGATCCAAATGCTACAATCTACACCCTTCATAATCTTCCCTTCACTGTCGCGGCAAAAACCGGCAGTGCGCAGTTTTACAATAACCGAAAGGTTAATGCTTTTTTCTTGGGGTATGCTCCCGTGGAAGACCCGCAAATTATTGTACTTGTCCTTATTGAAGATGCAAAGGAGGGTAGTTTGAACACGATTCCCGTAGGTGGCGACGTGTTGAACTGGTACTATCAACATCGAATACAAAACAAGCCTTCGGTAACGACTAGTACGCAGCAAGTCCCATAGAACGTGGATCCCGCCCTGGCGGGACACAATCTTTCTTCTCTAATTCGCGCGAATTAGAGAAGAATGACTTTTGAGATAGAGGGGAGTAGTATTGTTTTAATGGGAAGCAAGACTAGGAAATGTCAAAACTGTAAATCAAGTTTCGTAATTGAGCCGGAAGATTTTCAGTTTTATGAAAAAATAAAAGTGCCTCCGCCGACATTTTGCCCGGACTGTCGTCGCCAACGTCGGTATGCATGGAGGAATGAACGAACATTATATAAGAGGGCGTGTGATCTCTGTAAGCGAGGCATTATCGGTTTATATCCCGCGGGGACAAAATTTCCCGTGTACTGCCATGAGTGTTGGTTTTCTGATAAATGGGATCCGCAGTCATACGGAACAGAATATGATTTTTCGAAGCCTTTTTTTGAGCAATTTAAAACTTTGGGGCAAAAAATTCCTCGACTAGCGATTTGGGTTCAAAACTCTACGAATTCTGAATACTCCAACCAGTCATATTCAAACAAAAATACATACCTCTCCTTCGCACTTCGAGACAGCGAGGATGTTGAATACTGCTGCCGCGCGGTGCAGCTTAAAGCATGTACAGATTGTACGTACACACATCATTCCGAATCTCTCCATCAATGCTTAGACACCGATAAGTCGTACAAGAGTCGATTTTTAGAAGAAGCAGAGGGTTGTGTAGATAGTGGTTTTCTGTCTCATTCAAGAAATTGCCAAAACTGTCTTGGAGGAATAAATCTGCGCTCCAGTTCGTACATCTTTTTTGGGGAGCAATTGGATAAAGAGGCATACCGTAGGAGATTAGGGGAATTGAATCTGGGAAGTCGGAAAGTCGAGCAAGAGTTACTGCAAAAGATGCAAGAACTTAAAAAGAATGCCATTGTCCGCTTCGCCACTCTCATAAACACTACTAATTCGAAAGGAGATCATCTTTCACATGCAAAAAACTGCCATTATGTCTTCGATGGATTTGAGCTGGAAAATGCGAGGTATTCTTCGTGGGTATTTACGAGCAAAGAAATCTCAGACTGCTACGGTATGGGAGGAAGCGAATTTATTTACGAGGGGATTGGGGTGGAAGAAGTAAATAATGTGAAGTTCTCAAACGTGACAGATGCCTCGAATCATTCCGAGTACTGTGATATGTGCTCCGGTTCTTCCCATCTTTTTGGTTGTGTAGGTATCCGTAGCAAAGAATACTGCATATTAAACAAACAGTATGCCAAAGAAGAATACGAGAATCTCGTAAAACGAATTATGGTTCAGATGGATGAGGTGCCGTACTCCGATAGGAGGGGAAGGATTTATAAATATGGAGAGTTTTTCCCGGCAGAATTGTCTCCTTTCGCGTATAACGAAACAGTTGCTCAAGAAAATTTTCCTCTCTCTAAAAGCGATATAGAAAACCAGGGATATAGTTGGAGGGAACCGGAAGGCAAGAACTACATTCCGACTCTAAAATCAGATAAGATTCCTGACGCGATAAGTGAAGTTTCAGATTCTATTGTGAATGAAGTTATTGCATGTGGTCATAGCGGAGATTATAATCATCAATGTACCACCGCATTTCGTATAACAACTCAGGAGTTGCAGCATTATAAACAGGCAAACATTCCATTGCCGGTGCTTTGCCCTAATTGTAGATTTTATGAGCGACTCGACCTCCGTAATCCATTGAGGCTTTACTCGAGAGAATGCCAATGCGCAGGAAAGGAATCTAAAAACAGAGTTTATAAAAATAATTCCCCACACGCACACGGAAATGCTCCGTGCAAAGTCCAATTTTATACTACGTACGCACCAGACCGTTCTGAAATTGTATACTGTGAGCAATGTTATAACGCGGAAGTGGCGTAGTATAGAAAATAGAAAGTAAAAATATAGAAAATAGAATGAATACCGAAAAAAGAAATTGTCAAAACTGCAAAACTCAATTCACTATTGAGTCGGACGACTTCGATTTCTACAAGAAAATGCAGGTGCCGCCGCCGACCTTCTGCCCGGAGTGCCGGTTCGTACGACGGTTTTTGGCTCGGAACGAGCGGGCGCTTTTCAAACGCAAGTGCGATTTGTGTCAGCAAGACAAAATCCTTGGGTATCCGCCGGACTGCGGGTTTCCAGTGTATTGTTACCAATGTTGGATTTCAGATAAATGGGAAGCGGAGGAATATGCGCGCGATTACGATTTTTCAAAACCGTTTTTCACGCAATTTATGGAGCTCTCCCACACGGTGCCGCACATGGGCATCATTCAGCAGGGGAATGTCGTGCGGAGCGAATACACGCATCGGGCGAGTGATAACAAAGATTGCTACCTTATCTTCGGCGCAAACGAAAACGAGCATTGTTCTTATGGCTCGAATATTTGGTTCTCGAAAGACAGCATGGATTGTTACGACATTCACCGCTGTGAGCGGTGTTACGAGTGCACTGATTGCACCGGGTGCAACGGTGTGAAATATTCTCGCGAGTGCGACAGCTGCGCGAATTCGGCGTTTCTCCTCAATTGCCGCAGCTGCACCGATTGCTTCGGCTGCGTAAACCTCCGCGGCAAGAACAATTGCTGGTTCAATAAGCAGCTCTCGAAAGAGGAATATACAAAGCGAATGGCAGAAATAGATCTATCCTCGGCAGCCGTGGTGGCGAGCTACCACGAGCAACTCAAGAAATTTGCGAAAGGATTTATCGTGCCGTCCATCGTGGAGCACCACAGCGTGAATGTCTCCGGAAATTGGATTGAAAATTCAAAAAATGCGCACATTGCATATGCTTCCTCGAATATAGAAGATGGAAAATACTTATTCGGCATCAACTCCGGAAAAGATATTATGGATCACACCTTCTGGTCCATGAACTCCGAACTCACCTATGAATGCGTGAATGTGGGAAGGCAATGCGGCAGCGTGGCGTTTGTGAACCAATGTTGGGATCAGCTCCTGCGCTCGCAATACTGCACCAACTGCCACAGCTCCTCTGATCTTTTCGGCTGCTATGGGTTGAAGCACAAGCAATACTGCATCTTCAATAAACAATATTCGAAAGAGGAATATGAAACATTGCGCGCGAAAATTATCGCGCATATGAATACGATGCCGTACGTGGACAAAATGGGCCGCACGTATAAATATGGCGAGTTTTTTCCGTCGGAGATTCTTCCTTTTGCGTATAATCAGACGATCGCGCAGGAACATTTTCCGATCACGAAGGAAAAAGCGCTTGCGCAAGGGTTCCGTTGGCAAGAACCAGAAACCAAAAACTATAAGGTCACTCTTTCTGGGTTCGAGATTCCGGATAAAATAGAAAACGTATCTAATAATATTACGAAAGAAGTGCTCGGCTGCGAGCACGCTCAAAAGTGCAATCAAATGTGCACAGCTGCATTCCGGATCACGCCGGACGAGCTCGCCTTCTACCGCTACAATCACATTCCGATCCCGCGTCTGTGTTCAAATTGCCGTCACTTCGAGCGCTTGGCCATGCGTCCGCCGATGAGACTTTGGCACCGGAAATGTCAGTGTGGTGGTCAATCATCAATGATAAGCAATTACAAAAATACCGCCATGCATTTTCACGGAAACGCCCCATGCCCGAACGAATTCGAAACCGCCTACGCCCCCGAGCATTCGGAGATTGTATACTGCGAACAGTGTTACCAAGCCGAGGTTGTATGATATATGTCTTGCGATGTCCTGCACATTACAGATCCAGTAATTTGGGGACATCTCAAGACGAAAAATTGCGGATTGAATCCATTCGTATTTATTAGTATCATTAGTACAATTCGTATGTTAGTACCGTTACTTTCATGTCTGAACTTCGCCAAGATTTAGTTTCCGGAGATTGGATTATTATGGTTCCCGAGCGGGCAAAGCGCCCGCATGATTTGCTTCCGAAGCACAAGCGCCTCGTGACATCTAAAGCTACATGCCCCTTTGAAAATTTAAAAGCTTCGGGAAACTTGCCGCTTAAAGCTCAGTATCCTGCAAAAGGGAGGTGGAAAATCGCCGTGATTCGGAACCGATATCCGGCCTTACGCGTCGAGGATCGGTGCGCAATGGAAATGCGTAGTGGCCCCTATTCCTATCTTGAAGGCATCGGCCATCACGATCTCGTGATTACGAGAGATCATGTAAAAAACGTTGCGGAGCTTTCGCTGGGGGAGGCGGTGGAACTTTTAAAGATTACCCAAGAAATGCACAAACGGTTCCGGAAAGATGGCTGTTCAAAGTACGTTTCGACATTTGCCAATTGGGGTCCTTCTGCCGGTGCATCCATCTCACATCCGCACTATCAGATTTTGGCGTTGCCAATTGTGCCTCCTGATGTAATGCACTCGCTTCAAGGATCGAAAAAATATTGGGACGAGCATCATCGCTGCGTTCACTGCAATATGGCGCTCTTCGAATGGGAGGCGGGTACGCGGGTGATTGAAGGAGATGATCAGGCTATTGCAGTGGCGCCATTTGTATCGCGACAGCCATTTGAGGTGCGAGTATATTCGACCGAACATGCGCCACACTTTGAAGAAGCGGGGATAAAAGAAATCAAAGCAGTGGCGAAAAGATTGCAGGGAGTATTAGGAAGGATGAAAAAATTCTTGAATGACCCCGATTTCAACTTTTTTATTCACACGGCGCCGCTTGAAAATGATGCTGCATATGCACATTATCATTGGCATATTGAGGTATTTCCGAAGATTTCTATTCCCGCAGGGTTCGAATTGAGCACGGGAGTGGATGTGAACATTGTGGCGCCAGAAGAGGCCGCGGCGATTCTTAGGGGAGAACGAAAAACAGCAAAAGAAAATGTATAAAGCATTCTCTCATTGGATAGAAACTCACAAACTCCCGGCACTATTCCTTATATGTTCCTTTCTGTTTGTGCTGGGGGGAATGGGATGGGCCTACTATGCACTCCGAGGAACCTATCAGCCGCTTGTGATTCATTTCACCGAACGTTCGGGGATTACTGAAGTAGGAACGCTCAGATATATTTTACTTCAGGGTGTATTCTGGATACTCTTGCTTGTGGTAAATACGGCAGTGGCAATATTACTCCTCGACCGAGATCGTTCTCTCGGAATGTTCCTCATGGGAAGCACGCTTTTTATCAGTATCTTGATTTTTGTATGGTTTGCTGCTATTATCCACGTGAATTAAAAATAGTTGAGAAGGTTAGAAGGTTTATAGGTGTGAAGAAGTAGAGTACTTTTCACCTTTATCACCTTTTCACCTCAAAACCTATGTCCAAATTCGCAGTCATCGAAACCGGCGGGAAACAATACCGCGTTGCTCCCGGAAACAAAGTAAAAGTAGAAAAACTGGAAGTCGCCCAAGGCGCGAACGTGGTGTTTGATAAGGTACTTCTCACCGCCGAAGGGGAAAACGTGAACGTGGGAACGCCGTACGTTTCCGGAGCGAAAGTGGAAGGCAAAGTAGTTCGGCAGGCGCGCGATAAAAAGAAAATTGTGTTCAAATATCACTCCAAGACCAGGCAGAGAAAGAAAAAAGGGCATCGGCAACATTTTACTGAAGTGCTTATTGAGAAAGTGTAGAAAAGGCCCCGCTTATAGCGGGGTGCTCAATTTTTCTCCCAATCGCATAGCTCTTGGGAAAAATTGGCAAAAGGACACCGGCAGCACTTCACCGAAATCCTGATCGAGAAAGTATAAAAAATTCCCCA
>CAZKRG010000012.1:0-17547 GCA_964555255.1 uncultured Candidatus Saccharibacteria bacterium
ATTCGGCGAGCTGAACCGAATAAGCAGGAAGTGTTACATCTCTTCTTTAATTCAAATATCCCGACTTTGATCTCGGATCAGAAGAAATCCCTAATCGCCTTAATCTCTGAAAAACGGTTTGCGATGCAATTCCAAGTTTTTCTGCAATTTCAAAAATAGAGTAATTGTTCTTGATATCCAAATATTCCAATTCTCCCCGATATGCATCCTCTTCTTTTGCATTCCATCGCCGCGCCATTTCTCAAATATATCACATCGCATTTGACCGCTCTGCCATCCCAACGTAATAACGGGCAACTTTCAACTTTCAACCGCCGACTGGCGGACAATTTTCAAACTCACGACTGCTTGGACTCCTTTTCATTCTCCCTTTCCGAAGCCACCTCTCTATCCCCCATCACATCCTTGAAGTCAAGAAGCTTTGCCCCATTCTCTTGAGAACGCACATGCTGCAATGATTGAGATACCACGTTATCGATCTTTAAAATGATCACCCGAAGCCGGCGAAGGAATTTCCCGGCAAATGTATTAAATGACTCATCGAGTTTCTCCGGAAATCCGGAGGTGATCCAGTGTTCGAGAAGTCCTTTGGGCGTGACCTCTGTTTCTCCCAAGCGAGGCAATGATCGTACTACAAGATAAAGTACTACTCCCGTCGAAACCATCGCGATATTTGCCAAAATGAATTCAAACATTGTACCCGAAGTTTAAAGCTCAATCCTATAGAACTGATTCACCTGCACATTCTCGCCTACTTTCGCAATTATCTCCCCGATGATCTCTTTCACTGTTTTTTTCTCGTCGCGGATATAGGGCTGGGACAAAAGTTCGGGGATAGTATTCGGTGCAGCGGCGGCAATATGCATTGCAAGCCCATGCGCCAAATTCTGAAATGGCTCGGATCGCACTACAAAATCAGTTTCTGCGGAAACACTAATCAACACGCCAATTCTTCCATTGTGCACGTAGGAATGCACCACTCCCGCGCCGGTTTCCCGCCCCGCGCGTTTTTCCACTTTCGTAAGCCCGCGCTCATTAATAAGCATCACCGCTTTATCAAAATTTCCATTCGCGTCTTTAAACGCCCGATGGCAATCCATCACGCCCGCACCTGTCACCTCCCGTAATTTTTGCACTGTGTCCTTGTCTGATGCCATGAATATAGTATTCACTAAAAAAAGAAAAAAGGCGAACGTTCGAAATTTGCTCCGCCCCCTTGCGGAAATTCGTTATTCGCTCACAGTCGTCGTCGAAGTTTCCTTCGGTACAACCGGCACTTTCGCACGTCCTTCCGCAACCACTGGCTGTAATTTTCCTAAGAACCACTCCACACTCTTCTTGGCCTTCGTATTCCCTGGAATTGCCACCGTAAGCGAGTGCGGATCTGCATCCGTATCTGCAAGTGCAATCACCGGAATATGCAACTGGCGCGCCTCTCGCACCGCTGCCTCATGAATCACCGGATCGATAACAATCATCGCATCCGGCACACGGGAAAGTTCTTCGAGCCCCGCCATAAGTTCGAGTAATCGTTCGAGTTCCCGTTCAATTCCTAAGCGCTCTTTCTTAGTATATTTATTGAACGCTCCCGTTGCGAGTCCACTACGAATTTTTTTCATATACTCCACACGTTGAGCGATAATCCGAAAATTTGTGAGCGTTCCTCCCACCCAACGGTTCACCACATATGGAAGTTTAAGCCCTTTTGCAAACGTCTCGACAGCTTCTTGCGCTGCTGGATGCGTTCCTACAATAAGGAGTAAACTTCCTGCATTTGTGGTCCTCGTCATAAACTGCACTGCACGCACGAGCTCCTCCGTAGTTTTCTGCAAATTAATAATTTCAATGCCCCCGCGATTTGCAAGCACAACATTTCTCATGCGAGGGTGGGTTTTGCTCTTTCTCTTGCCGTAAAACACGCCCGCGTTGATCATCTCGCGGGTAGCCTCATCGAGCTCTGTCTGCACCTGTGGCGCAGAATATGATTTTATTTTTTCAGACATATAATTTCTCCTCCCGAAAAGGAACGGGGTCAATTATACGCGAATATAGGTGTAAAGGTCAACACCCCCCAAAGGGAAGCTTGGTGAATAATAAGCAACCACGCAATGAACTCCAGATACTCCATAACAGAGGTAAGGTAGAGCAGTTGGCCTCAAAGTTTTGAAGTCTTCTGGTGCGTTCTTCACCAAGGCAGAAGACGTTTTTCTTCCTTGAAAAGCACCTTTCAATCTCGGTTCGCTGCCGATAGATATTCTTGTCCCAGCTCCGCGGGAGAGATTTCAGGAAACGGTTGTACCAATGTTCCGGTATGCAAGTCACTTTTTCGTGATTTGTTTTCCGTAAAGGGATGGCAACTGAGAGAGACGCTCTTCCAATAAGCCAATGTGCAAGCGTTACATCGGCTCTCGCTCCAGGGGTCGTAATGTGGAGTACCGGCAGTCTGGTAGCGTGATCAATCGAGAATATCCACCACCCGTGCACTGTTCACCCATTAAAACCTTTTGAAAACAAGGGTGCGCTCACAATACAAAGAAGCGCCCCTCGGAGAGAATGCGGTCTTCATACCTTCATTCTATCTGAATGAGATGTTTTTTTGCATTATTCACCAAGCTCGAAAAGAAATCGGGCCGCTCTTGCAAAAGAGCGGCCCTTCTTTAGTAGGGGTATAAGGTATTCATCCCGTGGAATCTGGGGCAGGAGCTTGCGCTGCCACGAGCTGACGAATTTCGGCAATGACTCTCGTCATATGGCGCTCCGCAATTTCTAGCTCCGCAAGAAGCCACGTGAGCTTCGCTTCCTTCGCAGGCGGAGCACACGGTAGAGATGTGGGCGCCGAAGACACTGCGGGGGGAACTTGCTGCGCAACCTCCAACGCAGGTTTTGCGCGATGTTCCCCAAGCTTCTCGATAATGAAACGCTGGATTGCAGTATTTTCATCCGGCCTCGAACTGAACCGGCTTGCGGCAATAAACAACACATTATGTCCTCGTATTTTCCACCGGCCATCACCCTGCCAGACAGCCTCGAACCAGTATTGGTCCTGTCGGTATTCACCCCCTCGATCATCAACTATGAAGTGGCCGGTGTACCGCACCTCTTTCCCAAGCGTACGCTCCTCATCTATCTGAAGCGCCACTGCAATCAAATTTGGGGACGACTCGCAAAATCGCTTTCCCCCTTTCCAAATATTTTTTATAGGCATACAACGCCTCCTTTCAATCAATCAGTTTTCAGTCTCACAACAACGGCAGTTTGAAATTTTCAAACATCCCACTTTGACTATAGAAAACGATCCCATGAAGTCAACTAAAAAAAGAAGATTGCCGTCCTCGGGAAGGAGACGGCAATCCATTGAGTGTTACTAGTCCGGGACGCTACGCCCCGACAGCCTGGAGGAGATCGGTTCGTTGCGGTGAAGGCACGAAACGCGATCGAAGAAGCGCGAGATTCTCCTTGAGCCGGGTAACCCTGCGAGTCGCATTGGAAAGGGCTCCTTCGAGCTTCGGAAGCTCATACCCGGGATCCGACTTCCCCGCAAACTGCCGAAGAAGTCCTTCATGCTCTCGCAATAAATCCTTTATGCACTTCTCGCCACGCGCGACTGCTTGTTCGAGACTCGCAACCGCCGCATAGTGGAGAGTTTCAAGGTTGGGAAACCCAATGTGTACAAGGTTGACTCCGAAATACACGTAATCGGAGAAAAGCACGTCGTAGTCCTCAAGTGCATACTCATCTCCTTCCGGCGCACCGAAGTGACGAACCCGCCGCAACATATCCGCAATCGCCGCCTTCTTCTTCCTGCGATACCTAAAATACTTAAAAGCAACGAGCAACATAAGGGCGGCGATAATGCCGATTCCGATCGGATTCCACGTTTTCAAAAAGTTCATATCATGTCCTTTCGTTATTGAACTTTAGTTAAATTTGCCATCTCCAATCTACCACCGCTCTAAATTTTTTTCTACCCCGCCTATCCTACGATAACTCCTCCTCCCAGCATTTCTCCCCGATGTGAATAGAACACTGCCGACTGCCCCGGCGCCACAAATCGCTGCGGAGCAACAAATATCAACGAACAGCAAAGACAATCCGAATTTACGAATTTTTTTCGTTTATTCGTTATAAATTCGTTATTAGTCGATATGCGCAAGGTCGCGCGCGCAAGCGGTTGTCGATATCGCACTCGCGCCCGTACGGATAGGTTTAAGGTTTTACGTTCTAGGTTACGGGGACTAACAAAATTCACTCCCGCGAGCTGCACTTTCTTTTTATAGAGCGCCGGGTTGTCTTCTCCCTCCACAACAATAAGAGTATTCTCTTTTATATTCTTCTCCGCTATATAAAAGGGGTTCCGATCCTTTTTTTGAAAATTGAAAATTGGAAATTGGAAATTGGCCCCAAGATGCCTCTGCCCAATCGTATAAAACGCCGCCCCCTCATGCGTCGCCACCCGCTCGCCCGCGGATGTAAGAATCGCTCCCTTCTTCTTCGGAAGATACTCCTGCAAAAAATCTTTCACCGTCACCTTCCCCAAGAAGCAAATCCCCTGCGAATCTTTTTTTCCCGCGGTTGGCAGTCCTGCCCTTCGAGCAATTGCGCGCACCATCGGTTTTTCATAGTCTCCGATCGGGAAAAGACAGTGTTTTAAGTTCTCTTGCGTGAGCGTCCAGAGAAAGTATGATTGATCTTTGTTTAAATCTTTGGCAATTTTCAATTTATAATTTCCAGTTTTTCCGCCGGAGGCGGACTCACCCTTGGCAAATAATTGAACTACTGTTAATTTATTTTGAAATTGTTTCTCAACACTTGAAAATTCGCGTATGATGCGCGCGTAGTGCCCCGTCGCGATATAGTCCGCCCCGAGCGAAAGTGCTCGTTTCAGAAACAAACCGAATTTAATTTCCCGATTACACATCACATCCGGATTCGGTGTGATCCCGTTCTTATATCCTTCGATCATATAATCCACCACGCGCTTCTTATATTCCTCTTCAAAATCCCATACGTAAAAAGGAATTTTTAAACATTCGGCAACCCGTCGAGCATCTTCTGCATCACGTTCCGCACAGCCGTCAAGATTGTAACAGCGCATAAACACTCCCGTAATCTCATACCCTTCCTTTTTTAAAAGCAACGCTGCCACAGAACTATCCACCCCACCAGACATCGCCACAAAGACTTTAGGTTTAAGAGTGGTATTTATTTTCTTGTGTTTAGTCAAAATTTTGTCCATGTTAGTTTGGTTAACTGAGTTGAGAATGCCGCCAGCATTAAAGGTTCTGGGCGTGTCAGTTTTGGTAAGTTCCCGCTCGTGAATCTTCGTAGAAAGAGGAATGGTGGCGAAAATCTTAACTCGTTCCCCTTCGATCACCACCTGGTCGATTACGAGCTTTATTATATCCTTTTTTAGGCGTTCTGTCACTATTTTCGGATCGTTTATCTTGCTCAAAAACTTATGGCAGGTCTCTTTGAAAAGATCGATTTTCGCGCCCACGTCGTGCTGGACGTTGAGCTTGGTCTTGAGTGCATCCCGCTCGGATAAAAGCTTTTCCTCACTTAGTTCAAGATCGGTTTTCTCTTTCCTGAATTCCTGAAGCGTCATAGCTTCGGCTTTAAATGCTTCGGTGATCCGCTTCTTGGCTACTTTCAGTTTCCTGATCGCTTCGCTGATATAATCCAGCCGGCCTTCGATGCTTTTGACCCGTTCTTCGTTCAGAATCGATTCGTCGCGGAAGTTGTTGTGAACACCTCCTCCGGATTTTCGAGTATCGATTTGACCGCACTCCAGACGATAGGTTCTATCTGATCGGCTCGCAAATAGGGACTGTTGCAATTTTCCTGCGGCGCATTGTTCATCCGGCTCTTGCAGTAATAATAAATCACGCCGCTTTTTTCCTGATGGCCGCGATAGACGAGATTATCCTTGCCGCACCGGATAAGTCCCTGAAGCAGATATGTTTGTTTGGTGCATCGTTTGGCGAACATGAGATTCTTCCGGGCCTGAAGCAATGCTTTTTTGTACTGTTCATCGGAAACTATCCTCGGAATCTCGATGGGATGCCATTCTTCTTTCGCGCGCTTCACCTGGCGCACTTTCGGCTTGCCGGTCCGGGGATTGGCCACATCGAGCTTCAGCGTCTTGTTCTTGCCGCAATACCACCGACCGGTATACGCCTCGTTCGATAAGACGTTTCGTATCGTTACCTCGCTCCACCAGCCGACCGGATACTTTTTCAGTCCCTTCATCTTGCGATTCTTTTCGGTGTTCTTGAGAGCATCATATTTGGTCGGAATTTTAAGTTCGAAGAGCTTTGCCTGAATCTGCCTGATATTGAGCTTATCTTCCGTATACCAGTCATAAATCATTTTGACGACTTTGGCTTCGGTCTCATCAAGCTCGTGCTTGCCTGCCGGGTAATTGTATTTGTATCCGAACATCGGCCGGCCGCCATTGAACTTGCCGGATTCTATTCGACGCTTCATACCTCGCTGGGTTCGTTCCATAATCTTCGCTCTTTCGAATTCGCTGAATGCGCTCAAAATAGTGAACAGCAATTTATCGTTCGGTGTCGAGCCTAGCTCGCCAGTCTTGAAATGGATCGTGATGTTTTTCTTCTTGAGCTCTTCAAGGATGATAAGCTGATTGTATGTATCGCGGCCGATGCGGTCGGCATCATAAACCAGAAAGTAGCCGATATCATCGTGTGTTTTGATATATTCGCGCAGGGTCGTGAGAGCTGGCCGGATCAATGTCGCACCGCTGAAGCCGTCGTCGATAAAAATCATCGACTCGTCCGGGACCGGCAGTTTTTGATTGGCGGCATACTGCAACATACCCCCGATTCCGTGGATTTGCGTGTCGATGGTCTGATTATTCTTTTGTTCCTCGGTCGAAACCCGAGCGTAAAGGACTGATTTCATATTCTTATGCTTATTTTCTTGGTCAACCGACACCCTATACTAATTTCTCGAACAAGCTAAGCGGCAGTTGCCCACAGTTCAATTTTTGGGCAATTTTCCGGTCGTCAGCCAATGTTTCGCTTTATCGGCGGACTCCGATTTATATTGATCGCGCGATAATGCTAGCCGTATCTCGTAAGGAACCATAAGCCAACGATCCTCGACCGAGAGTTCCTCGAGCTCTTGAGGATTTACATGGATGATCTCTTTCGGTTTGCCCTCCACCCGATCGAGTATTTCCCGAATAGCGGACATTTTGACGGAGTCATTGGCACTGCCCATCAAGGCAACGAGCATCTCGTTGGCCAAGCGAAAATTCTGCTCTCTGATTCTTGCTCCGGCTCTACGGACGATCTCCATCGTTTCGATATGTATTGCATCCATTTCTTCCTCGTATATACGATATGCTTCGGATAGCGTTCCGGCTTCCTTGAACCAATCTTTGACGCTCTGCTCGGTGAATTTGGCTTTTCTACTTTTTTCGGCTTTGCGATTAAGGTCACCGGCGATACTTTCATAGGAATGGCCTTTATATTTCAGCTCCATTGCTCGCTTATGATATTCGGATAGATGTTTGATTTTGGCCATAAAAAGTAGAGTTAAGTAGAATTTTTGGGACAAACACGATCGAGAATAAATATGGCCGCCTCGAGCCTGACCCGGTCGTCTTTGCTCCTCAATAAAGACACGATGATTTCCGCGCCTTTAGCCGGATTCTTTTTGAAAATCTCCATCGCCTGTTCCCACTCTTTGTTTTGCTCTTTGTTTTTCATGGCTTCATTGATTTGATTAACTTTTCCCGACTCTCAATAAGAGCATCAAATGATTCCTCATCTTTTTGTTCGGCATACGCCCGTTTGTCTTTGAGTTCCTCGAGAGCTCTCTTTTTCTGATAAAAATCCTCGTATGCTTTAAGGTCGGGACCCACCACCCAGCCATAATTCGGATGTTCTTTTTTCACACGCCGACGCGATATTGCTTTGACCTCGAGTAGATGCTGGACGATACCGGCATCAGTGAGACCAACGATGTCGTTGCGAACTCTTCTTGGATTTATGCTTTCCGGAAATTCCCGCTTGCCAAATTTGAATGCCGGAATCAGCTCTTTCGGTTCTCCATAAACCCATAAGGGATATTTGAGCGGTGCTGTTTTCAATTGCTCAAGCATAATTTCGAATTCTTTGATCGCCTTATGGTCTTCTTTATTTCCAAGATCGTATTCGTTTTTTACGGCTTCTGCCGATTGACTGTATTTCATACGATAAATTTAAAGAGTGTCTCAAGTGTGTATTTCTTGAGCCATCCCTGTTTTGCCGCTTCCTGGATTTTCTTGAATCCTTCTATTAGTCGCTTATCCTCGAACGGCTCAAGGTTCTTTGCCGGTCTCAAATTTCTTTTTATAAACGCCTCCCACTGCGCTTTGGTGTGAAAATCCGGCTCGATAGTATCAGCCCAATTGCCGATGATGCGGACGTGCTTGTGATTGCTCTTGGCGCACCATTCCACGAATTCCTTGAGTGTCATCGGAATCGTGATCTCGTCCGGCTGTATAGTCTTTTATATATTTAGTTTCGTAGGGATTACTTTTTGTAGCGTTCGCTTATCGAAATTCGGTTTATGAATTTCACTTTTCGAAGAGGTTACGAGTACATCTTCGCTTTCCGAAGATGTCTTTAAGAGGATGCCCGGACCCAGACGATAGAAGATATTTTTGCCGCGCCGTTTGTCTTTGGTGTCCAAAAGTGTGCCGTCTCGGTCTCTCGCTTCGATCCAATTCTTCTGGATACAGCGATCGATGGCTTTGGATATCGCCCCTGATTCCCTGCCTGTTCTCTGTTTGAGCTGAGAATGGGATATCCAATCCTCGACTTTCCGCATTCCTTTCTCCCGATCCAAAATCCAGCCAAGCGTGGCTCGGGTCACGATAAGCACCACGCGAAGCTCGGTGTCGGACATTTCCTTCATCAGGCCGTTGAAGATGATATTAGGGGTTTGAGTTGTATTCGGGATATTGGCCATATTATTCGTGTAAAAGGGCTTTAAGCTTACGGATCGCTCCCACGAAATCCCTCACAACGACTTCCGACTCCGGATCGAAGTTATATTCATCAGTCAATACGGACCGCATTTCGGACTCCATGAACACAAATGACCGACGGCCCGGGTCCTCGGTTTGATCCAACCCCGCGAGCTGTATTCCTCGAGCGAGGAGAAAACAGCTCAAATAGAAATTGGTAGTGCTATAAATTTGTCGCGATTTTTCGGTTTTCATACTTATTTTTATTATTTTCTTCGCTTGCAGGAGTGGAGGAGACGGGTTCCGGTTCGGGCAAAGAAATCAAGAGATCCCAAAGCTGACGGATACGATCCTTCTTGTCTGGCAATTCCCTGTAGATGACTTCCGTTCGGAAGTTGGGAACTCTTTTTATTCTCATATTTACTCCGGCCCCCGAAACGCAAAAAGGCTCGCGATCCGTTACCACGAAAATGTGATAGTGGATCGCGAGCCCTTGAACTCGGAATTCCTTTCAGGTACGCCCCTTGAGGCGTGATTTGCTATTCGGTTGTAGTTACATTATAGCACCGATCCGAAAATCGCTACAAGGACCGGTGTTGTGCATAAGTTTATTGGCAACCATGTTCATTATTTATCTATTTGCGGCCGCTCGGCGATATATCGCAGGATAGAATTCGCCGATATCTTCCAATTGCGAGATACGCGACGAAACACTGGCACAAATTGAGCAAATAAAATATAGCCGATTGCGACACCGACCGTGTTCCATATCAGGTCATTGATATCAGCGACACGGAACGTAGTATTTGCAGTAAATCCTGTTACGAATTGTAAGAATTCGATAGCGATACTCAAGAGCAAGCCGGTAATAACTACTTTCTTGAAGCGAAAATTCGTAATGAACGGCAGTCCGAAGCCGAACGGAAGCATCATTATAATGTTGAGGATCGATGTTTTAACGTCCTCCAGCGTGAGCGTGGCGAGTGGAATCAGATTCACATTCGTCCCATCTTTAAATCCATTCAACATAAGGTCTGGCAAAAAATGCTTCAAGAGAAGCAGGGATTGAAATTGGATCAGGGTGTAATCCAGAACTTTATACAGGTAGATGTAGAAAATAGTGAAGAACAGTAAATAGACGAAACTTTTCTTTTTCTTCAGCAAAAGAAAAGCTGATGTGCCAAGCCAAATTAAGCTGACAAGGAGATACGTTATCGTGTTTATCGTACCGCTTACTTTTTTATACGCTTCAGGGTTTCCATTTCGCACGGTAATAGGATCTGTCTGGCCTGTTCCATTCTTTTCCGTCCCGATTTCTTGGTTTGCGTTGCAAAGAACAATGGCATCTGCAGTAAATGTACCGTCACGATTGTCATCTCCAACGAGCGTTACTCTGTCTCCAATTTTCAAATCAGACAGAGATGCATAGCCGGTTGCAGTCTCGATCGTTGCCTGGCTGGTAAGATTAATGATCAGACTCCTACCGTCATTATGTTTAAGAGTTAAAGTATTATCTCCAATGCTGACGATCTCTCCATTGCCGCCGGTGCCACCGCAGAGATCTTTACTTTGGGCGTAAGCCGTATTGCCAAAAAGTGTAGCTAGGGCAATCACAGCGATCGTTGAAAGTGTAATAAAAAATTTCTTCATATTTATCTTATCCCCGTATCGCAGGATACAGTTATCTCGGTATATTTATTCGCCTCAACTTTAAATGCATCGTGACTGCAATACGGGAGAATGTTGGCGGCCGCGGCTGAACGTATGGCGTATTCTCCCGGTGCGAGTGGCACGCTGAATCTTCCGTTTGAGTTTGATTTAAATTCGGTAATTACACGAGCCTGATCGCTTGTCGTAATCACGAGCGTCGCCGCGTACGACTTGTCGGCGCATTCCGGATTAGGCGGGTTCATTACAACAGGACACGTAGGGCCGATGAGTACAATGCCACTTACTCCGCTTGAGATGGTTTTTGGAGTTGTTTTATCGAACTGGATCGTTCGTGCCATACGATCAACAATACCGTCGAGATCAAACGTCTCACGTTCACCCTCACAAGCCTTGCGCTCGGCCTCGTTGTAATTGCCGCATTGCGTGGCGCGAGTAGTGAAAGTGAAAATAGCCGTCTTTTTGTCTGCCTGCGTTGAACCTGTCGAGTAAAGCGGAAACGCATAAGCATATTGCGTATAGATACTGCCGGCCGCGCCTTCCACAATGCTCGTACGGCAATACTCGCGGTCATCAACCAATCGTCTCTCGGTTTTACCGGCCCGAGATGTTTCCGATCCGGCTTCGGTGCAGGTGAATGGTTCGTTTAAAACCTGAATTTGTGGTGGCCAGTCCTGCACGTGGATGTATGTGGTAAGCAATGTTTCCGGATACTGGAATGTAATGCCTGTTTTGTTATCCGTCATCGTTTTCCAAAGATCGTTATTTCCTCCCGGACACTCCGCAAATTCGCACTTAGGTCCGGTGCGGCCGACATACGAGCCGTCTGGACAAAGTTTTGCTTCTTGCGTGCAAGCCACCTGCCCGGAACCAGATGCGTTCAACTGCCAGATTGAGAAATTAATATAACCGGCAAAACTAACCCAAAGGATATAAGGCACAAGAAGCCAAGCGGCCAGCCGGGAGATTTTTGCAAAGGAGATGATTGTGGCGAGAATGGCGAGCCAGAGGAAAATAATCTCAACAAATGCGCCGCCCGGAGAATGCAGGCCGAAAAAGATGATTGACCAGAGCGTGTTCAATACCAGTTGGCCGATAAATATGCCGAGTGCAATCTTCACATCCTTACGATCCATTCCTTTCTTCCAAACGAGGAATGCCGCAATGCCCATGAGAGCAAACAATGTCGTCCACACCGGACCGAACACCCACGCCGGAGGATTTAAGGCTGGTCGAGCAAGAGTCGCGTACCAAGTCGGGATGGACGGCGCGGTAAACACCGAGCCGATAATACCGGCAAGCTCGGAAACAACTACTGCGATGATGAGTTTGAATGTGTTGTTCATATTTTATTCTTAATTACGGCTTCAAGCTTTTCCGGCTCATCGGTACCGATACGATAAATTTTTCCGTTTTTCATAGCGAGCTCAACCGCATCAAAACCGGAAACATTATAAATCCACATCTTCGGCCAGAACCATAGTCGTATGCCCCAACCGTAATACCAATGATTTTTTACTTTCCTCACAGTGGCAATTTCAGTCAACGAAAACTTCTTGCGGAAAATACCCCAGCCAAAACGGATTTTCAAAGACTGTTCATCAATCATGACTGCAAGCGATGAAAACGAGGCGAGAATAATCAGAATAAATGCCATTATGGCGGTAATAGCAAAATTTGTGCCTGAGTCGACTGAAGGCGGCTCGGCTCTTGCCGTAATCTGAAGCCATGCGAAAAAGACCAGCACGACCAGTGTGATAAAAATCATCAGGTAACCAATTTGCGTATGTTTATAGTGTTCCATATTAGTGCTCTAATTCGTTATCTGAAAACTGACTATCAACTACCGCTTTCCGATATTCAAGCATCTCCAAATCTTTCTTAAGCTCGGCATTTCTCTGCTGTTCCTGTGCAAGCATGCCCTCCAAGGCCTGAGCAGAATATTTAAAGTCCTCCTTCAAATACTCTTTCAGGTCCTGCATGCCAAGGGTTTTATTTTCAACCTTAACTTTCGCGTTTAACATTTTAAGTTCGTTATCCGACTCCTGAATTTCCCGTTCCTTAGCGGCAATCTCGTTTGTGATTTCTTCAACTAAATTTTGTTTAATATTTTTCATGGTTTTCTAAAATTAAGTTATAATTTTGATCGTAAATTCTTCAGATTTGCCAGAAGTTCATCGTAAAGAATAAAACTGATATTTTTTAACGAACACCCGAGTTTACGAAAATCACCCGATTCCTTCTTGTTTTTGAATTGGCTACTCATGCCGGCAATAATGTATCCACGCGGACGCACAACTCGAATATCAACTCCCTTTTTGCGTTTTACGGCGCGAATATAATCATCTGCGTTTCGGCCAATTTCATCGATATAGTTTTCGATCTGTGAGATTGCTTTAACTATATCCGGTCTCCAGTAATAATTATCGTGATCTTCATCTAAGGCTACCAACGGAGTCTCATGTCGCTTAATTTCAAAGACATCAACAAAACCATACACATCAGCAAGAACAAAATCTGGATAGCTGACACTGATGCTCACATTCTGTTTTTCAATAGTTGTTACATAATTTGCTAAAAAACGAAACACTTTTTCGCTCAAGAATCTTTGCCACTCATTTTCTGACAATGTCTTCTTGATAAGATTACCCTCAAATTCTTTTATAACCTCATCGAGAAAGATTTTGTCGGTAATTTTCTTAGTGTTTTGAATAAGAGCACTCCTTTCTGCTTTGACGGCTTTTTTCTTACCTTTCAGTGAAGTTTCAAAAATTTTAGGGAAGAAAATTTTCAGCGATTCCAAATCCTCCTCATTAAGCTTCTGAGCTACTTTTTTCCTTCGTAGAAGAGCGGCCATTTCACCTCCTCTATAATCATCAAAATCTTCTGTTGATATCTTTATCTGCTTGGGGAATTTCGTGCTCAAAAATGAAGCGACTTCGCCTCTCAAATCATTATTGCTGTCTTCATTAATCCGTCCTAACCGCACCAAAAGATTCTTTATATCAATCAAAGGAAGCTCGACAGAGGTTTTGAGCGTACTCTTTTTGATCGACTTGGTTTTATTGCTAGTAACGGTAAATTCTAGAAGTTTATTGGGGGCAAGATTTTCCTTCATTGCCGACAATAAAAAAGTTCCCTTCTTCCCAAACCCATAACCATTTCTATTCAAATATAGTCCGGAAGGCAGACCCTGATAGCCACTTAAAATAATCTTGGACAGGAATTTCACTTGACCACCTTGTAGGTAGTAAATTGTTTTTTTCTGTTTGCGGAAAATTTCGTAAACGCAAAAAGTGCCTTTTTCTGAATCAAAATGCTGTTCGGGCTTTTCTTCTTTTTTACTGTTCTTAGGCATAAACATTCACTTTTTCGTCTACGTAATTATCGTAAATATGCAGATAGACTTTTTGCGATCGATCTTCGCAATCGGGCTCGGTGTATGTGGGACCGGGCAACTCATCGTAGAGCATGTCTCGGATAGTGATCTTCACGTCGGCTCGGGTTTCCTCTTTTCGCTTCCAATCCAAAACCAGCTTTTGGGTTTTAAGCTTAGCCAATAATTCCTTGGCCACCTTTTTAACTTGATCGACCTCGTTCGGATTCAGATTTTCCTTGCGGAGAATGTCGAAAACGGCCAGTTCTTCTTCTGTGAGATTTTCGGACAGTGCTCGAGCATCTTCCGCGCTCAATTCTTTCGCCAATTCCACCAACTGATCGAAGAAAACATCGAGATCGTGAGAACCGGTATTGTAATCGTGCAATAGCTTATTCAGTCGATCGAGGAAATGCTTGCGAAGCTTGTTCTTGCGGATCATCTCCTTGATTTTCTCCTCAAGCTCGGCGCTCAAGCTTTCCGCTTCGATATTCTTGGTATCCGAATCGTCGAAGAATTTGCGTAACGCTTCGAAATCTATCTTGCTTAAATCCTTGAGTTTCGGCTTATCTTTAATCACATACTCTCCGGCGCGAATGGACCGGTCGAGCAGATTTTCCAAGTCCTTTTTCACTTGCGAGACATCGGTATCCTCGTCGATGACTTCCCGAATGCGCGAGGCGATCACTTTGTATGCCGTCACTTCTTGGTAGTAATCCTCCGCTTTGGGTTCGGGCAGGACCGCTCGATAATATTTATAAGCATCGCCGGCAAGCTCGAGATACTGCTGTTTTGTTTTTTCATCCTGAAGGATACGATTCGTAAATAAATCTACAAGCCTGATTTTTTCTACATCTTGCGCCTCAAGCAATTCGTTTATATCCAATTCGATAGATTTCAAAAACTGTCTGGTCTTGGTAACCGTAGAAAATAGTATCTCCACCAGCTCGTCTTTCTCCTGAATAATTTCGTCCGCGCCATCCTTCGTGGAAGCATAAATCGCCAAAGCTTTCTGTAAATTCCGGAACACACCAATATAATCGACAATGAGTCCATTGGTCTTTCCCGGATACACACGATTTGCTCGGGCGATCGTCTGCATGAGCGTGTGATTCTTGAGCGGTTTGTCGAGATACAGTGTGGAGAGATTCGGCACATCGAAGCCGGTCATCCACATAGCACAGACGAACACGATCCGCAGGTTGCTGTCCGGGTCTTTGAATTTGGTTTCCAAATCTTCATTCAAAATCCTGGCTCTGAGCGGCCGCATGTCTATCTCGAATTCCTCCATATCGGCGATTTCGTTCTGGCTCTGGCTGACCACGACGGCCATATCGATATTTTCGTATTTTTGCGCCTGTTCCCTCAATGCTTCCTTTTCATGCTCGCCTGCCTGCCGCGCCAAGTCCTCACTCCAATTACGCAAACGATTTTTTGCATACTCCCGTTTAAGCCATTGGCGACCAAAACCAGTTTTTAACTCTTCCTCTCTTTTTATTGCTTCTTTTTGAGTATTAAATTCTTCAAAATGGACAACCTCAATCGGTTTGTGACTACTTGTCCAGCTCGCTTTTCCTTTTTTATGATCTTCCCATCGCTTGAATAAATTTTCTGTTTGTCCAATATAGAAACTGCCGTCATCGCATTTTATGACATACGTAGTTGGACGCGGCGCAGGCAGGTCCTTCGCCTTGGAAGCGGCGATATTCATTTTTGCCAAGTGCCGACCCATTTCGGCTTTGACCTTCGCATACATCCGGACTGCCGTCTTTTTATCGATGGAGACAACCATTGCCTTACCGTCATATCCGCGAGCTGTGAAGTGCGCGACTATATCCTCGGCAACCTTATTCAAACGATCTTCGCGAGTAATCAAATGGTAGAAAGTCGAAAATTCCTGTTCCAGCTTTTCTTCCTCATCGGTCGTCAGTTCGTAGAAATCCATCACTTTTTCCAAATCCTTCTGAATTTCAGGATTCTCGTTTTCAAGCTTCGGCACCCTGTTTTCGTAGTAAAGCGGCACTGTCGCGCCATCTTCTACCGATTGAGCGAAATTGTATGTCGAAACATAATCTCCGAATGTCTCCCTTGTCTTCTCCTCGCCCTTGGCCATGAGCGGCGTACCGGTGAACGCCAAAAAGGATGCCTTAGGCAAAGCGATGCGCATATTTTGCGCTAAGCGGTCGTATTGCGTGCGATGCGCCTCGTCCACCATCACGATAATGTCGTCCCGTTCGGATAATACCGGCGGCTTTTCTTCGGGCTTAGTGCCAAACTTGTGAATGAGGGTGAAAACCTGCCGGTGATCTTCAGCGAGCAAATCCCGCAAATGAACTATGGACTCGGCATGGACTTTTTCCTCCGGTTCGTAGACAGCTCCGCAATGCGCGAAGTTCTTATAAAGCTGGGCGTCCAAGTCATCACGGTCGGTGATCATCACGAAGGTGAAATTACCTTGTAATTTCCTGAAAATCTTTTGAGACAGAAAGACCATCGAGTAGGATTTCCCCGATCCCTGCGTATGCCAGAAAACTCCCAAACGTCCCTGGTTTTTGTCTCGATTCACGATCTGCTGGAATGATCGATTTACACCGAGATATTGAAAGTATCTCGCGACGATTTTCTTGGTCTCGCGGAAAGAATCATCGAATAGCGTAAAGTTCTCGACGATATCAAGAAGTCGCGCTGGCTCGCATGTGCCCTTTATAACCGTCTCCAAGCTCACACGTCCCACTTCGTTTTCGTTTTGTATCTTTTTCCATTCATTGAAATGCTCGTATTGGGAGGTAAGCGTGCCGACTTTGGTTTCAATGCCATTGGAAATTATGATAAACGCATTGTGCCAGAATAATTGCGGTATGGTGTCTTTGTAATCGCGGATATTTTCCTGATATGCGTTACGTAGGTTCTTGTGAGACGCTTTGAGCTCGACTAAAACAAGCGGCAATCCGTTTATAAATCCGACGAGATCCGGCCGACGCTTGTGCAACTCGCCCGTAATCCACATTTGCGAGACCAGCATAAAGTGGTTTTCTTTCGGATTCGGCCAATCAATGACCTTAACATTTTCTATCTGTCTCTCACCTTTCTTATTCTCTGTTTCCACTTTCACTCCGTCGCGATACATCTGCCACAATTCCTGATTGGCCTTAACCATGCTCATGGCCGAGCGGTCTTTAATTATTTCGTCAATCGCCAGATTCAGCGCTTCCGTGGAAACTTTCGGGTTCAGTTTTACCAGCGCGATTTTTAAGTAATTCATCAGCACAACCTCGCCGTCGTTTTCCCGACCGAATTCCGCATCAAATTCACCGGAGTAATTATTCGCAAAATTTTCCTTACCCCACAATTCAGCAAAAAGCTTAACCGCGGTCTTCTCTATTAAGTTGTTTTCGTTGAATTCATTCATAGGGCGAATATCCCTGCCCCGTTAGAGGCCGCGAGGGCTCGCAGCGTGTCCTCGCCTCTAATGGGGTTGACGGCAGTTTGTTCTATTAATTTGTCTTCAGAAAATTCGTTCATA
>CAZKRG010000013.1:0-1797 GCA_964555255.1 uncultured Candidatus Saccharibacteria bacterium
ACGACTGCCGAAGCGATTATTCATGCCACGCAATCGGGGCGGTTTAAAGACATAGAAATCGGCTGCGTAATCGCCAGCACGCCAGAAGCCGGGGGAATCGCACGGGCGAAAAATGCAGGAATACCGGAAAAAGATGTGCTTGTGCTACCGCCGAAGAGCTTCGCCTCGAGAAAAGAATTTGGAGAAGCAATTATAAAAGAATGTAAAGCGCGTGGCGTGGGTTTTGTGGGGCAGTATGGCTGGCTCGTGAAAACTCCCGAGAATGTGATTGAAGCGTTTGAAGGGAGAATTGTAAATCAACACCCGGGGCCGTTGGATCCGGGGCGGCCGGACTTTGGAGGCAAAGGTATGTTCGGCAAGCGCGTGCACGCGGCGCGGCTCTTTTTTGTGCAAGCAGTGCAACGTGATTTTTGGACGGAAGCCACTGCGCACCGCGTGACTACCGAGTATGACAAGGGAGCGGTGGTGGGAGTAAAGCAGGTGCCGATTTTGCCCAATGACACGGTGGACTCGCTCCAGAAGCGCGTGCTTCCCGTGGAGCACGAAGTGCAGACCGGCACTTTGATGCAGTTTGTAAGTGGAACTGTGAAGGAGATTAAACGAGAAAAGCCGCTCGTGTTTCCTGGTGAGGAGAAAATTTTAGAAGAGGCGAAGCAAAAAGCCATAGAATTGTATCCCAATGGATAGGAGTAATCGCGAATAATGCAAATTTAGGTTTTCAATAATGCAAATAGACACAAAAAGAAAAATTTTAGTGGTGGGCAATTACGCGCGGGAACATGCGCTGGCGTGGAAACTTTCACAATCGCCGCGAGTAGAAAAACTGTATATTGCTCCGGGAAATGGGGGAACGGGGAACGTGGCCGAAAATGTGCCCATTGCTTCCACGGATATTCCGGCACTGGTGCAATTTGCGCTGGAGAAAGAAATAGATATCACGGTGGTGGCTTCGGACGATCCGCTCGCGATGGGAATTGTGGATGCATTTACTGCGAAAGGATTAAAAATTTTCGGCCCCACAAAAGCTGCCGCGCGAATCGAATCCTCGAAAGGATTTGCAAAAAAGTTAATGCAAGAGAATGGAATACCCACCGCGACCTTCAAAACCTTCGAGGATTTTGAGGAAGCTAAGAAATATGTTGAGCAGCAATTGTTGCCAATTGTGATAAAGGCAGATGGGCTGGCATTAGGGAAGGGGGTCACGATAGCTGCGACGCTCGAAGAAGCGGAAGAGGCATTGCGAAAGATAATGGTGGAGAAGGTATTCGGAGCATCAGGCGCGAGCGTAGTAATTGAGGAGTTCCTGCAGGGAAAGGAATTTTCGGCGCATGCCTTCACCGATGGAAAAGTATTCAAGCTCTTTCCTTCTTCACAGGACCACAAAAGAATTTTTGAAGGGGATAAGGGGCCTAATACCGGAGGAGTCGGTACTATTGCGCCACTCCCGTGGGTGTATCCGGAAGACATGGAGAAAGTGGGGGAAAAAGTGGTCGCTCCGATCCTGAAAGCTCTAAGAGGAGCGGGCGCGCCCTTCAGTGGACTTTTATATCCAGGACTCATGATGACTGCGCAGGGACCAAAGGTTATTGAGTTCAATGCACGGTTCGGCGATCCCGAATGTGAAAGTTATATGCGCCTTTTAAAAACTGATCTTCTCGACATCATTGAAGTGTGTATCGAAGGGACGTTGGATAAGATAGAAATCGAATGGAATCCGGGGTATGCCTGTTGCATCATCCTTTGTAGTGGCGGATATCCAGACAAGTACGAAAAAGGAAAAGAAATCACTGGAATTGA
>CAZKRG010000013.1:1897-17164 GCA_964555255.1 uncultured Candidatus Saccharibacteria bacterium
GTTACCTCCGGCGGCCGAGTGCTCGGCGTAACCGCCACAGGCGCCACGCTCGAAGAAGCACTCAAAAATGCATATGCAGCAGTCGAAAAAATCCACTTCGATGGAATGTACTACCGGCGAGATATTGGAGCAAAATCGCTCCCAAAATAGTTCCTATGTCTCTTTCGCACGACACGCAAAAGGAGAAGTGGAACGAAGAGCATCAAACGCCGCACGCATTGAAACAGATGGATGCGCGCTCGATTTCGGGAGGCGTGGTGCTTTTCTTAGAGTTTCTCCAAGAAGAAGGAAAGAATGGATTGGTAGGATTGGAGATGGCATGTGGCAAGGGGAGGAATGTCATTGGACTTGCTCAAGAAAAAGTCATTTCCAAAATGTATGGGTTTGATTTTTCGAGCGTGGCGATTGAGGAAGCCATGCGGCGTGCCAAGGAGGAAGAGGTGTTTCAAAAAACTCATTTTGAAGTGATGGATGCGATTGAGCCGTGGAAATTCCAATCAAACTTTTTCGATTTTGGCGTTGATTGCTTCGGATCCACAGATATCGAAAGCGTTGCCGGCAGGAATTTTGCGGTGAGTGAAATGCATCGCGTGCTCAAACCCGGCGGCTATCTATTCTTATACATGCTCTCGCCGGAAGATGAGTTTCATCAGATGATGATACAAAGGAATCCTGCGGAAGAATCAAATGCCTTCTACAACGAGAACGGGAAATTTGAAAAATCGTTCTCTGGAGAAGAACTTGATCGAATGTATAAAGATTTCACGTTAGTCGAAGCAAGGCGCGTGGGGAAAACTGCAGAATTCTTTGGGAAGTTATATCGTTGTTTGCATCACTGGAGGATTTATAGGAAGTGAAAGTGTAATGTTTGATTGTTGTCCTTATCCACGCTAGGATAGAGGCAGTTTAAAAACAACTAAAGAGGTGATTTGTGCAACTGATTACAGTATCTGGTCCTCACGCGGCTGGGAAAGAGAGTGTCATAACCGAACTCCTCCAAGCGCTTCCGCTCGCGCGAGTGGTGGCGCACACTTCTCGCAAACCTCGAGCATGCGAGCAAGAGGGAAAGGAGTATTATTTCATCAGTCCCCGACGATTTTCCTCGCTCGTGGAACAGGGGGCATTCGTCGAATTCGCAAGAATTCACGAACATTGTTCGGGAGTCCTGCGCAACGAACTTTTCCGAAATAGATTTGCAGTGACAGATATCACCCCGAAAGGCGCACGCAAACTTCGAAAAGAAGTGAGGCGAAAAGGCGGGAAAGTTTTCTGTATCTTTCTCTATGCGTCAGAAAAAGAGCGGCGAGAAAGAATTAGGAGGCGACAGCCCGCTCTCACCCAAGAAGAAATAGGCACTATGCTCAAAAACGACCCGGTGGATGCTGACCCAAAGTTTTATCCGGATTTTGATCTGGTGCTCAAGAATCCGAATGGGAGATTCAAGAAAACCCTATGGAGGATCATCTTGGAAGTGGCCGCTTTTCTTGCGAACAAGTAGGAAATCATCACGGAGGCTTGCGGCAACGCAGGCCTCCTACGTTTAAGAGGCTGGGTTTGAATTTGAACCGGTTTAGTTATAAGTTATAAGTATGAACAAGCCTCTTGTTGGTATCATAATGGGTTCGGATTCTGATTTGGGAGTGATGCAAGAAGCCGCGAAAGTGCTCGAAGAATTTGGAGTGGGATATACAATCTCGGTGGTGTCGGCGCATCGCACACCGGAGCGCGCAGTAGAATACGCAACGACCGCAGTGTCCAGAGGATTGAAAGTAATCATTGCCGGAGCCGGCGGAGCCGCGCATCTCGCAGGAGTCATGGCCGCACAAACCACACTTCCGGTGATAGGCGTGCCTGTGGAGTCCGGCGCCTTGAATGGCGTGGACGCACTTTACGCGACGGTGCAAATGCCTCCGGGAATCCCAGTGGCGACAGTGGCGGTGGACGGAGCAAAAAACGCAGGCCTCCTCGCGGTACAAATCCTCGCGACGAGCGATAAGGACTTAGAAACCAAACTCACCGCCTACAAAAAGAAAATGGCAGATGGAGTAATATCAAAATCCAAAAAATTAGAAGAGCTCGGGTACGAGAAATATTTGTCAGAAAATAGGAAGTAGAAAAAGAAAATCATGTCTAAAAATTCAAACCGCGGCATATCCACGCTTTTAGTAGTGAGCGTTGTGGCTATTTTAGTCGTGATCGGAGGCGGAATTTGGACCTATCAATATTTGTCGTCGCAAAAGAATCCAAACAACATAGCCAACCAAAATCAGGATAAAACCGCCGACTGGAAGACTTATGACGGGTATGGGATTTCTTTCCGGTACCCTGCATCAATGGGCACTCCGGTAGTGAATCAGTTAAGCACGCATACAGAGATAGGTTTTGGGCAAATGGCGGTGTCGTTTTCTATCGGGGCATATTATGACCAAAATTTGGGGCGTGCGAAAACTTTTGATGAAGTTATAAGTGATGCTGAGAAAAATCCTGGCGCAATTAATATTCAGAAGCAAGAAGTGATAGTGGATGGTAAAAGCGGAGTCAAAATGACCTATACAGAAAAGGTAGCGGGTGGGGGAACAACAGAGATTTATATTCCGACCGGCGATGCTCAAGGAAATATTTTAGTGGCTTACGAATATACAAGGGGCGCGGTGAACGAAGGATTGACGGTGGGAGTTGATGAATTACTTCCCACCCTTAAATTTGTAAAATAGTGTTATATCCCTAATTCGCACGAATTAGGGATATAAAGCCCACTATCCATTTTTTGTGGTATTCTAGATTCTAAATGATTAAGAAGAAAATAAATTCATCTCGCTTCGCGTCTCGGTTGGGATCGTACTCTCATGGATATGTGGTAGATATAGGGAATGCAAAGATAATCTTCACAACGGGACAGATCGCGCTCGATGCACAGGGGAATGTGGTGGCGCCAAACGATGCAGCAAAACAAGCCGAGTTTGTATTCGAAGCTTTAGGCAATATTCTTAAAGAAGAAGGTGCGAGTTTGGATGATGTGGTAAAAGCAACTATTTATGTGACCAACATGGCGGATTTTGCAAAGATCTCGCCGGTACGGAATAAATTTTTCAAAAACTCGGAGCCAGTTTCTACGCTCGTCGAAGTCTCAAAGCTGGTCAAAGAAGGTTGCGTAGTCGAAGTCGAAGTGATTGCGGTAAAGGATAAATAATGCACATTTTTATTTCAGTCTCATTTGAGGACACGCCAGAAGAGGTTGAGAAACTATGCGAACTCGTGCGAGCCGCGGGGTTTGAAGATTTTTGTTTTACTCGCGATGTAGAGCATTATAAAAAGGTTTTTGAAAACAGTAAGGAATTGATGGGGCGAGCAAAGGAAGAAATTGAAAAATCGGATGCATTCTTGATTGATGTGACCGACAAACCCACCGGCCGAGCGATTGAAGCTGGAATTGCGTACGCGTTAGGAAAAAAGATTGTAGTGATTATGAAACGCGGCACACAAATCAAGGACACCACCCGGGGGATTGCAGATATCGTGATTGAGTACGACAATAGTGAGGATATTGTTACGGCGCTCAAAGAGTGGAACTCGATTACCTTCTCTAATTCGCGCGAATAGGAGAATATGACGAAGAATGTTTTTGTGAGTGGTATTCCTGCTTCAGGAAAAAGTTTTCTCGCAAATAAAATTGCGAAGGAGTTTGGAATACGATGTGTCAAGCTCGATTTATTGCGAAAAGAAATGTGGCAGGATAGTGCGTTGAGAGAATGGGTGGATTTTTTCAAAAATAAAGACGAAACTAAATATTGGAAGTCATTTTCCTGCGAAGAACATTGGGGGAATCTAAAAAAGCAGTCGGAAGCGCTCTGGCGGAGTATTATAAAAAAGGTAGAAGAGATAAAGCAGTCGAATGAGGGAGCGATTTTCGAGACAGTGAATATTTTACCACATCTCGCGAAGCGCGACCTGGACTTTCCGGGAATATATCTTTTGGGAGAATCAGTGGAGACAATTTTTGCGCGTAATCAGCAGTCGCCCCGGTGGGGAACAACCGAAGAATTGCAACGGAAAGAAGCTGAAGTGTTCTATGTGTGCGAAGGTCCAATGTACAAGAAAGAAGCGGAGAAGTATGGTTATAAAATATTTACCGATTCAAAAGAGGCCGAGAAAGAATTAAGAAATTTGCTAAGTTTCTAATGGCTATGCAATCCGAATACGCCAAAGCAGGGGTGGATTATACTCAAATGGAACCGTTCAAGCAGCACATGGTGCGTGCGGGGCGGCAGACGTTAAAGTTTCCGGAGAAGCGGGGAGTGTATATCACTGAAGAAGCGACAGGCACGCACGGCGCGGTGTTTGAGTATCGCGGGAAGCAATCGCACCTTTGGTGTCAGACGCAGGAGGATTTGGGAAACAAAAACTGGATTGCGGAATGGCTCTACCAGAATACAGATACACGCGGGAAAACTTATTATGACTCCATCGCCATCGATACCGCGATGATGACGGTAAATGACGTCTTGGCACAGGGAGCGATGCCGGTTGTGTTCACGGATCAAATTGAGGCGTCAGGAAGCGAGTGGTATGCGGATGAGAATCGAGCGCGTGATTTGGCAACTGGGTTTTTAAAAACATGCGAAGAGGTGGGAATGGCGATGCCCGCGGGGGAATCCGCCTCGCTTACCTACGTGGTAAATCCCAAACCACCGGTCAAAAGCATCGCCACCCTTTCGGGCTGCACGACCGGCATCATTGCGCCTAAAGAAAATTTGATTACGGGAAAGAAGCTTGTTCCCGGAGACCGGATTATTGGCGCGGCCTCGTCGGGAATCCATTCAAATGGAATCTCACTTGCAATCAAAAAGGCGATGGAGTTGCCGGATAAATTTTTGACGAAGCTCCCGAACGGCAACACGCTCGGCGAAGAAATCCTTATCCCCACGCGTTCGTATGTGAAACTGGTGGAAGCATTACTCCAAGAAAAAGTGAAAATCCACGCGCTCCTGCCGGGGACTGGCGACGGGGTGGGGAAGTTGGCGTTCGATAAACAACCATACAATTATCGGATTCATTCGTGGATTTCCGTGCCACCCGTCATGCAATTCATGCGGGGATTAGGCGTATCGCTTAAAGACTGTCTCAAAACGTTCAATTGGGGAGTGGGATATTATTTATTTGTACCGCAATCCGAAGTGGAACAGATATTAAAAATAGGAAAAAAAGTAGGGTACGGCCTCGCCGAAGTGGGTGTGGTGGAAGAAGGAAGTCGGCAGGTGATCTTCGAACCAGAGAAAATCATACTTGCTGCTCCGGGAAAGTAGGTAAATTAGAGCTCTTCATTTAAGTCGGGGAACTATACAAAAGTACGAAAGGAGAAAATGCCATGAGCACAACTCAAAGCTGTTTCTGGACGCTCACTTATGGTGAGGTCGGGCTGTGTCAAGCGGGTGGCGGAGTTCATCCCTGAGCCTCCAGCGCGATTTTTACGCTGGAGGCTCTAACTTTCCGGGGAGTTTCTTTTACGGTAAAATGAAGTATCTAGAAGTTGCGAAACTTTACGAAAGTACAAAAAAGAATTCCCGTTCGTAATTTCGTATTTCTTTCGTATTTTTATGGATACTCTTATGAAGTATGACTTCAACAAAATAGAAAAATTTTGGCAAAAAAAGTGGAAGGAAGAAGGGACGTATGAGCCCAAGCTGGGACGAGGAACAAGGGACCCCGAAAAGCTTCGCAACGGGGCAGGCAAGAAACAAGAGAAACCTCCATTTTATAACCTCATGATGTTTCCGTATCCTTCGGCGGAAGGATTGCACGTGGGGAACATGTATGCGTTCACTGGTTCGGATATTTACGGGCGGATGAAGCGGATGCAGGGCAAGGAGGTATTTGAGCCGATTGGACTCGACGGATTCGGAATTCATTCGGAAAATTATGCCTTGAAGATTGGTGCGCATCCGATGAAACAGGCAAAGATTTCCGAGAAGCGTTTTTATGAGCAGCTCGAGAGAATTGGCAACGGATTTGCGTGGAAGGAGAAGTTGGAAACCTATAATCCGGAGTATTACAAGTGGACGCAGTGGATTTTCGTGCAAATGTGGAAGCACGGGCTTGCCTACCGGAAGAAACAGCCGGTGAATTGGTGCCCGAGTTGCAAAACGGTGTTGGCAGATGAACAAATCATTCTTCGCGCAGCGAAGAATGACTCCGAGCAGTCGCGAGGAGTAGGGACACGCGTAGCGAAGGATGATCCCGAGCAGATGCGAGGGATTGGAGTTTGTGAACGGTGCGAGACGCCGGTGGAGAAGAAAAATTTGGAGCAGTGGTTTTTTAAAATTACGAAATATGCAGAGAAACTTCTTCAAAATATTGATCCGCCAGCTGGCGGACTCGATTGGTCCGAGAAGGTGAAAATCGCGCAGCGGAATTGGATTGGTCGAAGCGAAGGCGCGGAAGTACAGTTTGAACTACAAACGAAGGAGAAGCCAAATTTTGTGCTTTTACATGGCTATGGTGGAGTGCCGGATGAAGGATTTATTCCGTGGCTTAAAAAAGAATTGGAAACTCGAGGATTCAGAGTGCAGGCGCCGAGATTGCCACATTCTGACGAGAAGAAAGCAAATGAGAAAGATGATCTTGAATTAATGGCGAAGCTGAAGCTGGATGCCAATACCGTACTTGTTGGGCATAGTTTGGGTGCTGTTGTTGCAATGAAAGCTGTCGAGGGATTGTCCCAGCCGATACGAAAACTTGTGCTCGTGGGAGGCTTTCTGAAGCCGGAGTTTTCCGATAAACGGCGCAAACCGATTGAAGCTAATTTCACCTGGCGTTTTGATTTTGATGCGATCAAAAAGAACGTAAGTGAGATCAAGATTCTTCAAGATGCGAATGATGGTATCGTGCCTCTCTCTCGTGCACAAGAATTGCAACAGGTGCTCGGAGGAGAACTCGTCGTTTTCCCAGCTCGAGAGGAACATGTTTGTGGTACAGAAGAACTTGTCGTTCTCGAGAATGTTTTGGATATGGTTTCTGTTTTTACCACTCGGCCGGATACTCTTTTTGGAGCCACGTATATAGTATTATCGCCGGAGCATTCTTTCGTAGCGAATAGCAAAGAGCAAATAGAAAATTGGAAAGAAATTGAGAAATATGTCGAGAGTGCGAAGAAAAAGTCTGAAGAGGATCGAATTGCAGAAGGCAAGGAAAAAACCGGAGTAGAGCTTAAGGGAGTGAAGGCGATTAACCCAGCGACGAAAGAAGAAATCCCAATTTGGGTTGCGGATTATGTGCTCGCTGGCTATGGCACGGGCGCGATCATGGCGGTGCCGGCGCATGATGAGCGAGATTTTGAGTTTGCGAAGCAGTATAAATTACCGATTCGAGAGGTTGTCATTCCTAAATATGGAGAGCAAAAATCGGATGCAACACGGAGAGATGTGGTACATGGGGTGACTATACAAGATGGGAAAATGTTGCTTGTCTTTAATAAAAAAATTAATGAGTATCAATTTCCAGGTGGAGCTTATGAAGAAGGTGAGGATGACCTACGAGCTTTAAGCCGTGAGTTTACAGAAGAAACTGGGTACGATCACATTCATGTGGGAGAATTTCTTGGAGCGATCGAGCAGAACTATCGTTTCAGTTATATGAATATTAATGTGCATAGTATTTGCAAGGCGTTCCGTGTGGACCTCAAAGATACTCATTCAGTCGGTCTTAAAAATGATGATGCCGAAAATATGGAGGTTCGCTGGCTTTCCATTGAAGAAGCTGTCGCGGTTATCTCAAAAGGAACTTGGAGTGGGATGGAGATTTTCATATTGAGAGCGGCGGGGCGCGTACCTCGATTCACGACTGATTCTGGAACGCTTATTGATTCGGGAGAATTTTCAGGGAAACATTCCGAAGTTGCTAAAAAAGAAATCACTGAATTTGTATGTGGAAAGTGGAAAGTACAGTACCGGCTTCGGGACTGGCTAATTTCACGCCAAAGATATTGGGGAGCTCCGATTCCCATGATTCATTGTGAGGCGTGTGCAATTATAGGAAAAGGAGAACATGCTGATATGCCCGGTTGGTATGCGGTGCCGGAAAAAGATTTGCCTGTGAAGCTCCCGTTTGTGGAGGATTTTCGACCGCGCGGGAAAGGGGAATCGCCGCTGGCCTCCGTAAAATCTTTTTACGAAGTGAAGTGCCCGGGATGTAAAAAAATGGCGCGCCGCGAGACGGATGTGTCGGATACTTTTTTGGATTCCGCGTGGTACTTTCTAAAGTATCCAAGTAACAAGGAACAAGGAACAGGGAACAAACTCCCGTGGAACCAGGAGGTGACACGGCGTTGGCTGCCGGTAAATATGTATATCGGCGGCGCCGAGCACTCGGTGTTGCACCTTCTGTATTCGCGATTTGTCACGATGGCGCTCCATGATATGAAGTTGCTCCACTTTGAGGAACCGTTCACTACATTCCGAGCCCATGGGCTTTTAATCAAAGAAGGTGCCAAGATGTCGAAATCGAAAGGGAACGTGGTGAATCCGGATGACTACATCAAAAAATTTGGCGCAGATACGTTGCGGATGTATCTTATGTTCCTTGCGCCTTTTGAGCAAGGAGGAGATTTTCGCGATGCGGGGATCCTCGGCGTCGAACGGTTTTTGAAAAGGGTATGGAATCTTGCACAAGAAATTACGAGCGTAAAAGGCAAAGATGCAGGAGGCTCGCGAAATCGAGGTGTTGATTCAATGCTTCATAAAACTATAAAAAAAGTTACTGAAGATATTGAAAATCTCCACTACAACACTGCGATTAGTGCGCTTATGATCCTTTTGAACGAATTTGAAAAAGAGAAATTTTCATTGTCATTGGTATCGTTTAAGGCCTTTGTGAATCTTCTCGCTCCTTTTGCTCCACACATGACGGAGGAGATATGGCAAAGCATGGCAAACAGCAAAGGGCCCCGCCGACGCCAAGGCTATGGCGGGCAAGAAAGAGCAAAGGGCAAGTTCAAATCTATTCATGCGGAACCCTGGCCGGAATACGACCCGAAGTTTATTGTGGAGGAGACTTTCACGTTGGTGATACAGGTGAATGGTAAAGTGCGGGATACGGTGGAAGGTATCGCAGTAAATATTTCGGAAAATGAAGCGCGAGCGCTCGCACTCTCAAGGGAAAAAGTGTTGGGGTTTGTGGGAGACGAGATACCAAAGAAGGTTATCTACATTCCCAAAAAAATTGTTAATATAGTGGTATAACTTAAATCTTATGAGTGGAGGACATGGCGGAGGCGGAGGAGGGAAAACGATCATTGCCATCGTTGCGGTGATGGTGTTTATTGTGCTTGTGGTGGTAGCTCTTACGGCGTTCCCGCTCCCTTCCCTTACACGCAAGCAGGTGAATGGAAATCAGGCTTCCTCGACTTCTAGTTTCAACTTCGGTTTTGGATTGCCAATAAATCCCCCCTCAGTTGGAAGGAACAATACTAATAACCCCCCTTCTCCTGATTCTAGCGGTTCTTCCTCTGACGAGGGGCAAAGAGGAAGTTCAGGGTATGCTGCCGGTTCTCAGGGTACGGGGCAGGCTGAAAGTGGAGTTCAAAATGACACTGGATCTGCTGGATCTGGTAGTGAGTCTTCGCCCCTCACAAACTATACAGGCGTCGAAGTGCCGCCAGGTTTTACCAGGAGTCAACTTTCTCCTTATTACGGGAAAATCACCTTAAATTCGGTGTATTCGGAACGTTTCGAAACCATAGGGCAAGCGGTGATTTCGGCGTCGTTAGGAGACAATGAGCGAGTGGACGTAACGGCGTGGCAAGTGAAGAGTAGTCGCGGAGGATCCTATTTTATTCCCCAGGCAGTGGAGCGATATACGCCTTCTGGTGTCGCATCTCCCACGGATATTGTAATGAGAGGGAATGATACTCTTACAATTTACCTTGGAGGAGGGAAAAGTGGAGTGGGAGTCAACGTGCGGCTCAATGAATGTTTTGGATACCTTCCGAATTTGGCAGACTTCGATCCGCCTCTTTACGCAAGCTGTCCTTCTATTGACCCTTCCGAGTACTCCCAATTTACCGGACGATGTCGAGATTACATTGCCTCTTTGGGTTCTTGCGGGATTCCTGATTTTTCGGATGTGAACATGCCCCAAAACGATGATGCATGCCGCACGTTTTTGCAGACGCTCAATTATTCCGGGTGTTTCGCGCGTCATTTTGGCGATAAGGATTTTCTCTTAAACGATATTCGCGTGTGGGGTTCTGGCGGTTTTTTGGATCCGCGCCACGATAAGGTACTCCTTCTTGATACTCGAGGACTTCTTGTGAGTATATATGAGTACTAAAATAACTGAATATCAATAGCTGATAACAAACAAGAGTTTCGTTGTGAGTTATTTGTTATAAGTATCTATTTTCTTTCTGCCAAAGTCACCTGCATATTCACTTTTCTTTTTCCCCGAAGGACGAGGAGGCGGAGTTTGCTTCCCACGGTGAGTTTTTCTAAAAAGTCTTGGATCGCGTGTTCGTGGTCTACTTTTACTGCGTTGCATTCGAGGATGATGTCTTTTTCTTGGAGGCCTGCTTTTGCTGCGGGGCTTTCGGGAATAACGCCGCTTTCATGTGCTGGATTATGGATAATAAGCGCGCCATAATTTACTGGGAGATTCATTTTCCCTTGAAGTATGTCGTCCACAATGAGATAGCGTACGCCAAGGAGTGGTTTTCGGATGCGGCCGTAGGTTTGGAGGTCATGGAGATCCCGCCGCGCGGAATTGATCGGGATCGCAAAGCCGATATTTTGTGCGCCAAAGACAATGGCGGTATTGATGCCGATTGCGGTGCCATTGAGGCGCACGAGGGGGCCTCCCGAGTTCCCCGGATTAATCGCAGCGTCGGTTTGAATAAGTCCGCGGAGTTCCTGAGGAGCTGCTTGCGGGTCGGGTTGCGCGGCGATTGAGCGAGAGAGGCCGGAGACAATACCGAGCGAGACAGTGTTCCTAAAAATTCCCAGTGCATTTCCAATTGCGATCACTTCTTCGCCGAGTTCAAGCGAGGTGGCGTTGCCCATCTCGATGGTAGGCAAGTTGTTTTTAGGGGGTCGGACCGTGAGAATTGCGACATCATTTACCGGATCGCGGCTCAAAATAGTACCTGGAAATTTCTCTCCATTTGAGAGTACTACCGTATACTCTGCGTGTTCGTCGCTTACCACGTGCTTGTTGGTGAGAATCACTCCCATGGAATCCACGAGAAACCCTGAGCCGCCGCCGATCGTAACCATGCCGCGGTTATCCACTAGTGTGTCGGGGATTTGGAGGTGGCCTCCTTCGGGAGTTTTGGGAAGAAATGGGTCCAGTTCAGCGGGAATTTCTTTTTCGAGATCTTCTAGGCGCTTTGCGATAACAATCGATACCACCGCGGGGAGGGTTTTCTTAATCGTTTGGATTACTTTAATTTCCGGCATTTCAATTATTTTACCACATGATATAATCAATCTCATGTCGCACACTTTTTGGTATGTCATACTCGGGATCGTGATTATACTTGTAGGGATCGGAATTGGGGCGGCGTGGAATTCCACTTTTTCACAAAATGTGGTTTCGTCGCCCACGCCATCTGAAATTTCCCCCGCAGTTCCTGTAATTTCTCCCGCGCAGCTTCAAGTGCGCGATGTTACGGTGGGGAAGGGAACAGAAGCGAAGCCGGGAGATAAAGTGTCAGTCACGTACAAAGGAACGCTTCAGGATGGCACTGTCTTTGACGCCTCAAATCTCCACGGGAATGCGCCGTTTACCTTTACGCTTGGCGCAGGAGAAGTGATCCAGGGATGGGATCAAGGAGTAGCGGGGATGAAAGTGGGCGGGAAGCGCGTGCTCGTCATTCCGCCGCAGCTTGCGTATGGCAGCCAGGCAGTGGGTTCTATCCCGCCGAATTCCACGCTCACGTTCGAGGTGGATTTGCTTCAGGTAAACGGTAAAAACTAGAACAGCTTTTTATACCCAAGTTTGAGGAGTTTGGGTTCGATGTCGCTGTATTTTTTGCCGCAGAGCATTCCTCCGGCGAGGAATGTTTCTTGCGTTACGTCCACGAGGCAAAAATTGGGGGCCATGAAAGTTTCTTTTTCAGCGAGCGTCTCAAACTCTGCATCAACGAGCACCAGTCCGGCGAGGTCTTCCTCGAATATATCGAATTCATATGTTCTGCCGTTTGAGGAGTAGTAATATCTCGTTTTCACCACCCGTTTGTATGGAATTTTTTCGAACGCGGCGTATTCCTCTGGAGAAAGAGTAATGGTGCTTTCGAGTTGATGGGAAGCATCACCTTCGCGGATTGGTTTTTTTGTGATTTCTTGCTTCCCTCCTTGTGCGCGGATGCGGAGTGTAGGGTGTTCTGCAGAAGCCGGTACGTATAAGTCCACGGTCCTTTTCGAAGGTGAAGTAAAGAGTGTGGGCGGCAGAAATTTCGCGAGGTAGGTAAGTTCCAATTCTTCCATGGTTTGATAGTACCACGTGGGGTTCCCCTAGTCTCTAATCCCTAGTCGCTAGTGGTTAGTTTGCTGCCGCTTCGCTGAAAGTGCTTGTGGCTTCTGCGCCGGTGGTGAGCCCTTGCGCAGAGATGAGTTTGAATCCTTCGATGAGGGCAGGCACAAACGTTTGCACCGAGAATTCTCCTCGATTGTCAGTAGTCACCGTTCCCACAGGAGAACCCTCGAAAAATACGCTTACGGATTCGTTTAAGCCGAAAAAGTGGCCGGATATAGTGAGGGAACTCCCGGGCGGGGCATAATACGTGTCGAGTGTAAGCCAGGGATTCAGTTTGCCGATGTAGATAGTAACATTGGCAAATGTGTTGCTGTTGATTCCCGTGAAACGATATGTTTGTTCTCCGGCGGTGTATCCCACAGGGAATGCGCCGGTTTCAAATGTTCCTCCTGTGTCAGCTTGGATGTTTGTTATGATATTGTTTCCGGTTATTTGCACAGATTCGTTGGGAGCAAACCGGATTCCATTGAAGCGCACCGTACCTCCGGGAAGCACATAATATGTGGTAGGAGTAACAAAAGGATAATAGGTTCCTACTACTACACTCGACGTGCTTTTAGTACCGGAAGGATCATATACAGTAATGGGAAGCGATTTCCCTCCTGTGTTTGGTACTTGGAGGGGTAGGGAAAATGTTCCTCCTGTATCTGTGCGGAGGGGGGGCAGCTTTTGGTTCCCCACGGATACTATTACAAACTCATTTGAGGGGAGGTCATTCCCTTGGATCGTGATATTTTCTCCAGGCATGAGGTAGTACGGCGTGAGGATAATATATGAGGCGAACGTTATTGTTGTAAGAAGCAGGCTGCCACATACAACAGTGATTATATACACAAGTTCTTTTTTCACATTTTCACATTAAAAAAAGTTTTATGACAGGAATGTGAATGTGAGCAGTGCATTATCAGGAGAGCGCTCCGGTCGCTCTTGATTCTCGAACGAGGGGAAGTATACTAATAAATAATTATGAGATACGGATATAAAAAAGAAATACATCTTCCATTCGGTGATGCGGTGGAGAAAGTCAAAGTAGCACTTGCAAAAGAGGGGTTTGGGGTGCTTACGGAAATTGATGTGCAAGCAACACTCAAAAAGAAACTTAATGTTGAGTATGATCGGTACGTGATTATCGGTGCGTGTAATCCACCCCTCGCCTATCAGGCATTTCAGGAGGAGAAAGATATTGGGCTTCTCCTGCCGTGCAATGTAATTGTGTATGAAGACAAAGACCGCACATTTGTGGCGGCGATTTTACCTACGGTCGCCATGGAGAAAGTGCAAAATTCCAAACTTTCCAAAATTGCCAAAACGGCCGAGGAGAAATTAAAATTGGTTATAGATAATCTAGCGTAGCGAGATCGTGCTTAAAGAATATTCCATTGCCTCTTTCTTTATGCACGTGGACATCACTGCATGAAGATGGCATCAGTTGTATATAAATTTGTGGATAATCCAAAGTCGCAGGATGATGTTGTTTGAGTAATCATAATTCCCATCAAGAAGAGCTGCGACCGTGCCTCGCACTTCATCGGCGACAACGTATGAAGAAAGGGCTTCGGAAACCATGGCGCATTGGGAAAGGCCCGTTGCCATCGATCGAAATGCGGCCGGAAGAAGCGGAGAGGAGGACGCGCATTGGCCATTGGGAGGATGATTCTATTGTGTATTCACCCACCATTCCGATACGCCTTTGCACCACCAACGAACGGGGCAAGCGGCGTAGTATTCTCATCGGCAAGGCGTATGACCGCACCATGAGCGAGGAAGACCGGATCACGATGGCACGATTCCAGAGGTTGCCTTCTCAAGTTCGCAAAACGCTCACGCGGGACCGCGGAGCCGAGAATCTCGGGTACGAGACTTTGGAAAAAGAGCTCGGTATGAAAATATTTTCCGCTCATGTGTATCATTCCTGGGAACGGGGTCGAATGAGAATGTGAATAACCTCATTCGCAGGTTTTTTCTGAAGAACACTGACTTTCGAAACGTATCAGACGATGAGATCCGCGTGGTCAAGCGGTTCTTGAACTCCCGGCCGAGGAAACGCCTCGACTGGAAGACGCCCTATGAGGTATTCGAACAAACCGGTGGCGTACTTCAAAGTTGAATGTGCCTGGCTGACATTTGCCAATTTGGAGAGCTTGTCTTGAGAGAGATTTTCTTCCCTTCAAAACCGAGCTTCAAAAAGTTTCTTTGTCTGACGATTGGGATTCTTGGATGTTGGCGGAAAATCGCAAGGATATGGAAAGTGAAGCCCAATCGTCTACGCTTTTTGCAGATTCAACAAAAGCCGAAATTTCTCTTTTGGATACCAAGATAGAGAAGCTGATGAACGCTTATCTCGAAAGTGCTTTATCGCTGGAGGAATATCGTGAAGCTAAAAATGCTCTCGTTGTCTCAAAACAGCTTCTCAAAGAGAAATTATCGGCTTTTGAGCAAAAAGCGAATAATCGGTTCGAACTTACAGAAAAGTTTTTGAAATACAATATGGAATTGGCAAACTAGGGTACAAATCTCGATTTGTACAAAAAAGTCGGTTCGAACTTTTTAATTAAAGATCGAACCGTACTTTTTGAGCCACGCGGAGCGTGGCGAACCCTTGTGGATTCAGGATTTCGCGGGGGGAATGCATTAGTGTCGCGCCTTCGGCGCGACCCCATTTCGGCTTCCGATTCGGATTTCAAATTTTGGCGGAAGGGGTGAGATTCGAACTCACGATACCATTGCTGGCATAACGGTTTTCAA
>CAZKRG010000014.1:0-16179 GCA_964555255.1 uncultured Candidatus Saccharibacteria bacterium
ATAATTATAAAAACCATGTTCAAAAACAAACAATTCTATATTACTCTCGGCCTGTCGCTATTTATGTCAATTTTGTTTGTGATCGTAGCTTCGTTGAAAAGCGGCGTAACCAGCTTGGACTTATATCTTGGGGGCATCTGGGTATTTATTTTGTCGATGATCATCTTTCTTTCCCTTCCCCATCATTTTGCAAAAGACAGCAGTGAAAGCCAAAATAGTCATACGCATTAACCGAATATCAAATCAAAATATGAATACAAAAGCCAGAGTCGGTGTAAACAATTTTGGCATTATATGAAAAAAATCATTGTCATCGCAATAACTATCCTCGCGGTTGGCACCGGTGTCGGAGTATACATCAAGAAGTCTGCCGATTCTCCTTATAAACTTGCGACGGTTCAAAAAGGCGATATCACTCAGGAAGTCTTTGCGAGCGGTAAAGTCGAAGCGCCTACCAGTATAGATTTGCACTTCAAAAATAGCGGCAAGATGACAGTTCTCCGAGCAAAAGTCGGGAAGAAGGTTGAGACAGGACAAGTTTTGGCAAAGCAAGAAACCGGCACGCTTGATGCGGAATTAGCCACGATGCAGGCGAGTATCGATGTCGAGAAAGCGAGATTGGCTCAACAACAAGCAGGAGCTTCACAGGAAGACATCGCCGTTGCCGAAACGGCGGCGGCAAATGCAGCACAGGCGGTAACTGATGCGAGACAGAATTTTGTCGACAAACTTCAAGATGCATACGTGAAAGCTGACGATGCCATAAGAAGTAAAGCGGATCAAATGTTCACCAGTCCTTTATCCACCAATCCGAAACTCATATTTTTGGTGATCAATTCGACTCTGCAAAATGACATTGAGGGGAGCAGATTTTCCATCGAAGGCAATGTTTTCAGTGTTTGGAAACCCTATATTTATCAGCTCTCAATTAACAGCAACCTCTCTGAATACGCCAACACGACAAGGAAATATCTTAGCAATATTAATGCGTTTTTAGATAAACTCGCACTCGCGGTTAATAACCCAGACAACATCTATGCAATAAATGGAACATCCACCGTGATGCCCTCTAATTGGAAAACTGATATCTCAACTGCAAGAACAAATATAAATACCACCATTTCCAATATTAGTTCTGCCGAAGAAAAATTAAAAACAGCAGAATCCGTCCTAAAAATTACTCAAGATAAATTAATTCTCATCAAAGCTCCTCTACGCGCTACTGACAAAGCAGTGTTTGAAGCGCAAATCAGGCAAGCTGAAGCCCAGATGCAACAAGTCGAAGTGCAGATTCAGGATATGGAAATCATCGCTCCCATTTCCGGAATTATTACGGTGACAAATGGCAATGTCGGCGAAATAGTCGGCCCGAACACGACGGTTGTTTCAATAATTTCTGATGATGCTCTTCAGGTTAAGGTCAATCTTTCGGAAGACAATGTCGCGGGCGTGCAAATCGGTCAACCAGTGCGAATCACTTCTGACGCCATTCCGCGCGAATGGCAAGGAACAATAACCGAGGTAGATCCCGCCGGCACAGTTATTAACGGCAGCGTGTATTACAAAACCACGATAATTTTCAATGAACCGAATGACCAGGTGAAAGCCGGGATGACCTCTGATGTTTGGATTAAAACCGGATCAGCTACCAGCACCTTTATCGTTCCCGCGAGCGCTATTCAAAAAAATGGCCCAACCAACATTGTCCAAATTTACAAGGATGGGAAATTAACCAGTCAAAATGTAACAGTCGGCTTGAAAGGACAAAATGGAATGATCGAAATAGTCTCGGGCGTTTCGGAGGGAGAACAAGTGGTAATTGGTAATAAATAACCAGCATGAGCGCCAATGATCTGAAAACCGCCGTTTTCATCGCCTACAAATCCATTCTGCGCGGGCATAAATCCACGCTCGTTTTGATGATTCTCATTCTGTCTCTGTCATTCATCAATATGATGTTCATCTCCGGCGTTATGGCCGGAATTTGGGAGGGTTTTAAAGTAGCATATCAAAAGAACTTGACCGCCGACATTACCGTGAGCCCTCAGGAAAAGCCGGTAGCAAAACAATTCATCCCCAACACAAGTGAGCTAAGGGCTCAAATTCAAACCATTCCAGGCGTAATAGCCACCGTGCGTGAATACCTTTTGGCGAGTTCTTTCTCTTTTGATAAAGACAAAAACGGCCAGTACAAAACCATGCCCGGTTCTATTATTGCCGTCGACCCAGCTGAGTTGTCAAACGTGCTTTCCATTCAAAACGTAATGCTTGATGGTGAGCGGTTGTTACCCGACGACACGGACAAGGTTATACTATCTTCCGCAATCGCCGGGGGCTACCCCGGTATGCAGCATGCGAATGAAAATCTTGGCGGTGCGCGCCCGGGCGACAAAATCAACATCACCTACGCAAACGGCATTATGCGTACCTATACCTTAAAGGGAATTTACGATGATGCCTTTGGTCTTAATCTCAATTATATTACAGCTAAAGAGGCTGAGTCTATTTTGGGTGTTTCCAACAGTGCTTCCCAAATTCAGGCAAAGACCGACCTCACCAGTATGCCCGTCGAATATTACCAGGAACGGATACAAGCGATGGTTCCCAACCTAAAAGTACAGAATTACAATAGCTTGCTTGGTACAGCCGCTTCCTTCGGGAGTGCCCTCACACTTATTGCGAACATCGTGAGCGTCATCAGCATCATTGTCGCGGCGGTGACGATTTTCGTCATGATTTATGTAAATGCCTTGAACAAACGTCGCCAGATCGGAATTTTCAAGGCGATCGGAATAAAACAAAGCATTATCGTAAACGCGTATATTATTCAGGCACTCTTCTATACGCTCTGCGGACTCGTAATCGGTACGGTGATAACCTTTTTCCTTCTTAAACCGCTCTTAATTGTCTATCCCATACCGGTCGTCGGAACCATGAACCTGACACTTTTCTATACATCTCTTAAAATCACGATAAGCATTGCCGCCTTCGTCGCTGCAGGATTTCTTGCTGGAAGAATTCCTGCCCGGATAGTAGCCAAGAAAGACATTATAACAGCTATTTGGGGATAAATTTGCAATGAAATCATGATTCAAGTAGAAAATCTTAAAAAAACATATCCCGGAAAAGTTCCCACCCCTGCACTGCGAGGCGTATCCTTCGAAATTAAGGAGGGTGAATTCGTGGCAATCATGGGCAGAAGCGGCTCAGGTAAATCAACACTGCTCCACCAGCTTGGCCTCATTGATACTCCTACGGAAGGGAAAATACACATAGGGAAATCCTATGTTACCGCACTTTCCGATTCTGAAAAAACAAGATTCAGACTGGAACAGCTCGGGTATATATTCCAGGAATATGCTCTCGTTGCAGAATTAACTACACAAGAAAACGTCTGGCTGCCGGCATTGGCCTATGGCAAACAACCCGATCATTGCTGGGAACATGCGGCAAAACTTTTAGATTTGGTCGGTCTCGGCCATCGTCTTAATCATTATCCAAACGAAATTTCCGGCGGTGAACAACAGCGAGTTGCTGTCGCGCGTTCCCTCGTCAATTCTCCCAAAGTCCTCTTTGCCGACGAGCCAACCGCTAATCTTGATACCGCTTCCGCGAAAACCGTACTTGAACTTTTCAGAAAACTCAACAAAGAATTGAAACAAACGATCGTGATGGTAACTCATGAACCGGATGACAGACAATACGTTGACGGGGTCATTTGGCTGTCAGACGGCTTGATCGAAAAAATTGAAAAGGTGTAGATAATAAAATCAATTGAAACTGGAAATGTCATAAAATAAAGGTCGGACGGCATTAGACGAATAAATCTTCAATAAAAAATTATGACTCAAAATTTAGGAAGACTAGACAGAATTTTGCGATTCGCGCTTGCGTTTTGGTGGCTCGGGCCGTGGGCGCCGCAATATACCGCAGACTGGGTTACTATCGTTATCACGGTCATTGGATGGGTCGCTCTCATTGAAAGCTTTGTAGGATGGTGCGGTCTGCATAGTTTGTTCCTCATAGATAATAAAAATCAATAAAAGGTCAATAAGGGATTGCTGGTCTATCAATCAATTAATCTAAAAACTCATGGGAAACAACAAACTTGTAATCGGGATAATTGCGGCATTCGTGGTTGGGGGTTTGATCGGCTATTTTATCAGAGGTTCAGCGAGCGCGTTTAGTTCTGACTATCTGCGCGAAACCGCCAATCTTATGAAAGACGACGGTTCGAGCATGGTGCAACACGGGCAAATGATGCTCTCAGCGGGCCAGATGATACAACAAAAGGGTCAGAAATATAATGATTCAGAGATGGTGCAGAAAGGGCAAGAACTGCAGACACATGGTCAAATGTTGCAGGACGGCGGGAATGCCATGGCGAGTCGAGGCAATGGCATGATGAATATGATGGGACAGTAAATAAAAGCCAGCAGCATCGAAATTAAATGGCATCAAGGTCGATAGAAAATTAAACAATAAAATCAATTAATCGAACATGGATATACGCAAAAAAATACTTCTGACGGGTTTAGGACTCCTTAGCATCTCGACGAAAGAGGCTAAAAAAGCATTTAAGGCCGTTGCCGAGAAGACGCCGTCGAAGAAAAAACTGGAGAAAACTCTGAACGCTCTTATACAAGAAGGACTATTACAACAGAAGGAGGCAGAAAAAAAATCGCGCGAATTGGTTAAAAAAATCTTGAAGGAGCTTGATATTCCAACGCGGAGCGAACTTAAGTCGCTGGAGAAAAAACTCTCGAACCACAACAAAAGCTAAAAGCATTTGAAAAAATATAAAGATATTTTCTCAATGTGCGAAAATTAAAACAACACTCTCCCCGCAGCCTTGCCACGGGACAGTAATCAAAGAAAAAACATTACGTTGCGGCAACCTACAGGGCTAATACCCTGTGGTGTCGCAAGAAATTTTATCACCATGCGACATCCTTACGCATATTTAATTGGGGATTTTATTTTCTTGAGTCTATGGCTTTTATTGTTTCTGATACGCAAAGATCTGCGCCGCGAAATGATCATGATGAGCGTGGTTGGAGCAATTTTTGCGCCTGCGGCATTAATATTTTTGCCGGATTATTGGTACCCGGACCATATTCTAGGAAATTTTCATCTCGGGATAGAAGATTATCTTTTTGCCTTTGCTATTGCAGGCATAGGAGGCGTTATTTATGAAGTAACTTTTGGCAAAACGCACACCATTTGCGAATGCAGAAAGCGAAGTAAAAAAGACTTGCTGATTATTTCATCGGTAGCGATAGCAATCTTACTGGTACTGACTTTAATCTTTAAATTGAATTCAATTTATTCCAACTATGCGGCCTTCCTAGCAATTTTTGGATTCATAATATTCTTTCGGAAAGATTTATTGTGGCAGTCGCTTATAAGCGGATTCATGGTCGGGTTTCTAATGTTCCTCTTTTATCAAGTGTGGATCGCAATCTACCCCGGGATAATCCAGCATTGGTGGAAATTGCAAAATATAAGCGGCATTCTTGTTTTTGGCGTTCCACTGGAAGAAATCATTTGGGGTTTTAGTTGGGGCATCGCCGGCGGATCATTGTATGAGTTTATGAGAGGAATCGGTGTGAAAAAAAGATGATCTGGGATTTTTATGATCGGATCCTTACTTGATAGTAAAAAGAATAAGGACAGTACCGCAAAAGCGGGACATGTTTCGAGAGATATCTGGCACAAACTTTGGGATATGGAAGAGCTTTTTAAGCAACATAATCAGGATATTAAAGCCGTTCAAGAACAGGTAAAATTTTTCTTTTCTAAGAAAAGAAAAATAAAAATTTATCATGGAACAACCAATACCACTCGCTCTCTTAAGTTTGAAAAAGATAACTTTGTGGATATCAGTAAATTGAATAGGGTTATGGCCATAGACAAAGAAGAAAAATTTGCATTAGTTGAACCGAATGTGCCAATGGACAAACTAGTGGAGGAAACTTTGAAATACGATCTTATTCCTCCCGTGGTCCCTGAATTTCCTGGAATTACAGTTGGCGGCGCAGTACAAGGCGGGGCGGAAGAAAGCAGCTCTTTTAAGTACGGAATGGTCCACGACAATTGCTTGGAATACGAGATAATTTTAGGAAACGGAGAGTTAATTACTGCCTCGCCTCAAAAAAATCTCGATCTTTTCAATGGAATTGCGGCTTCGTACGGTTCTCTCGGAATAATCACTTCAATAAAATTAAAACTCATTGCAACGAGAGATTATGTCCAACTTACTTATCAAACTGTAAAAAGTTTTGAAGAATCGGTTAAACTGGTCAAGCAAAAAGCTAGCGAGACAGTAAACTTTATCGACGGAATAATGTTTTCAAAAAATCTTGGCGTGGTAATGACGGGAAATTTTGTGGATAGAACCGATCTTCCAGTGTCTACCTTCAACAAATCAACAGATGAATGGTTTTACTTGCACGCAGATAAAATTTCCAAAAAGTATACCAGCTATGAGGAACTTATCCCGGTGAAAAATTACTTATTCCGATATGACAGAGGAGCCTTTTGGATGACTCGCTATGGCTTCAAAATCTTTAAGTGTCCTTTTAATAAGCTAACAAGATTTATTTTTAATGCTGTCTGTAATACGCGAACTTCATACCGCCTTCTTCATGAAATAAATCTTTCTCAGAAATACTTCATTCAAGATTTCAACATTCCGTCAAAAAATGTTTTGAAATTTTTGGAATTGGTTGATGAGAAACTTACAATTTATCCTATTTGGATTTGTCCATTGAGACCTGGAAAATATGATGCGCTATCAGCAAATTGTATCCGAACAGATTTGGTATTTAACATTGGAATTTGGGGCGAGGTAAAAAAAGATTTCGCCGACTTTGTTGCGCTGAATAGATACTTTGAGCAAAAATCTTCTGAGCTCAACGGCAGAAAAATGTTGTATGCTCACTCATATTATCCACCGGAAGATTTTTGGAAAGTTTATGATTTAGAATGGTACAATGCCTTAAGGAAAAAATACCATGCCGATGACACTTTTCTAACAATTTATGAAAAGACTAAAGTATCTGAAAAATATAAACCTTCTATTTTGGGAGGAGTTTGGAAATATATAAAATCTCCCAAAATACTCAAGATAATCACCAAAAAAATCAATTTCTGAATAATCTTATGCCGTTATTAAGCGCAACAAGTAAAATAAGCGATCTTAACCGCTTGCGGAAAATTCTCGCGGTTATTTTTGAAGCCGGCGGCGGAGTTTTGGTTGAAAAAGTCCGTTTAAAATATCTGGTGTCGTGGTCATGCCGGATTCATTGCTTTTTTTCCCCCCGCTCCCCCAAGAAATGCCTCATCCAGATGAGCGGCGGAAAGCACGTCGTCGCCGCAGATATTCTCCGCGAAGTATTGGAGAAATTAGGGCCCACGTTCATTAAGTTGGGTCAGATATTGAGCCTCCGCGTGGATCTGGTTGGAGAAGAGATATCCAATGAACTCTCGAAGTTGCAGAGCGATGTTGCACCTTTTTTATATGATGAGATGCGTCAAATTCTGACCGAAGAACTGAAGCAAACACCCGAAAAGATTTTTAAGTCCATTGAAAAAAAACCTGTTGCTGCGGCATCGCTCGCCCAAGTGCACCGCGCCTATCTTAAAGACGGCACCGAAGTAGCGGTAAAAGTGCAGAGACCCCGCATCAGAAAAATAATAGGGCAAGATATTCATATTCTCTTTTATCTTGCGTATCTTGTCGAGCGTTTTGTGCCGGAGCTTCGTCCCTATCAACCAGTTCGCGTTGTTAAAGAGTTCGCCGACTGGACTCTCCGGGAGCTGGATTTCAAAGCCGAAGGCAATAATGCCGAGCGTTTTCGTTTCGCGTTTAAAGATAATCCGCATATAAAAATTCCTCGCGTTTACTGGGAATATACCACTCCGCGCGTCCTCACGATGGAGTTTGTGCATGGCGTCAAAGCTAATGACCTTGACAGCATCAAAAAACTCAACATAAACGCGCGCGAGCTTGCGCTCCACGGCGTCGGATCAAGCTTCCAAGAATTCTTTATTGACGGATTTTTTCACGCTGATCCTCACCCTGGCAATTTCTTCGCCATAAAAGGCAATGTTTTGTGTCTTCACGACTTTGGAATGGTCGGCTACCTCTCGCTGGAACAACGCAAAGAATTGGTCAGTTGCCTCGCGGCATTCGCAGATAAAGATATCGATAATTTTTTCAAACATTTTATGCACTTAGCCACCACCTCCGACAAAAGCGATATCGCCGGTTTTAAAAAAGACGTGTCGAACGCCCTAAGCGAAATTTTCTTCTCACCGATTCAGCCGAGTGTCGCTCGAGTATTTTTCCGACTCTTTAACAAGGGTACCAGACAATACATACGTTTTCCTGCCGATCTCGCGCTTTTCGGCAAGGCAATAATTACCACCGAAGCAATGGGGTTAAAACTTTACCCTGATTTTGATTTTAATAAAGAACTCCGGCCGTTTATTGATAAGGCGTTGAAGTTTTATCTAGACCCCCGCCGGGCGTTTCAATCTCTGAAAACAGACGCGTTTGATTATTTAGAATTCTTCAAAACGCTTCCCGAACGCACGCAAGCTCTTTTGCAAAAACTTGAAAGAGGAGAGTTGAGCGTGAGATTTGACACCACAGAATTTTTGGGATTCAAAAAAGAGCTTGATCGGCAAAATGATCTTCGTATATTAGGGATGGTGCTTGCTATCGTCTTTCTGGTGACAAGTGGATTATTGTATCTTGAAGGGACAAAAACAATTTTAGGGATAAGACTGAGCACCATTGACATCGCTGCGTCAGCAATACTGTTTGTTTGGTTTATTGCAAAACTAAGTAAAGGACCAAAATAAATTTTCAACGATTATGCATAAATTATTTTCATTTCACTTTCTTATTCGTATTGGTCTCGCATTAGTCTTCCTTGCAAATTCCCTAACTGCATTTTTTACTCCGCAAGAATTTATTAAGGTCATCGAGGGGGCATTCTTCGCGGGCATATTGCCGGTATCCGCAAAAACATTTGTGACGGTGATCGGGGTCAACGATGCATTGGTGGCGATTCTGCTATTATGCGGCGTCAGACTGCGGCTGGTTGCAACGTGGGCTTCGCTCTGGATTATCGGTGTGATGGTAGCACGAGCCGCACCTTTAGAGATTTTGGAAGATGTTGGTTTTCTAGCAATGGCAATCGCGCTCGCGTATAATACACAAACAAACTCACATGAATCATAATCATAGCAACATGAAGAATAGGCAGGATCACAAATCAAACTGCACATGCGGTATGAAATGTTTGAGTTGTGCAGCAGAAAAACTAACTGTTACTTGTAGCTGTAGTATGGAAGCAAAACAACATGAATACGCACTCAACGAAAAATTGGAGCACAAAGAACACGAACATAAAATGGATATGTCATCTACTGATAAAGAGGAAGTAATTTACACATGCCCCATGCATCCTGGAGTTCGGCAATCAACGCCAGGCCGTTGTCCCGGGTGCGGCATGGAATTGATAAAAGAGAAAAGAGAAAAAACTCAAGAACATGGGATGCATGATATTTCAAAAATGAGCCACAAAGACCACGAGGCGTCCATGACCGATCCGAGAATCGCCAAGCAAATGGAAGCGGATATGCGCCGAAGATTCTGGATTTCATTTTTCCTGCTCATTCCGATTTTTCTCTACTCCCCTGTCACCATAAACTATTTCAGACTGGAACTTCCTTCGCCAATTCCGGTAAATCTTCTTTTATTTCTTCTTACCACGCCAGTAGTTTTCTGGACTGGTTCAATCTTCATCACCGGCACTTATTGGTCTCTCAGAGTTCGTAAGCTCAATATGGCAGTGCTTGTGGCAACGGGTGTGCTTGCGGCATATCTTTTCAGCGCGCTTCTTACATTCATTCAGCCAAATGCGGAAACTTTTTATGAAGCTGCGGCGGCCTTAGTCACTTTCGTGCTCTTCGGACACTGGATGGAGATGCGTTCTCGCCGAGGCACATCCGAATCATTAAGAGCATTATTTGATCTTGTCCCGCCGCAAGCGTCTGTAATCCGCAATGGCAAGGAAACTATCATCCCCAGCGCGGAGGTTGTAAAAGATGACATCGTGATAATTCGTCCTGGAAATAAAATTCCGGTTGATGGAGAAGTAATTGAAGGGGAAACGTATATTGATGAAGCATTAGTAACTGGAGAATCCTTGCCTGTTCATAAAAAGATTGGCGGCCAAGTAGTCGGTGGTTCAATCAACCAACAGGGATCAATCAAATTTAAAGCTACTAAGGTAGGCGGGGAGACCGTGCTCGCACAAATTATAAAGATGGTAGAAACCGCGCAGAACTCAAAGGCGCCTGGCCAGCGGATAGCCGACAAAGCGGCGGGAATACTTGTAATTGTCGCCATCGGTTCGGGATTGGCTGCTTTTTTCGGATGGTATCTGATTGCTGGAGTCGGTTTAATCACAGCTCTGACTTTCGCTGTCTCAACCGTTGTAATTGCCTGCCCGGATGCTCTTGGCCTTGCGACTCCTACGGCAGTTGCCGTCGGAACCGGTCTTGGCGCTAGGCATAATATTCTTATTAAAGATGCCACAACACTTGAAAAAACATCCAAGATCAATGCAATGATTCTTGATAAAACCGGCACGCTTACTAAAGGCGAGCCGGAAGTTACTGATGTGGCATCGTTTATTGAATCAAAACAACCAGAAACGCGGAAAAATATCCTTCAGATTGCCGCCTCAATAGAAAAACACTCCGAACATCCGCTGGCAAAAACCATTGTGAATAAGGCATCAAAAAACAACATGGAGCTTTTTGATGTCTCAAAATTTGAAGCGGTTGCCGGTCACGGCGTTAAGGGATTTATTGTGAGTCTTGCAGCGGGCTTGGGGAAAAAATCATCTCATCCCCTCGATACTGCCATCCAAAAAGAAGCGGAAACCTTAAAAGCGGATAAACCTGAGATAAGTGATTTCAAAGTAGAGCCCGGCTTCGGTTTGCAGGGCAAAATGGCGGAAGACGCCCGATTGGTACTTTTGGGTAATCAGCGACTCATGGAATCTCATAGTGTACCCATAAGCAACGAAGTACGGCAAAAAATGGAACAGCTCCAAGGCGAAGGAAAAACCGCCATGCTTTTGGCTCTTGATAATGAAGTAATCGGAGCAATTGCTGTTGCGGACACACCAAGAGAAAATTCTAAGCGGGCCGTTGCCGAACTTCAAAAGAATGGCATTGAAATCATTATGATTACCGGCGACAACCAGCGAGCTGCAGAGGCTATTGCAAAACAACTTGGTGTGCCACGGGTATTCGCCGATGTCTTACCTATCGATAAGGCCAAATGGGTTAAAAAGCTTCAGGAGGAAGGTAAATTTGTGGCTATGGTCGGTGACGGCATTAATGATGCGCCGGCGCTGGCGCAGGCGGATATCGGCATCGCCATCGGTGCCGGCACTGATGTTGCTATTGAAACCGGCAATATTGTGCTTATGAAATCTGATCCGTATGACATTGTGGCGGCGATTCGCTTAAGCAAAGCTACAGTCGTGAAAATGAAGCAAAATCTTTTCTGGGCCGCAATTTACAACGTCCTTTCCATTCCTGTCGCTGCCGGAGTTTTCTATAATTCGCTCGGCTGGTCATTGCGCCCCGAAATTTCCGCACTGCTTATGTCGGCATCCTCAATAATCGTTGCAACAAATGCGGTTTTACTGAAGCGCATTGAATCAAAATTAAAAATATGATTAATCCTACTAACTAAGTCATGATCAAAATCGAAAGCCTCAAAAAATCATTTGGAAATATCCCTGCTGTTGACGGCCTCTCTTTTGAAATACAAAAGGGCGAAGTAGTAGGGCTTCTTGGACCCAATGGAGCCGGCAAAACGACAACCATGAGGCTTATGACAGGATTTCTTTCTCCCGATTATGGACACATAAATATTGAAGGAGTTCCTGTAGTTCAAAATCCCACCGAAGCTCAAAAATACATCGGCTATCTCCCAGAAAACAATCCTCTCTATAAAGACATGCTTGTCTCCGAACTCCTGGACCTTTCTGCCGATTTAAATCATATTCCAAAGGATAAAAAACGCTCGGCCCTCGATTTTGCAGTAAAAGCGGTTGCTATCGGCGATGTATTTTATCGGCCTATTGGCGAACTTTCTAAAGGATACAAACAGCGCGTTGGCATGGCAGCAGCCCTCATTCATCAACCACGAATTCTTATTATGGATGAACCAACCGAAGGACTTGACCCTAATCAGAGAACTGAAATTCGCACACTCATCAAAAATCTCGCAAAAGATCACACTATTATTATGAGCACTCACGTCATGCAGGAAGCGCAAGCCGTTTGCAATCGCCTTATCATTATCAGCAAAGGCAAATGTGTCGCCGATGGCACGTCGGAAGAACTTTCCCGCGCAGCGAACCATACGCGGATCATTTTACTCGATATTGAAGGTGGAGACATTGAACGTGGTCTGCACAACTTACCCGGTCTCGAACATGTTGACATCAAACCGATAAAAGAGAATCGGGCAAGAGTAAAACTCATCACCAGCGAATCAGTGGATCTGCGTCCCGAGATTTCACAGCTTGCGCATGATCGCAAATGGATTATCTGGAAACTAACGGAAGAAGAGCATAAGCTTGAGGATATTTTTCATAAACTCACCAGCAAACTATGAAAATAGACATTAATCTCAAAAATATATTTGCGATTTCAAAGAAGGAGTTTAAGAACTACTTCGACAGTCCCACTGCCTATATTGTGATTACTGTGTTTCTGCTCTTGTGGGAATTTCTCTTTTTCCGCAACGCCTTCCTTGTGGGCGAAGCGTCGCTCCGAATCCTCATGAATTTTCTACCGTGGCTTTTCCTCTTGTTTATCCCTGCCATCACCATGGGAAGCATATCGCAAGAAAAAAGTGAAGGGACACTTGAATTTCTTCTCACTCACCCCATCAAAGATATAGAACTCATCTTCGGAAAATTTATAGCGGCATTAGGATTTTCTGCCCTTTCTCTTCTTTTCATGTTCCCGGTAGCTATAAGTTTTAGTCAATTTGGAAATCTTGATTGGGGAATCGTCGCCGGACAATATCTTGGCAGTTTATTTTTAACATCTGTCCTGATTAGCCTCGGTATATTTGTTTCAAGCCGATTTTCAAGTCAGATCGCTTCTCTACTTGTAGCTGCGGCTATAAGTTTCTTTCTTACTATCGCAGGTTTTGAAATCGTAACTGCAAGCCTACCACCCTTCATCTCGTCATTCTTCGAACGATTATCGGTGCTTTCTCATTTTGAATCGATGACACGTGGCGTCATTGATCTTCGCGATCTTTGGTATTTTCTCTCTGTCATTGTTATCTTCTTAAGCCTCGCATATCTTGAACTTCTCAAGCGAAGATTTGGCAATCGACGCTCTTTATATCGCAGTTATCAACTCGGCATCGCGCTCTTTATTGGCATTGCGGTGTTGACTAATATAATCGGCGCGAGAATTCCTGGAAGGATCGACCTTACACAAGATGGACTTTATACTCTCACCGCCACCACAAAGAAAACACTCAGTGAATTGAAAGATGTCGTCAACATCACTCTTTTTGCTTCTGATGAACTACCCGCCCAGCTCCAGCCGGTACTGCGTGACACCAAAGACATACTCCGCGATTATCAAACCTTCGGCAAAGGCACTATCGTTGTCTCTTATAAAAATCCAAGCGGTGATCAAAAAGCAGCTCAAGAAGCCGAATCTCTTGGCGTCCGCCAAGTGCAGTTTAATGTTATCGGGCAGGAAGAATTTCAACTCAAACGAGGATATCTTGGCCTTGCAGTATCATACGCCAGCAAAAACGAATCAATTCCTTTTATTCAAGATACTTCCGATATTGAATACCAACTCACGAGTTTTATAAAAAAACTTACCACAAAAGACAAAAAGAAAATTGTTTTTCTTTCCGGACACGGCGAGAAGAATCTCTTGAACGACTATCGGCTACTCTCGCAAGAGCTTGAGAAACAATTTGAAACACAAGAGATTACCGTAGATAAAGAAAAGAAATCCATACCAGAAAATACTGCGGCGCTTGTGATCGCTGGCCCCACGCAAAAAATTAACCCTGATACCCGCTCTGCCATTAAACAATATTTGGATACCGGCGGCAGCGCCCTCTTTTTGATTGACTCGGTAAACATCAGTCCGCAAGTGCTATCCGCGTTTTCTAATCAGCAAAATTTTTCCGACTTCCTTAAAGAATACGGCATTGAGGTTCGACCGGATCTCGCTTATGATCTCCGATCCAATGAAACCGTCCGCTTTGGCGGCGGATTCATCAGTTATGCTTTGCCATATCCATTTTGGGTGCGAGCCATCGCCACTGAAGATTCTCCGATCGTTTCACGCATTGAAAGCATTATTTTGCCATGGGCCAGCACAATCGCGTTGGATGATCAAAAACTGAAATCAGCTGGTTTCGTCGGATCAAAACTTTTCACCACTACCAAATTCGGCAATCGCCAGCAAGGCAACTTCTCTATCGCTCCCGATGCACAGTTATCTCGCGAAAATCTCGGTGAACAAGTTGTTGCAGTAAGCGCGATAAAAGAAGGCGTCGCCAAACAAACCCGGCTCGTGGTAGTTGGCGATTCCGATTTTCTTACTGATCAATTTGTACAGCAGTCACCAGAGAATATCGCTTTCGGCATGGCGGCAATTTCTTGGATAGGACAAGAGGAATCGCTTGCCGGCCTGCGAGTCAAGCAAAAATCTGAAAGAAAATTACTATTTGAAAATCCGACGCAAATTACTCTGGTGAAATACGGCAATATGGCCTTGGCTCTGTTTCTCCCTGCAGCATTTGGGGCATTCCGCTTGATGCGCCGCAGGAATCTGCGCCGATTAACCTATTCCAACACTTATGAGTAAAAAGACGCTCATCATTCTTTCTGGAATTTTTATTGTACTTGCGATAGTAGCAAGTTCTTCGTGGTGGAGCAAATATTTCAATTCCAGAAAACGTCTTCAGGAAAATGCCGATTTAAATTTTCCAGCGTTCATTCCAGCGGCAATAAACAAAATATCCATAACTAAAAAGGATGGGGAAGAAAAAATTCTTGAGAAGAAAAAAGACTCGTGGAAAATCAATGGCTTTGATGCTTCGCAGAAGAAAATTGATGATTTCTTCAAATCTTTAGCGGATTCAGAAATAAAATCACTAGTCTCAAAAAATCCAGAAAACTATAAAATTTTTGGGGTAACCGAAGAAAATGGGACAATTCTCACCCTTTATCAAGACAGTGCCACTACAACCCTTATCGTCGGCAAACAGGGCGACTCATACGATTCCTTTTATGCAAAGAAAAAAAACGGCTTTAATGTGTATTTAGTGGCAGGATCGCTTGCAAATAAAATCTCACAAAGTGTTTCGTTATGGAGGGATAAAACCGTGGCCACTATTTCAAAAGAGACAATACAAAAAATTGAGATAACATCAAAAATGTATCCCCTGGAAATCATAAGGGAAGGAGAACAATGGGCGGCAAAAAACTTTGGTAAAACAAAATCTCTCGATGATATAACAATTAATCGTTTATTTGCTTCCCTCAATCCTCTCGAGGCCACGGATTTTCTGAGCAGTGAGGAACAAAAAGAGTTTAAGACAAAAGATAAGGACGTTCTTCGCATTATTGGTAATAACAGTGAAAAGATTTTCCAAATAGACATTTATAAGAAAGATTCCAACTGGTGGGCCAAAGTCGAAGGCCGAGAAACGTATTACAAAATTCCATCATATACATTGTCCAATATTATCTTGCCAAAAAACATTTTTAATGATTAATGAATAGTTTTATGCGCCAGATCAATCTCTCATTTCCCGTGACATCTCTTATGCTAATTGCCACGCGGAACGCACAAATACTGAAATCGCGGCATCTTTTTTCCATCAACTTCCACTTCCTCCAAAAACATCTTCGCCGGTCGAGCCCACAAGTCAAAATTGCCATATAATGCTCGATAAATTACCAACTCTTCAAGTGTCTCGCTATGTCGTGCGATACCAATAATGTCGTACTCTTTGCCCTTGTAATGTCGGTATTTTCCAAGTTTGATCATGCTATTTCCCATGACACTTCTTATATTTCTTCC
>CAZKRG010000015.1:0-16174 GCA_964555255.1 uncultured Candidatus Saccharibacteria bacterium
TGACACTTCTTATATTTCTTCCCCGAGCCGCATGGGCAGGGATCGTTGCGGCCGATCTTCTGCGAAGGGTTAGGACTTGGTGGGGTATAGGGTTTAGCCGGTGAAAGAGGAGTACTGGAATCATCAGCTTCTCGCTTTTGGACATTTCCGGACTTCGCCATTTTGAAAATATTCAAAAATATCCAGGCGTTGAAGTTGACCCAGAAATTCTTGAAGAGCCGGTGCGCTTCTTGCCGATATTCTACAAGTGGATCTCGCTGACCATAGGCGCGGAGACCAATGGATTCATTGAGCGCCTCAAGATCTTCCAAGTGGTTCATCCAGAGAAGATCTAAAATACTTAACACGCGTATGATGGTTTGGGAATCGTTTGTAGCTTCTTTGCTTTTATTGGAAATAAAAGAAATTAAGAGTTCATCTTCTATATGAAAAACCTCGGGCATCTTTTCTTCTTTTTTAAGGATATCCGCTTCACGCAATGCCACTTCAAGATGTCTCATGTGCGCGTACTCCGGATCTTTTGTCTCTTCATCCGTAAATGAAAATCCTGCAATGGTTACTTTGATATGACTTAAAGTTGCCTCGAAAATAATTTTACTTAAATCTTCCTTACTCGTGCTATCCATGATTTCCTGACGCCGCCTATACACTGCGCTACGCTGCTTGTTCAGCACATCGTCGTATTCCAAGAGGTGTTTCCGCATGTCGAAATTCGCGCCTTCCACTTTAGATTGAGCTTGCGCCACGGCTTTCGTCACAATTCCTCCTTCAATCGGCTGGTCTTCGGGAAGATCAAACCGATCCATGAGCCCCTTAATCATCTGCCCTCCAAAAATGCGCATAAGATCATCTTCGAGAGAGAGATAAAATCGCGTCACGCCCAGATCTCCTTGCCGACCTGCCCGACCACGGAGTTGGTTATCGATACGCCGCGCCTCATGCCGTTCGGTTCCAATGACGTACAATCCTCCGAGTTCACGCACTTTTTTCGCTTCTTCCGGAGTAGAAGGATTTCCTCCTAAAAGAATGTCTACTCCACGACCCGCCATGTTCGTCGCCACTGTCACTGCTCCGGGTTTTCCTGCCTGCGCGATAATCGCACCTTCCCGTTCATTGTTTTTAGCATTCAACACTTCGTGCGAAATGTGTGCATGACTTAAAAGAGAATCCAGTAATTCGTTCTTTGCAATCGAAGTTGTACCCACAAGCACTGGCTGGCCTTTTTTATGAGCCTCTTTTATCGTCGCCACCACCGCATTCCATTTTCCTTCCGCTGATTTGTAGATCAGATCTGATAAATCCTTCCGCACTAATGACTTATTCGGCGGGATTGAGATCACCTCCATACCATATACCTTATAGAATTCTTCGGCGGAGGTTTGGGCAGTTCCTGTCATCCCCGCGAGCTTCCTATAGAGTCGAAAATAGTTTTGGATTGAGATCCGCGCATATGTTTTGGATTCCTGTTGCACCACCACCCCTTCTTTTGCCTCAATTGCTTGATGCAATCCTCCACTATACCGGCGACCATGAAGAAGACGCCCCGTAAATTCATCTACAAGAATAATCTCTCCGTTTTTTACCACATAGTCTTTATCTCGATGGAAAAGTGCCTTCGCTTTTAAACTTTCCTCAAGATAATGCACGAGCCGCAAGTTTTGCGGGCTATAGAGATCGCGTGTGCCGATAATTGCTTCTACTTTCTCGATACCCTCATTCGTAATACTTACTGCCTTGAACTTTTCATCCACGGTATAATGCTTTTCCGGTTCCAAATTTTGCACCACGCGCGAAAATGTTTTATAAAATTCGCTCGATGCAGCATCAGGCGCAGCAATAATAAGCGGCGTGCGCGCTTCATCAATTAAAATACTGTCTACTTCATCAATAATGGCATATGTGTGTGAACCACGAGCCGTTTGCACCTGATCCCCGAGAGTATAGGTAAGATTATCGCGCAAATAATCGAATCCAAATTCGTGATTCGTGCCGTAGGTTACATCTGCCTGATACGCCTCTCGTCGCGAGATTGGCCGCAAAAATTCCTGCTGTACCAGAAAACTGCCAGTGGTGTCACGCTCCTTATCGAGCACTTCCCCTTCAGTCGCAAATTCGGGAACTTTATATGTAGGATCGTACAAAAATGCGGCGTTCGGTACGAGACATGCTACGGAAAGCCCGAGAGCTCTATAAACCTGACCCATCCATACCGCGTCGCGGCGCGCAAGATATTCGTTTACCGTAACCACGTGTACGCCTTCACCCTTAAGCGCATTCAAATATGCAGGAGCTACCGCCGCAAGAGTCTTCCCTTCTCCCGTCATCATTTCTGCAATTGCACCTTGATGAAGTACCATACCACCGATGAGTTGCACATCATAAGGACGCTGATCTAGCGTGCGGCGCGCGGTTTCGCGCACGAGCGCAAACGCGCGCGGGAGAATTTCGTCGAGTGAGGTCCCTTCCTTTACTTTTATTTTCAAAGCCTCACTCTCTTTGAGAATCTCTTCACTCGAAAATTTCTCGATCTCGGGTTCGAGTGCGCTAATTTCCTCCACACGTGCCTTGAATACATTCAGTTTCCTACTTGTAAAAATGTTTTTCAATCCAAACATTGTAAGTACTCTGAACTATACCCTTTTTAGGCTTCTTCGGCAATTACTTCCACTCTCCACTACTCCTTCTTACTCTCTCGCCGAGGCCTATTTACAAATTTAGTTTTATATTTTTTGATTTCGAGCTCGAGGGTATGGTGCAAACGATCAATTGCCACGCGGAGATCTTCTGCCTCCTCTTCTCCACGGAGTACTTCTTTTGGCAATCGCAGATTTGCATCCACCCGAAACACATTCCCCTTGATATGGTGATGTGTCGTGCGCGCTATTTCCACTTCTAATTTTATAACTCCTTCCGCATCGAATCGCTTCACAAATTTTTCGAGCGATCCAAGTTTCTCCTCGACGAACGTCTTGAGCGCCGGCGTCCACTCCATACCCTTCGCTTTTAAATTGAGTTTCATCCCGTGAGAAATTATTATAGTTTCTTTTTGACCTTGCTATTTATTATGACCCCGCTAAAACTTTATTTCCATACTAACAGGATCAATGTTTTCATTTTACCATTAAATTTTGAAGATAGAAGGAAAACTTTATCCCGGGCGAATCTCCCCGCGGGATTAGAGGCGCGCGATCGCTCATAAATAGGGGGCGCTCTGCAACCGAGGTTGAATTCCGATTAGCGAGCTTCCTCTTCAGGAGGCTCATGGAGTAGAATTTCGGCGTCCTCCCTCTTTTTGATCCAAAGAACGAGGATCGTGAAGGCAAAGCAGAAGACAATCTCCGCAAGAGTTACGAGGCTTATCCACCAATGTATCGGCAAACAGCAGGCCAGTCTCCCCATAGGAGGAATAAGAACATACTCATCGGCCATCCGACAGCGAGCGAAGGTGTCGTCGCGACCGCCAGTAACACCCAAAGGAGAGACCGCGTAGGAGCGTTATTGTCGTCCAAGAGATTCTGATCAGACAATGTATTCATATATCAATCTGGTTGCGAGCCTAGGATTAATTATTATCCCATCTAATGTGCTTTATATACACCGATAGGATGGAAAGTTATGAAACCTTAAGGGACGACTGCGCAGTCGTCCCTTAAAAATTTTTAGAATATCTGCACTTCCTCATGGAGTTCAATTCCAAATTTTTTCTTCACTGTTTGCTTCACGTGCGCGATCACCTGTTTTATATCTTCTGCGGTAGCTTCTCCCATATTTACGATAAAATTCGGATGTTTCGGGGAAACTATTGCTCCACCGATGCGAGCACCCTTAAGTCCGGCTTCTGAAATAAGGAATGCAGCCGGTACCACCGGGAATGGATCCGTCTTTATTGCGCGCGCCACCGTTGCGAATGTTTTTGCAGAAACTTTTTTTGCGTCCACATTCTGGAAAATACTTCCCACATTTGGGTATTCCAAAGGATGACGTTCCTTCCGATATGCAATTTTCTCCTGAGTAGCATCCTGAATTTTTTTACGATTCCCTTTTCTTAATTTTAAAATGGCGCTGATAATGATTTCTTTCCCATCCTTGGCTTTGAAAATGCTCGAACGATATCCAAAACAGCATTTCTCATTCGCGCGCTCCTTTTCTTTACAACTTTCAACTTCTAAACTTCTCACCTCTTGAACTGAATCCTTCGTTTCCCCGCCGAATGCTCCCGCGTTTCCTCGTATTGCTCCCCCTACCGATCCTGGAAGCCCACCGGCCCATTCGAGGCCGGAAAGCCCATGCTTCATAGCGGTTTCCACAAGTATCCGCATCGGCACTCCCGCACCCACTTCGATAAATGTTCCTGAAATTTTGAGCGTGGTAAGCAAGGGGCGGAGGACAAGCCCTTCAAACGGCGTATCGCTCATGAGTAAATTTGTACCTTCTCCGATGATCCTCACCAAAATCTTTTCCTCCTTTGCAATATGGAGCGCTTCTTTAAGTTCATCCTTGTTTTTCGCCTCAAAGAAATATCGCGTCTTCCCGCCAATCTGATACGCTACGTGTTTTGCAAGCGGAACATTCTTCTTAAAATCTACGGACATTTGAGTATACGTAGTATACTCTCATTCTGTTTTCGGTTCCAAACAACAGTTTAAATATGTATATTCTTTCTTTATTTCCGCTTTAATAATCCTCCTCTCTTGAGAGCCATGCTCACACTATAATATCGCAGTACTGGCTGTGGACGAAGATATAACCAACCTTGCGATTCCACTGTGGCGCACCTCATGTCGCAGCGGATTTTTTATTTCAGACTCCCCTCCTCCGGTTGCAACATCGAAATGGCAATAGGTTTTTTAAATACCCAAAGTTTATATCCTATAAAGTTAAAGAGGAACGAGGCCCCCACTCCTGCGAGCGCCCCTATGTTTGCCCAGAGATTCGGTACTACACCTGCAGGTACTCGTATTCCGTTCACTACAAAAGAGGCCACCGTTATATTGATAGCCCATCCCACCCCCGCAATCACATAAAACTTAATTGTTTGCGCGGAGGTAGTATGGCGTTCCCCAAACGTCCACCATCGATTCCAGAAAAAACTATTTGTGGTTGCACATAAAAAAGAAATTCCTTTAAAAAAGGAATATCCCCATCCTCCTGCAATTCCAGTAAGCGCGATTGCAAGATTTAAGACTGCGAAATCGATGAACGAGTTCAGCGTGCCCACTGCTCCAAACTTAGCGAATTGGTATGCTCCCTTAATTATTTTATTAAGAAGCGAAGCTATCCAAAGCGCGAAGAGTGCAAATATCCCCGCTCCCAAAACCACACCCCCGCGGAGGATGGGAGTGGTTTGAGGAATAAGATTGGTAATTACCGGCTGCGCGAAGATTCCGATTGCCACGCCAATAACTCCTACTGTCAAAAAATCTCGCCACATGCCGTCTCTACGCTTGTTACCTCAATTGATAGATAATTTGCACATCAAGTTTCACTTCCATGGTTCCTGGCTGAATCGAAGAAACTGTGGGGAAAGATTCTGCTCCTTCCTTTCCCCGTGGCGCTGCCATCGCTAGGTATGGAATCGGACCGGACGTGTATTCCGTTACATTCATTACCCTTCCCAATCCCACCCCCATTTCTTCAGCCATTGCCTCCGCTTTGGCTTGTGCCTTTGTAATCGCATCCCGCCGCGCGTCTGCGAGTACCTTCTCCTGATCCTCGACTGTGAAGTTTACACCGCCAATTTGATTTACTCCAAGCGGGGTAAGTCCTGCGATAATTTTTGCTACTTTAGTAAGATCTCTTACTTTAATAGTGAGCGTTTGCGTAAGAGTGTACCCGGTAATGAAATTACGCTGACTCATAGGATTATATTGATAATCCGGAGAAAGCGTATAGGAAGTTGTCTTCATATCCTTATCGGAAATCCCTTGCGCCTTCACAAAATTATTCACTGCGTTCATCTTTTGATTATTACTTTCCGAGAGATCATCTGGATTCTTTCCTTGGGATACAACTGAGAACGACAACTCGGCGATATCAGGAGTTGCTAATGTTTTCCCTTCAGCTACAACAGTAACGGTGCGCGCTGCGGGAAACGAACCACCCCAGCTACTTACTGCTGGAAATCCTATAAACACTATTCCAATCACTACACTCACGAGTACGATGTCTAACAATAACCAAAACCAATTTTTTAACTTTGTTTCCTGCATATAAATTATGCGCTCTGTAGGTGAGCTTATGATTAAGGACCTTTGAAAAAATATTACGCCACAACTATAATCTTTGCAAACTCCACCGGATCTATACTTGCACCCCCTACAAGTGCGCCATCAATTTCAACTTCCTTGAAAAATTGGGCGGCATTTGTAGCATTCACGGAACCACCATAGAGCACTCGAGTCGAAAGTGAAAAATGAGAGGCAAGAAATAACTTAATAAAATTTGCCATAGCGGCAGCTTCGGCAGGAGTATCAGCATTACCTGTTCCAATTGCCCAGAGGGGCTCATAGGCTACTGCTAAATTTTCAATTTTCAATTCCCAATTTCCAATCCCCTCAAAATCTTGCGTGAGTTGCTGCTCCACAAGTTTTTTAGCGGCTTCAATCCCCCTTTTGCGGATTTCCGCAAGCTCACCTACACACACGATAGGACGGAGTCCCGCTTCGAACACGGCGCGTACTTTTTTATTGATCATTTCGTCAGTTTCTCCAAGAAGTCGGCGTCGCTCCGAGTGACCTACGATCACGTACTCCACTTTCATACTCTTGAGTTGTCCTGCAGACACCTCACCCGTATATGCACCTTCGGACTCCCAAGACACGTTTTGTGCACCTAACTTTGCACTTATTATTTCACGCTTCACTCCCTCTAAAAAAGGGAACGGGGGCGCGAGCACCACTTCTGCGTTTTTACTTTCCTTCGCGGCGACTTCGATTTGTTGTGCGCGCAAGACGGCCTCAGATATTGAGATGGGGTTACATTTCCAATTTGCAATGATTATTTTCTTCATGGGATTACATTCCTCCCGTAATCTCCGCAAGGCAAAGCTCGAGGGCCGGATTTACGCGGATTCCGTTTTGCCGTGATACAACGCGCAAACTGCAACTGCTCGCGTTCTGATCGAGGGCAGTTGCGGGAGAGTAGCGATATTTTCTTTCATATATTTTTTCCAAGATGGGCAGGACTTTATATTATAGATTGAATTTTATCAAATTTTCTCAATCTGAACAACTAAATTTGATTCTATTGTATCAGCAAATTAGGCAAGTAAATCAACGAACGACTGACGTTATGTTATGAATAAAGAAATAGCAAGCAACGAACCGCGCGAAAAGGTAGAAGCATTCAGAATAAAGAGACTACCCGAAACAGTAAAATTCGAGAAGGCGGAAGCATTTCTCTCCGCGACAACTCGCCATCATGGATTCCCTCATTAAATTTAGAACTTATCGATCGGAAGAACGTGCAATGAGAGAAAGAGAAAAAATGGCCGGAAAAATGAAATATCAGGAGGTTATCCTCGCAGGGATGGATCACCTTGAATTTATCCGGAGAACCGCAATCCTTTCTGGATAACCTGATTGGCGGTTTCACTTTTATTCCTTGTAGAGCAACCCTCCTAATCCGTTATCCTGCAAAGTTTTTTGAATTGCCATTGTGCTCACCGAGAGATTTTGTGTCATATCTGCAGTGAGGCCCGCATATACTACTCCAATCACACGTCCTTTCCAAAATACCGGCGAACCGGAGCGTCCCGGACGTATGTCGTCCGCCTTCCATTTAAGGGTAAACAATGTACTCCCAAAGTAAGAATCTCCCACAAAGATTTTTTCCAATGTTCCTACCGCACCTTTTAAAAAGAAGTTAGTGAAGGTGCCACCGGACTCGTTGATAAGTTCTGCCGGATATCCGAAATTCAGAAGCTCCGGCGCGTTCGTGGGAATATCTCCGTACCATACCCGGCTGTAGGGAAATTCCGCGGGTAATGTGCAAAGATTCCATGTGACACAATCCTCGCGAGGTTTAGAAATTTTTAAAATCGCGAAATCAAGATTTTTGTACTCCGCATCCGTGAGCGTTCCTCGCGGAGGCACAAAATAATTTTCAGCGAGATACGGGAAAGGATGCTCCAAAGTGAGCTGCGGGTTAAAACTTCGAATTTGATCCGGGGATGGAAGCGTATCTGATTGCGGTATACCTACCTCGCAATAATCAAAATCAAGAATGCTATATACCGCCGCTTCTCCATCTGAAATTTCATTTCGATAGACAGAAGCATACCACGCCGGATCGATCACATGCCGCGCAGTTAGTATATATCCCGCAGGATTGATAATTACACCACTTCCCTTCACCTCCACTTTCCCGTTTTCATCCGCAGATGATGCCGTAATGGAAGGATTTTTTGAAGAGTAGTAACATAAAAGTCCCACGAGGCTCTTCGCAGGTATCGAGACTTCTTGAGGAAGACTGCTGCTCGAGACAGTTATGAGAGTGGAAACCGGTGTCGTAATCGGTGATGAAATTTGCACTACGCGGGTTGCATCTGATTGCGTCACCCGTACCGCTGGAGGAGAAGATTTTTGTTTGAGAGAGGAAGTTTTTGCAAGAGAACTCGTCGGCGTGCTTGTGGCAAACGCGGGTGGAGTTGGGATGCCTCCTGAAACATTTTGCAGAGTATTCGGACGAACGGAGGGAATTTCCTTCTGCAATCCTGGGGAAAATGGAGAAATTGGATAGAAAAGAAACAGCAGTGCTGCGCCAACTGCCGCAACAACGAGAAATACTATCAGAAATTTCCACATGAGTTTTATTTCCCTAAAGTTTCCATTATAATAGCTCGTGTTTGAAAGCGCCGCCATCATCGAGCCATACCTAGGATCCCAAAAGAAAAATAAGTTTGACTACGAGACAAGCGCTGCGTTCCTTGCCCCATTGAAATTCTCATCTTACAATCGTTTCATGCCGCGTTCGTCTAGCCAGGTCTAGGACACTGCGTTCTCAGCGCAGGAACATGGGTTCGAATCCCGTACGCGGTACCAGAATAAAACTAGACGGCTTTTTAGAGGCCAGATCGTGGGCGGCGCTGTGCGCCGCCAATCAAAAAGGGTCAATTTTCCGAAAGTCAGATTTTGGAACCGGATGGCGAAAATAGCCACTATATAACTTTAATCGCTTCTACAATACGCTCGAGGTGCATGGCGTGAGAACCTTTTACAAGCACGAGGTCTCTTGGATGGAGGAGATTATTCACCGACACTACGGCTTCTTCGACTTCGTCGAAACGGGAAATAGCATCTTTATTCATACCCGCATGGAGCGCCGCGTCTGCGATGAATCGCGCGCGAGGACCCACTGTAATAAGAATATCGGCACATTGCGACACGAGACGGCCAATATCCTCATGTGCCTGCATCGCATAAGATCCGATTTCGAGCATATCTCCTAACACCGCGATCCGCCGCGCTGCGGGCAGATCTCGAAGCGTCTCAAGGGCGGCGCGCATGGAGAGCGGGCTCGCGTTATAAGAGTCATCTAAGAGATACGCCTCACGGATTGCAACCCGCAACTCCATTCTTCCCGGCGCAGGTACATACTGTTCAAGCGCTTTCGAAATACTCACAAGGTTCATCCCAAAAATTAAACCTACGACAGAAGCTGCAGCCGCAGCATACGCGTGCACTCGTCCGAATACTCTTTCAATCCGTACTGGCACAAAATTACCTCCATATTCCACTTTAAATGAAATTCCGGCAGGAGCGCCTTCAAAAAGCCTATGCTCAAAGCGTGCAATTTCGACTTCCGCTCCTTTTTTAAACCCAAACGTCATCACGCGCGCACGTGTGCGATCTTTAAGTGCCATCACAGTAGGATCATCAAAACTAAGAACTGCAAACCCTGCAGAAGGAAGACATTCAATAAGTCGTGCTTTCTCCCGCGCTACCTCGTCACTATTTGCATAGAATTCCACATGCACGGGAATTTCTCCTACGGCAGTGATAACACTGATGTTCGGGCGCGCAATCGCGATAAGCTCTTTCAAATCTCCGGGCTTATCGGCGCCATATTCCAGCACAAGCACTTCTGGATATTTATTTTTTGGAAGCACAAGGAAGCGAAGAAAACTTCCGAGGATGACGCGGGTCCAGAACCACCCCTTCCGCACCATCCCACCCTTTCCTTCTCTGCTTATGAGCGCAACCTCTTTCTCCGACCAATCCCCTAAAATTGAGAGCGGTAACCCTATATTATTATTGAGATTGCCGGGAGCCGCGCGCACGCGACGGATTTCCCCTAACACTGCCGCGATCGCAAATTTTGTAGAAGTTTTTCCTACACTTCCGGTCACTCCCACAATTCCTGGGTTAAATCTCCGAAGCGTGAGGCGAGCAAGAGCATATATCACCGCCCGAAGTATCTTTTGGAAAAAATTGCGCATTTGTAATAATCGATAATTACTGACCAATAACGATTTACTTGCCAGAAAGTCTATCTGGCGGGATATTGTAATAATTCAACACAAACTGTGCCAGACTTTGGAAGGCAGGCGCTACTGAAACCCGCGCAAGCGGCGCATCCGGTGGTTGGTCTAATTTGATAAGAATAATGAACCGAGGACTGCTTGCAGGTCCAAAGCCTACATATGTATTAATCACGTTATCGGTATATCCCCCGTTTTTAAAGTCGGGCACATACGCGGTTCCCGTTTTACCCGCAATCGCATACCCATGTATATGTACAATCTGTGTATCATCCACTGCGGCGATCATCATTCCCATCACTGCATTCGCAGCCTTTTCGCTTACCACCCGCCGTACTACTTGAGAATTCAAGTTAGCATCAAGGTACGGACGCATGAGCACCCCTTTATTCGCGATAACTCCCACTGCTTGAATAAGTTCGAGTGGAGTTACCGCAATCCCTTGTCCATACGATGCAGTAGCAAACGCAATATTTCTGGCGTTGGGATCAAGAAGAGGCCGAAGCGAACCTTTTAATTCTCCCGGCAACGTGATCCCCGTTTTCTCCCCAAGTCCGAATTGCTGCAGATAACGTGCAAAGGACGCATTCCCGAGTTTTTGCTCCGCGAATACTGCACCTGTATTCAAAGAGTATGTAATAACGTAGGTCATGGACACTCTTCCATGACTGCCATTCGTATCATAATCGAAATTTTTAATTGTTTTTCCATTCATTGTGAGCTTCCCCGGATCCACATACGTCGTATCAGGTGTGATTTTCCCGGCATCAATTGCTCCCGCCATCGTAAGCACTTTGAGTACTGACCCTGGCTCATAAATTTTTTCTACTACTGGATTCAGAAAGGTACCCAAAGGAAAACGGCCATATTCATTCGGATCGAATGTAGGAAAACTCACCATAGCTAAAATTTTTCCTGTTGTTGGCTCTTCTACAATCACACTGCCTCCCTGCGCCCGATAGTTTGCTATGAGCTCTTTTAGTGTGCGTTCCGTTTCGAGTTGAATTACTGGATCCAATGTAAGTGCCAAATCTTTTCCCGCTTCGGGAGCGGTAAAACTATCTCCCTTTGCCTTTCCTGATATTCCACTCAATAATTGATCATACGATTTTTCTACTCCATATTTCCCTTGACTTCCTTCCTCATTGTCGCTCGGCCCCACAAACCCCAACACCTGTGCCGCCATTGTGCCCTGTGGATACACCCTCCCCGGAGTAGTGTCGACATATACTCCTTTAAGATTCAACGCTTCCACGGCTGCAGCGGTACTATCACTTACCCGTTTCTCAAGGGATACGTATGAACTTTGCGTTTTGGAAAGTTTAGTTTGAAGTACCGCAGCATCTTCTCCTAACACTCCTGCGAGGAGATACGCTGCTTCTTGCGAGTCTTCCACGGCTTTCGGATCCGCAAACACTACCGGAAAACCCTTATTTAGCACTACAGGAAACTGACTACCTCCTTTATCCGTAAAATAAATAAGGCCTCGAGGGGCTTCGAGAGAAACTGCAGCTCGATATTGGGATTGCGCGCGAGCCAGAAATTTTCCCCCACGAAGGAGCTGGAGATCATACAAACGCCACATAAGAGCGGCGTATCCCAGTAGTACTATAGTTACTAGTGTTCCGAAGCGAAATGCCATTGCTCATCAACAACCTCATACGACGGATTCTTCTCAAGTACAAGCGAACGTCCTTTTGCAAACGCAGCGAGGCGTGCAGCATCAAATAACGAAAGCAATTCTCCTTTGAGGGCCGCGTTTTGAGCCTGCTGTTTTTGAAACGTTTCTTTGGTAGCACGTAAATTCTCCTGCGCATCATTAAACTTTGTATATACATACGCGAGTGTTACGCCTCCTCCTACCAACAAACACACTAACCCTATAAGTATAGCGGTTATTAAACTTTTTTGCTGATGAGGTTTTATAAATGTCATAGAATTATTTAGAAAGTTAGTACTTAGCCAATAAAATTTAGAAAATTTCTAAGTTCTAGTGGCTAATGGCTAAATTTTCATTACTATTGCCCTTAATTTTGCTGATCTGCTTCGAGGATTGCTCCGTACCTCGGCTTCCCCTACGACAATTGGCTTTTTTGTAAGGAGCGCCGCCTTTCCCTCCTTCGCCATCGTTTGAAACGCTTGTTTCACAATCCGATCTTCAAGGGAATGGAAGGCGAGGATCGCTACTCGACCGCCATCCTTCATAATTTCAGGAAGAGCGCTCAGAACTTTTCTAAGGTTTTGAAACTCATGATTCGCGTAGATTCTTAATGCTTGGAAGGTACGCGTGGCGGAGTGGATTCTTCCTCGTTCGTAATTCTTTGGTACTGCGCGCCGTATTATATCTGCAAGTTCTCCTGTGCGTTCAATCGGCCTTTTTCGTATCTCTTCTTTAATAGCTCGCGCGATTTGAGGAGCATACCGTTCCCCTCCATACTCTCGAAATATTCGCATGAGTTCGGCTTCGCTTAACTTTCGAAGGATTACTGCCACCGAGGTTGCATGTGCGTCGTAGGTCATCTGGAGCTCATCAGCAGGCGCATTGAAACTAAACCCCCTTCCTTGGAGCTGTTCAGAGGAAAATCCTAGATCCAAGAGTAGTCCATCCGCCTTTGGAAAATTATTTGTTTCCATAATTTCCGGAAGGTCCGCGTAATTTCCGTGCATCAGATGAATATCTTTGGAAATTGAAAATTGATATTCGGAATTTGCCGCGATCTTCTCTGTGGTTCTCTCTATCATTTCATGATCAAGATCAACTCCCAGAAAATTTCCACCGGGCATAATTCTCTCGAGAATCGCGGCCATGTGTCCTCCTCCATCCACTGTGCCGTCAATAACGAACTTCCCTGGTTTTAGATCGAGTATGTGTAACGTTTCTTCTAAAAGAACGGGTGTATGCATTTATATTCCCAACTCCCCAAGCTTCTCTGCAATCTCTTCAGAAGCCCCCTCGGTTTTCCGCTTATACTCCTGCCAACGCTCGCTGTCCCAAATTTCGGCGCGACTGTGCAACCCTGCTACGGTTACATTCTTAGTGAGTCCCGCATACTTCCGAAGATAGTCCGGAATAAGAACTCGACCCTGGTTGTCGAGCGCGACGTCCATCGCTCCGGCGAGCATCAAACGCACAAATGCCCGCGAATTCGCCTGGGCCAAGGGCAACGCTACGAGCTTTTCGGCAAGCGTCTGCCATTCCTTGGCTGCAAACAAAAACAAACAGTTATCCAAACCTCGCGTGATAATGGCTCCGGTGCCAAGCACGTCTTTAAACTTTGCTGGAATTGCCATCCGACCTTTGGTATCTAATATGTGGTTGTATTCGCCCAATAACATAGTAATAAGTGAGAAATGAGAAGTAGATAACTGGGAAACTTGATAACTCCTGTTTGCGCGACTCTGAGACTGAGCGGGCATGGTGCGTTGCCCGCAATTCTTTCGGGGACGCTGTCTGCGAAGGGCTTTCGCGGCGCTATCTCTTATGCCGCCGCACTGTGAGGATCCCCGCAAGAACTGCGGACGAGCGCGAGCGAAATTGAAGTGCCAGCGAGATTGCACGCTGGGCGATCGAGCGGTAGCAAACAGAAATTATCAAGTTATACCCAGAAGTGGTGACTTATCCCCACCTTTATCCACATCTCACCACTTTTGTTTAATACTACACCACCATTTTCCACTGTCAAAATGAAGGTTTTCTGAAGGAAAGACATAAAATAACCCTTTATTTTCAAGGATTTATTGAAATTGAGCACTCTTATCCACAACCTCTGCTTACCTCCCGAAAAAGTGGCCATTCCCCACTTTCTAAAATTTCTAAAATGAAGAATGCCCAGCTCTTAATGAGTGGGCATTCCAAATTTTTGATTGACATCCCCGAAGAAGCGGAAATCCGGCGCATTACCATCCCAGCTCCGCAAGAACCGCACAGGCTACATGCACTCGCATGAGTAACTGTCTATTCAGTGGGTGTATATCCCCCAGAAATCCCTCATGGCGGATTTCTTCAATCGTATCTTTTTGATTGGATTTGCTCTGGAGATAATGCTTCAATCTCTTAGCCATCACCTCGTCTGCACCTATATCAAGCCCCCGCAATAGGTGATGAGCGAGGAGAGCATTGAGTTTCTGGGGATTTCTCTCCACCTCTCCGAGTTTCGGCAACTTCTTCCCTACCGCGGCGGCCACGCAGAAGTCATTGAGTACTTTGCGAGACTTTCCTAACTTTTTCCGTCTCCTTACAAATTCTCTTACGAGATGCTTTTTGCACTCCTCCACACTTCCAAACAGTAATTTACTATAGTTCTGCATTTTTGTTCCTTTCTTTGATGCTAACCTCACTATATGCCAAAAGAACTGCACTGCACAAATTTTCAAAGAGCAATAATTGATATAATATAGGCGACTATGACTATCTTGAGCTTGAATTGTTTTGGCACACCGCTTCTTGCACCTCGAGCTTCTGCGCGTATGCGACTCATCACGCAAGCGATTCAAATTTTGAATCCTGACATCGTCTGCCTCCAAGAAGTATTTCTCCCATGGCATAAACGCATTTTTGTTTCTGCACTCTCTCAATTCCCCTATCGTTTTGTGCCGAGGAATGGAGTCCTCGGCACCGGCGCAGGGCTCTGTATTTTCTCCAAGATATCAATTACAAAAGCTCGCTTCCGAGAATTTTCAAAAGTAGGAAGGGGACTTAACTTCACTGCTGCAGACCGGCTCGTTGAGAAAGGATGGATGGACCTTTCTTTTGTGGCTCCATACCCATTCCGCATTCTTCATACCCATCTTACCTGCAACTATTCCCGCGATTATCATCCTATTCATAACATCGGCAGCGTGCAGCGTGCACAGCTTCGAGATATGTCCGCGGCGATGAAAGAATCCCCTCGGAATCTTCCCACGTTCGTAGTTGGTGATTTGAATATCCCTTCTGATAGCTCTCTCTTTAGAAGTTTCCTCAAAGCCACCCACAGCACCGATCTCACTCCTGGCACTGCTCCTTCTGTGCGTGGAAATCATTTTCGTTTTCCAGTTCTTTTCTCCCCCATCATCAGTCATTTTAAAGTGGATTATATTCTTAGCCGTGGAATGCCTTCTACTGCGGTAACGTCGTGGAAATATGTATTTGGACAAGAAAAACTTTCCGATCATTTTGGAATTCTTCTTGAAATAACGTGGTGATCGGGTACTATAATCTTCGATTGCGGCGCGCATGGAAAATGCGTCTTTAGCTCAGTGGCAGAGCGTCCCGTTCACATCGGGAAGGTCGTAGGTTCGATCCCTACAAGACGCACCAGAATAAAACTAGACGGCTTTTTAGAGGCTAGATCGTGTGCGGCCGTTGCGGCCGCTCATTGATTTTGAGGCACATTCGCGCCGTCTTGCGCGCCTCGCGGTTGGCCAAAACGAAGTTCGAGCCAGCCAGTCTCAAAGAAAATTTTTGAAGAAGAGAGGATAACTGCCGATCCAGTTCTTCTTCTCGGACGTACGGTTGAGAACAGACGATATTCTTTTTCATGCAACGATAATAAGTATGACCTTTTTGGATTTCGGCAGTTATCATTCTTCCGCACTCATCACAGCGCAATAGCCCCACAAATGGCTTTTCAACCTTACCTTTCGTTTTAGAACCCATCTCAAAAATGGAAAAAGACCATATAAGGTCGTTGTTTTCCCACGCCAATATTAAAA
>CAZKRG010000016.1:0-16095 GCA_964555255.1 uncultured Candidatus Saccharibacteria bacterium
TGCGGGACGCTCGGGTTAAGTGCCCCGTGGGTTCAAGCCCCACAAGCATCCTTTGGCGACTCGGCGAGTAGCAGATTTCGACCACGTGGGTCGGGGGGTCGTTGGACACTTTGGACATTGGACAAATTGGACACTATAAAAAGGGCCGTCTAGCGGAGATTGAGAGGCGGTCTTAATTGCTCGGTTTCTTATTTTCTTCGGCGTTTGCTGTAATCTCAATGTTGCAACTTTTGTGCACTCGGCACCACGCCTCGCATTTTTCTGCTATTGCTTTATCAGCATAGTGCAAACCGCATTCTTCACACCGATATAACTCCTTATTTTCTTTCCGGATTACTTTGACCATGTTTTTGATTATATTCCAGCAGCTTCTCTGCCGGCGATATACCACCGATAATTTTATGCGGGAAGTAATTCCATGCATCGCTCACAAGTTCCAAAATATTGCTTAATTCCGAAGCGCCGCCCCCGCGATCGAACATCGCCACGACCTTCATCATATCGTCTGAATCCTCCTCGTCATAAATGGTGCGCTTAATATCTTCCAGACTGAAATCGCTTTCGGTTTCTTTAAGCAAATCACGAAGCTCCTGCTCGATCTCCTTGCGGCGCTTAAGAATTTCTTGTTTGGATTCAATTTCCATTTTTAGCTAATTTCTTTATCTTTTCCAATGTTTTATTCGGTCTTTCCTCTAAAGTTTTATCGAAAAATCCATAAACATTAGAAATCGCGCCGTTGGTTGCTGTAAAAAAATATTCAAATGATTTTTCTATCTGCTCTTCATCCATCTCTTCCTTGAGCATATTATGAATGATAAAATTCCTCGCCTGATTAATATCCATCAAATCTTTTTCAATATCCTTCCCGTGCACTTCTGAAAATAGTTCAATTAACTTCGATATTTTCCCGATCTTTTGAACTCCATTTACTACATCTTGCGCGTATACGGGAAAAAAGTTAACACTTTTCAACTCTATCGCCTTCATGCTATTGATCATCATCATCTCTGACATGATCATATGCTTCAAGTTAATCTCAAATTCATAGAAAAAATAGAGAAATGCTTCTCGAAATTTTTTGCTATCTTTTGCCTTTCGATAAAGATTATGAAGAGCTGTACTATTACTATTCATTATCCTTTCTGAGTCGTGATACGCCCTCAATTCTTCGGGGACATCTTTTGCCTGTTCGCGAAAATGTTCCCTATTTAGTTCGCCGATAATCCTAAGAAATAAGCGCGACTTCCAGCGTCTGAATTTTCCGATGGTTTTATCTTCCAGCCAGTCCAACATATTCCGGTTATTTTTGACCCCGATCTTTCTTAAAAACAATCCTAGCGATCTGAGCTTTATTTACAATCACTCCTTCGCCATTTTGCCGGAACTTAACATTGTCGGCGTTATATCGGAGCAATTCAAGATCGCGCATCGGCTCTTTGGTATCAGCCAGGTAAACATCGGCCTTCGGAAATTTATTGTATTTCGTAAGTGAGTAAAAGACCGCCTGCGATACGAGAGCATAGAAAGCTCCGGCTGCAATCACGGTAAACCAAACAATATTCCCGTCTATGTACTCTCTTATAACGACGTATCCGAGCGGTATATCGAGCAGCCAAAACGGAATATGCTTCGTGAACCACACGCACGCATCCCTGATTTCTTCAAGGGTTTTTTGAAAATCGGCCGCCCACTCCGGCTTCTCAATTTTTGCCTCTTTCGGCATAACTGCGTCGCCGTATAATTTCTTGTAAAGAATTTGGTTCGAAAATATAAACGGCATTTGCACAAACCCGACGATTATCAAGTAAACAAAATGAACAGCTGTACCGGGCTGGAATCCCCAATATGACGCGATTGCTGCCCCTATCACGATCGGCACTATTATGGTTCCGAGGAAAAATACACCGGACAATTCGGCGTCCCATTTCCGATCGTCGCAATACGGTTTTTGATCGGAGATAATGTTTCCGAAAAACCGCGTCAAGACAGCTAACGCAGAAATCGCGGCAGCGGAAGAAATAAGTTTTGTGAGGATGGGTTCCATACCTGCCAGCATTAGTATCGATCGCTATCAAGTAAATCCTCGAGCTTGCTTCTGAATTTCCTCTCGAAAACTCTGTTATCGCAGAAATACTTTGCGAATTCTTCATAGCTGTTCGGGCTCAGGAAATGAAAGAAATACTGCTGCTTTATTTTGGCGCTCTTGAGTTCCTCGTTAAGATCCTCGAAATGCTGCCTGCCCCAGCGATACTTGGCTTTGTTTTCTTCCGAATCATCGCCGTCGGCTTTGACCTCAACGACAACGATATTGTCTCCAAATTTCAAAAAGAAGTCGGGATTAAAACCGCCCTGTGTTGGATGTTCGCCCTTCCTCCAGGAATACTCTACGCTGTAAAATCCTACATCTCGAGATTTGATCCACGCATTCAATTTATCGGCAAGAGGCGGCCTGGTTAACAATTCGACGAATTTCCTTTCCGGCTCAAGTTTTGTTAGGGTAACATTGACCGGAGTTTTGAAGTAATAGTGATTGACCTCTTTGCTCGCGCTTCTCGGCAAATTTTCGTCGTCAATAATATCCTGCAAAACATCCACCATTCCGTTTTTGCAGTCCTCCTTAAAGTTTTCGGTATAGAAAACGGTTGAGCCATGTTTTATGGCACCAACGGCCACGCTCTCTCTTTCAAGGTTCTTTGTGCTGATTAACTTCGGTTTATTTGTAGCTCTTTCCAAAACGATCGTGGAACCCCTTGCTCGAAAGAGCGTCTGAAACGCCTTAAAAATCCTATTGGCATTGTCCTCCGTTAAAACGCCGCTTTTTATCCCAACCCTTCTCATCGAATTGAGGACAATTTCTTTGATCTCTTTCGCTGGCGGCAGGTGTTCTTTCTCGTATTCGCCTTTTGGAAATCTTATCTTTGCTTCGAAATCCCTCGTCTTGAAAGTATCGACGATTTTCTTTACTACATCGTCGACATCAAAAACTTCTTTTTGGATGGTCGTGGTTTTGGGCTTAATCACTCCACCGAGATCTTCATACTCGGTTTCCCGATCAATCTGCTCGATTTGTGCAACCAAATTTATAAATCCTTTTGAATAATCGAAGATCTCCGTATCCCTTTTTGCCTTAACGGCTTTTTCCTGTTTTTCATAATCAATTGTGTAAAGATCGAAGTGATACTTGGCGCGCTCGCCAGACGTCAGAACCTCGCTCGTTAAGCGAATTTCCTGTTCCAATATCTCATCAACCAATCCCCGAATATTCCGGCTCCATGCATCGTGATTGAAAACTCTAACCTTCGGTTGTGGCGATCTGTACTCTTTTTCCTCAGGCAATCTGAGGCCGCGTCCCAACACTTGCGCAATGAGAAGTTTTGAATTGAAGGCGCGATCTTCCCAGGGAACAATCTGAAAAACATTCTTTACATCCCATCCTTCGGTGAGCATTGAAACTGACATGATCCACTCGACGGAATTTTCTTTATCGTCAACATTTTTCAGTTCCAAAACATTTTTCTTATGGTCTTTGTGCGAGGTAACGATTAGAACCTTTTTCTCGACAGCTTTCCGTGAAATCTTCTCGCGTTTTTCCAAGAAATCTATCAGATCCTCCCTGAGCGTTTTTGCCTTGGCAATGTCTTTCGTAATTAGGATTGTGAGGGGTTTGATGAGGCGATATTTCTTTACGAATTCGTCGTGATTATCATAAATCTTCTGAAATTTTTCGTTTTGGTCTATATTTTCATCTTTCGCCACATAGTCAACCGACTTAATGACCTTATCAGCAACCGCCTGGCGAATTGAATAGCGGTAAATAACATCATTAAAGTATTCGTCATCGATATAGGCCGTGCCAGTGAACCCCAAAATGTATTTGAAATTAAAATCGGGATTAAGTAAAAATGCTTTCCATTTTCTTATATCCTGCTCGCTCGAAGAATTATATGCGTGGTGAACTTCGTCGTTCAAAATCAAAACCCGCTCGCCGTTTCCCTTCAAGCTATCGTTTATAGACGACCCCGTTCTTTCATAAACAGCATGAATATTTTCGACACAAATATCTCCATTTTTTATGGTTTTATTTGCGCTGATAATTCTTGGATTTTGTAAAACCGCGTTATCCGGTAGGGTTGCCTTGATTTTGTCGTCGCCAGAAAGCCTCTCGAATTTTTCTTTGAGTCCCGACTCTATGGTGAGCGACGGGCAAAGTACCAAAACCTTATCAACCAAGCCCAGTCCTAATGCTATTTGCGCAATGCCATAAATCACGTAGCTTTTACCTGTCGCAGTCGCCAAATCAATCACTGCCGATAATTTATGCGGCAGTGGCAAATTTCTCTGATAGTCGCGAATATCTTTATATCTCTTCTGCAGTTCATCGTTCCTTCTAAAATTTTCCTCAACCAAATCTTCGATGGATTTATATTCTCCGGAAGCAAGATAAATAATCGCGTCTTTAATCGCCTCTTTTTGATATTCGCGATCGCCGCAAAGTACATCGAGAAAGCTGACCCACTTTTTCAAATTGAGCTTTGCCGGATTATAATTTTGCTTTACTTGCAAAACCAAATCCTGTGTTTTGTATATTTTAATTCCTTCGCTCATGATTTATTTGATTTTGAAGATTTCGCGGAATTCGTTCCCGTAGATATCGACGTAGATCGCCATAATATCTTTGCCGCATTCTTTTTTTGGAAATTCTTTGACGATCTCCTTTTTATTCTTGAGTTCTTTTTTGATTTCTTCTTCATCCTCTTCTCCGTCCTCTGTTTTGTGGTTTAGCAAATCTTGAGCGAAATAATAATTCGTCATTATAAATTTTTCGCCGTCATAATTCAGATCCACAAGCAGCATTGCCAAGCTCTCAAAGTTTCCAAGCTTCTCGCCCGTTTCGTCTTGTGAATATGCCGACTCAAATTTCTTAATTTTCAAAACGACCTTATCCTTCAATTTCTTAACTTCCGATTTCACTTCCGGCTGGCGGATGAAGTGAAAACCGATCGCTTCGTCCAAATCGTTAACTTGATTTTTCGCTTGCGGCTGTCGCAGTTTCTTAAACTGCACTTTATGTAATTCTTTGATGATTTGGTAAGGCACTTTCAAAAAATAATAGCGAACGTCGCCGATTTGATGATAATCACTAATGAAATCAACGTTATTTGCTGGTGCAATAATGTAAAATCTTCCATCAATTTTCTTTCCAATATTTTTATGCAGCTCTTGTAGATACTTCTCGTCAACGCTGGCATTTTTCAGCTCCCAATACGGAAAAATCTTTACATAAAATCCCCGCTTCTTTCCATCGATCTCAACGCCGCCGATTTTATTTATTTTCGATTCCTCAATCTCGAATAGATCATTTACAAAGCGAATATAGTCATCTTTTTGCAAGGCAAAAATTTTCCCGAGATCATAAAGGCCCGATGTTACAACCGCAAAAGACTTGGCCGGTTTATCGTATCTTTTCCTTTTGCCGGTTAGTTCGCTGCTTTTATTAATTTCTAAAAGTCTCTTTTGAAGCGTGTAAATTGCGAGTTTTCCAATATCGCAGCAAACCCAACGTCTCCCAAGTTTTTCTGCCACAGCAGCTGTTGTACCACTGCCAGCGAAAGCATCCAAAATTAGACCCCCTTCGTTGCTGCAAGTATCGATAACCCTCGCTAAAAGATCCTCGGAATTTTCGGTAGGATAACCCGTTGTTCTTGAATATCCCTGAATATCAGTCCAATTCGTGTTGGCCAAAACAAAATCTCGCGGCGGTATCCAATATTTAACGCTATTGTTAGAATTTAAGTGCTCTTCTTTTTTTACGAACTCCTTCACTTTCCCTGTCTCAGCCCAATATTCTTCCAGCGTGAGCTCCTTTTGTTTGAGAAATTCCTTGTAATTTTTTATGGCTTCTTCAGTTCTTTCTTTCCTCCAAAGCCACTGCCCTTTATCTGGTACGATATTAAAAATATTATATCTCAGGGTCGGCCTATCGGTCGGCTTCCAAAAAGTATGCCAGTAACTTCCTGCATTTTCTCCGGCAACCTTCTTGAAGGGTTTAAATCTGGCGTCTTGATTTTTTGAGTACCAAAAAAGGCTATCGGTTGCCACATTCATGGATCTTTGCGTCTCGAATTGAGTATTTAGTGCCCCCTGCCTAGTTCTGCTAATTATGATCTCATTCCTAAAATTACTTTTATCAAAAATTTCATCGAGAATGATTTTAGCGTAGTGCCCGAAGTGATAGTCCATGCGAACAAAAATAGAACCATCCTCAGCTAAAATTTCCTTTAATAAAATTAACCGGCGCCTAAGAAATTCCACGAAATCTGCGCCTTTCTTTTTCGCGCTGTAAGCGCCCTGTCCCTGGTTTCCATCATACTCATCGCCAGTTCCGAATGGCGGATCGATATAAATCAATTTTACTTTGCCCTTAATTTTATTTTTGATAAGCGGATCTTTGTTTTCATAAAAAGTTTTGAGAATTTGCAGATTGTCGCCGAACACCAAAAGGTTGCGCCAATCTTTTGAATAGAGCGGATATTTCTGACCATTGAAAATTTTCTCAATTTGTAGCGGCACCGGTTTGGCCTCTTCGGTATCGGCCAGCACATCTTCTTTGCGCATCTTCCCGGCGTAAACGAGCTCGTACTCTTTCTGTTTTGTCGTGAAAAGCGCGTATTTATAAACCTCCGGAATTTCTTTTCCGCTTTTCAGGCAATCGATAAGAAATTCGATATCGTGTTTGTTCAGATCAGGCTTCATTGTATTAATTAAATCAATTTATGCTGCCGATAGCTATAAAACCCGTCCTTGCCGACAATAACGTGATCTTTTACTTCGATATCCAAAATTTTCCCAGCCTCGATTATTTTTTGCGTCATCACGGAATCGCCCTCGCTCGGCTCGGGATCGCCGCTCGGATGATTGTGGGCGATGATAACCTGCGAAGCTAAATGCTTTATCGCCGGCTCGAATACTTCTCGAGGATGAACGACGTTCTCGTTCAGCGAACCGACCGATATGGTTTCACGTTTAATCTCTTGATTTTTCGTGTCTAAAAAGAAAATTACAAAATGCTCTTTTTTATGGTCGCGGAGATCTTTGAGCTCATCCCAAACGTCTTGCGGTGAAAGAATGAGCGCCGATTTTTTATTTTGCAAAAGCCGACGGCCGAGCTCAAAGCATGCGACAATCTCGCATGCTTTTGCCGCGCCTAATCCAAATGTGTCTTTCAGTTCTTCGACCGATGCCTTCGGCAAACCCTCGCCACTGAATTTTTTAAGGATCTTGCCGGAAAGCTCAACCACATTCACACCTTCGCTGCCGGTGCGCAAAAGAATAGCCAAAAGCTCCGAGTTCGATAGCTTCTCGGGTCCATACTTCTCGAGCTTCTCGCGCGGCCGATCAACTTTTGGTAAATCTTTTATTTTCATTTCCGTTTTTTGATGATTTTTAATATGTCGTTGCGGCGATATCGCCGGTCGCCTCGAGTGCCGAAGCGAATGGCTTTCAAAAATCCTTTGTTATCCCATTTCCGAAGCGTGTTGGGATGGCAATTCAAAATTTCGCAGGCCTCGCGGAGAGTTATGATTTGGTTCTTCTTCTTGGTTTTCATGGGTAACAAATGAACTTAACACCAGTTTACATCGCGTTTTCCGGCAAGTAAAGTGGGCATCCCGTGGACTCTGGACTAAAAAATAGAACGGCGGCATCATTAAAGGACAATTGAATAGGGCGAATGCCCGGGCCTAAACCGTTTTCGAGAAATCGGAGCGGCATGGTCTAAAGACCTTTCACAGTATTAAGCTCCTAGTCAGAGCGCTGTGAAAGGCTATGCAGGGAAACTTGCATAGGTGGCCGCAAGGCCATCGCTGGCTGGGAGCTTCATGCAAACGAACTCCCGAGCCAACGCTACTACCATGAACGCTCGGGATTTTATATTACAAACAATCAATCTGCATCAATCGGCGAGAAGGGTACTGTTTCCAGATCCGAAAATCCGTCGCGGCCGGTCGCATTCAATTTCATCCGGCCTCGAAGACCTTTTCGCGAAGTTTCTCGCCGAAAATATTAGGTGCGACGAAATTCTCATAGATCAGCCACTATCGGTGCCGGGCATCAAGGGTTTAGCTTATCCCGACACCGCAATCATACAGAGAAAAGAAATTGTCGCTTTCTGCGATCTAAAAAGCGCCCTCGGCTGGAACCGCAAGACCGCGCTTCTCGATATATGCCGGAAACATTACCGCTGGCTCAGGCAGGCCAGAGGAAAAGATTGCGAATCCAACGATGGCGTCACGAAAAAGCGACTCGCTTACAAAATCAGCCGCCACGCCACATACAGCGTGGTTGTGATGACCGATCGCAATATCAATCCGGCCTTGCTGAGGAGGCAAATATCACTGGCGAGAAAATATTCGCCGCTCGTCGATGTATTTGTGCTGACAAATGGCGCGGGTCTGAACGACTACGGGTTCGGCACACATGCCTTATTTAAGAAAGTTAAAATCCGCGAGGACGAATTCCGGCGGTTGCTGCGCAGAGTTTCCGGAAACAAAAGGTCAAAAACAAAATAAAAACATAAGCCCGATGTGCGAACACCACTTTACGACAATTAAAAGAGTCACGCCGCCAACGGAATTTTCGCTCTGTTGCTCCTGTTGTGGCCTTATCGTGCCCAATGAACATATTTGTCTTTGGGAGCACGTAGTGGTATTTGGCGCCGACAGAAATGAACGGCCTCAAACCAAGGGATGGAGCTGGCTATGCAAGGAATCAAGAAAAATTGTTCACGATATTCCGCTCGGCACGGACCCGAATTACGCCGGTTTGAAGTGCTACAAATAAAATCATGGCCGAACAACCTCAGGACCATACGAGCGACAAAGAGTCCGAAAAGCGGATCGGTGGGAAACGGCCGTTGTTGAAAATAGTAATCGGCGTTATTGCCGTGCTCGGCGCAGTGTTTGTGTCCGCGTTTGCGCGGGCCATGAAGCAGATAGACAAAGAATTTTGGGAGAAGCGCGGCGGGTCGGGCAAATGAATTTTCAAAGGTCGGCTTAGCATACAAACCCACAAATGAGTAAAAGTGCCAGCGAACAACAACGTATTAACGATCAAATCAGGTTCAAGCTTCAGGAAAAAGAGCGGTATGAACAGGATTGCAAGAGAGCCCAAGAAAAACTGAGCCGCAATTCGGCCGATTCGAATGCGGCTCACGAGGTCGAGCAAGCAACTGAGCAAATAAAGAGGATTGACTGGGATATCGAAAACCTCCACCGTCAGCTTATTTAAGGCAACGCACGCATAACAACCGCCCAGATGGGCGGTTTTGCATTGTGGACATTAGGTCTTGACTCACAGTGACACAGCGTCATCCTCGCTAGAAAGGTCGAAAGCAAACATTGTCAAACATAATTATTATGAGCGTCGTTGCGGTACGCAAAGAGAAAAACAAAATAACGATCGGGGCGGACAGCATCAGGATCACTGGCTGGGGTACGCAGGAAAAAGACAAGCTCGCCAAACTTTTTCGCGTAAATGACCACATGGTCGTCGGTACGGTTGGCCTATCGGCCATCCATTCGCTCTTCCGCGAGTTTCTCACGAACCATTCTCCGAAAACAAATACCGAATACGGTTGGACCTCGCTGATAAGCGAGTTTGCCAATTATCTGAACGATCTGAAGAATGCGCCGAAGCTCGAAACATCCGCCTTTATCGTCGTATACGAGGGAAGGGTATTTTTCATCGACGGCTACTTCGTCCGCGAGATAAACGATTATTATGCGATAGGAGCCGGGATGGACTACGCCCTCGCCGCGCTTTACTTGGGCGCCGATGTCAAAAGGGCCATCGAAACCGCCTGCCATCTCTCCATTTTCTGCGAGAAGCCGGCGAACGTTATCGAGATCGGCTTGGCGAAAAAGTAACCGGTGGTCATTTTGCGTCCAGAGGTTAGCTTGTCTGAAGTGAGCGTTAGCTTTGCCAAGCTGAGTAAAATAAAATCCGAAAAGCTTGTATAATATATGTGGGATTAAGCAAGGTCGGGGAGAGTAAAAATTTATCCCGGACCAGCCAAAAGTTATTCCCATTGCCTTTTGCCAAGGCCTGCTAACATAAGGGTAGAGGTTTGGAGCGCAAGCTTCGGTAAAACGTCGACCTCCGCCGCGAAGCGGTGAAAATCAAAACAAAAACATGACATAAACACACATCAGCAGTCCACAACCCGCCTTAACACTTTGGAATTTAACTTTTAGAAAATTGTTTTCATAAGTTTTTAGAAAAGCGCACGAGTCAGCTTTTTTAATAATAAAAGCGCCGAGCGCCCGTCACTACGAAATTTAGCGGACGGGCTTTTATATTTCTTGAGAAACGTTCCTTGAAAAGTGAATATGCCGAAACGAATTCAACAAAATCAAATTAGTAAAGTCGACAAATTAATCCCAATAAACCTATGTCAAAAAAGAAAAATTCCCGGCCGCCGCTTACATGGCGGACCGAGAAGAGAAAAGTTAGCGAACTTGTGCCCTACGCCAAAAACCCGCGCATCCTTACGCCGAAACAGGAAGCGGATTTGAAGCGCAGCGTCGAGAAATTCAATCTCGTGGAAATTCCCGCAATCAATGCCGATGGAACGGTTATCGCCGGCCATCAGAGACTCCACGTAATGCGCCTCTTGAATCGCGGCGAAGAATTGATTGATGTTCGCGTGCCCTCGCGCCAGTTGAGCGAAGAAGAATTCAAAGAATACCTACTCCGCTCAAATGCGAACCACGCGTCGTGGGACTTCGGGGCGTTGGCGAACGACTTCAGCGTTGATTTTTTGGTAAACGCAGGCTTGCAGGATGACGACCTTGCGACGATTTTCGACGATGTGCTGTCTGTCGAGGACGACGATCTGGATCTGGAACGCGCCGTGCGGGAAGCGAAGACGACAAAAATTAAATCGGGTGATTTGTTTCAAATCGGACCGCACCGCCTTATGTGCGGAAATTCCGAAGATCCAGAAGTTGTCAAACGACTCGTGGGCGGCGCGACAGCAATCGACCTCGTGAACATCGATTTTCCTTACAATACCGGGTGGCTTAGCTACAACTCCGGCGTTGGAGGAAAACAGGCGTACGGAGGAATTCACGTCAACGACAAGAAAAGCGACTCCGAATACCGCGCTTTTCTCAAAAACATCATGACGAACGCAGTCTCCGTCTCCAAAGAAAATTCCCACTACTTTTTCTGGATGAACGAGACCTATGTCGGAATGATGCAGGAGCTTATGAAAGAGTGTGGCGTCGAGTTCAAGCGCTTGTGTTGCTGGCTCAAAGGCCAATTCAATCCGGTGCCCTCTTGCGCGTTCAACAAGGCGGCTGAATGGTGTTCATACGGCACGCGCGGTAAGAATCCCTATCTCTCCAACCGCGTGAAAAATCTCACGGAGGTCATGAATCGCGAGATTGAGAGCGGAAACAGAATGCCGGACGATTTTTTGGATCTGCTTTCCGTCTGGATAGTCAAGCGTCTGCCAATGCACGAACTGGAGCATCCCACAATGAAGCCGCCGTCGCTCTACGAAAAGAGCTTGCGACGGTGCAGCAGGCCGGGCGACGCCGTGCTCGACCTCTGCTGCGGATCGGGGAGCTTGGGCATTGCCTGCGAGTCCCTGCGGCGCAAATCGTTCTTGTGCGATCAGGAACCCGTATTCTGTCAGGTCGTGATAAACAGGATGAAGCAAAACTTCAATCTCCATGCCAAGAAAATTTCCCGTTAAGCCCGGCGATTGTTTCCGCCTCGGCGGCGACCATCTGCTTCTCTGCGGAGACGCAACCAAGAAAGCGGATATAGATCGTCTTGTCGGGAAAAACGGCAAGGTGGCGCTCATCGCTTGCGATGTTCCTTACGGCATTGCGGCCGTGCAAAGCAAGGCAGGATTCGGCAACGTACGCATGAACAAGGAAATCGCGAACGACGATTTCTGTTCCGACGAAGAATACGCGGACTTCACCAAGCGGTGGCTTTCCGCAATCAAGCCACATCTCGTAGCGAAAAATTCGGTCTACGTTTTTAACTCGGATCGAATGATTTTCGCTCTGCGGGACGGGATGCTGAAAGCTGGCGCGAAATTATCGCAGCTTATTGTCTGGGTGAAAAACCAGGCGGTCATGAACCGCAAGGACTATCTCGTTCAGCACGAACTCATCGCCTATGGCTGGTTCGGAACCCACGCGTTCGCTAAATCGCAGGATAAAAGCGTTCTCTTTTATCCGAAGCCAGCGCGGAGTGCCTACCATCCGACAATGAAGCCCCTGCCACTGATGCGGAGACTGATTCTCAACAGCTCGGCGATTGGCGATTACGTCTACGATGGTTTCTGCGGATCGGGGCAGACACTTCTCGCCTGCGAGCAAACCGCGAGGAAGTGCTTCGCAATGGAGATTGACCCCGGGTACTGCGCGACGATCCTTGAGCGTTACGCGGCACTCACAAATAAAAAGGTCGGACTAACAAATCGTAAATAAACAAATGACTGAAAAAGAAAACAAGCGCGAGAAAACAAAAGAGTTGTTTCTCGCGCAAGCGAAGCTGACGCCGGTGGCCGAAATTGTCTGCCAGAAAATCGGCCTGCCGCGCTCAACCTACTACTTTATGAGGAAAAACGACCCGGAATTTGCCAAAGCGGCCGACGAGGCACTGGCCGATGGCCGCCTCCTCATGAATGATCTCGCCGAAAGTCAATTATTGACTGCCGTGAAAAACGGCAACCTGACCGCCATCATCTACTGGTTGAAAAACAACAGCAAGCTCTACGGCGAGAAGTTGGAGCTGAGCGGCAAGATCGAGCAGATTCGACGCGAGCTCACGCCCGAAGAGAAGGAGATGCTCAAAGAAGCGATCGTTATGTCGATGCCCGAAAGCGATCCGGCTGAAAAAGTAATTCCTGAACAACATGAAAATTCCTAACACTGTCCGAATAGTAGAGCGGGCACTCGAAGACCAGTTCTTCCGCAAAGAACTGGTCTTCGGGGCCTTCTTCTGGTTTTCTCACTTCTATTTTCCGGATTCCTTCCGTTTGCCATCATCAAACAGCCACAAGGAAATGATGCGAATTCTCGAGTCCGATACGAAGGGCACGCTTCTCTTTGCGGCCGCGAGAAAATTCGGGAAATCAACCATCGCCTGCGAGCATTATCCGCTATGGGAAATTCTGGTGCGGAGGCGAAGGAAATCCGCCGTGATCGCGAGCCGCAGCTTGAGGCAGGCGGAGGACCATCTCGCAAACATCAGGCGCGATATCGAAAACCCGGCGAATATACTTTTTCTCCGCGACTGGGGACCAATGCAGCTTGAGGAAGATCAGCTTGGTCGGCAGTCGCTTACGTTTCCGCGCCTCGGCTCGAGAATTCTTGCCGCATCGACGGAAACGTCGATCCGTGGCATGAAGTTCCGCGCAGAAAGGCCAGATCTCGTGATTTTGGACGACATTGAAACGAGCGAGTCCGTTATGAAACTTGAATCACGTGACAAGATTTTCCGCTGGCTCTACGAAGACGTTGTTCCCGCCATGGGCGATGACGGCAGAATTATCTTTCTCGGCACGCCGCTTGATTCCGATTCGGTTCTCATGCGAACGAAGCAGGCGATTGAAAGCGGAGGAATGCCTGGCATCGTCAGGTTTTATCCGATTGTTGATGGCGCGGGCCAGCCGCTCTGGCCCGCGCGGTATCCCACGCCGGAATCCGTAGAAGATGAGAAAAAGAAAGTTGGCGAGCGCTCTTTCCGCCAGGAATTCATGCTGGAGATAGTTTCCGAAGATGAACAAGCGATCAGACCGCAGTGGCTGCAGTATTATGACCGCGTGTTCGATCGGGATGTCTGGACGAATTTCCGCTTTCGAATCATTTCCATCGACCAGGCGTTCTCGGGAAAACAAACTGCCGACAAAACGGCGATTATCCGCGCCGATGTTTTCGGTTATGGCAGTGATACGAAAATTTTCATCCTGCCGAATCCGATCAACAAGCGCATGACGCCGCGGGAAGTGGTGAATTGTGTAAAAGCACTGGTAGATGAATCCGGCGAGCGTCTCACCTATGTCGTCGCCGAAAGCGTTGCCGACTTATCCAATTTCGGGCAGCTTCTGCGCGATGCGAAAATCCGGCATCTCATCGAAGTCAGGCCAAGACAAGATAAGCATACCCGGCAGGTTCTCGCCGGCGCTTACGTTGAAGAAGGGCAGGTTTTCTTTCCGGCCAACGATCCGAGCGTAAAAGAACTCCTGAGCCAACTCCTGAATTTCCCGCGCTGCCGCTTTGACGATCTCGCCGATTCTTTCTCGCAGCTTGTTCTTGAAGCAATGAACCAGGCAAAGAAGTCATCCATACTCCATCCTAAGCCTCAATATCCTGTGAGCTCGTATGCCGACAGATATCTCACGAATGAATTGGATCAGGAGCGCTTGCGTAAAGAGGCGGACTTGGAAGCCGACCGCCAACTCATGCTTGAGAGCGAGTATATGCGCAGCGGACGTGATCCGACGATGGCGCCGTGGATGCGAGGGAAGAGAAACAACGGGCAAGAAGAGCAATGATTTCAAGGGTTCCTTGAGGCCTTGACTTCATTGGAGATCGGCGGCACCCTCTCCCCTGATGAACAATTACAAGTCAGGGTTGGAGGGTGCTGCGACCCAAGTAAAGGAACAGCTCCCGGTAAAAATCAAATATTGCCTTTACTGTCGCAAGAGCAGCGAGAGCGAAGAACGGCAAGTGCTTTCGGTCGAGAGTCAAGTAAAAGAAATGACGCAACTCGCCGAGCGCGAAGGATTGGAGATCGCAGAGGTACGGCGCGAAAGTCACTCGGCGAAAGCGACCGGTCAACGCCCCGTGTTCAACGAAATTGTAACCGACATCAAGCGCGGCAAGTTCACGGGTCTCCTTACCTGGTCGCCGGACCGCATCGCGAGAAACGCCGGCGATTTGGGTGCCATTGTGGATTTGATGGATCAGAAACTACTTCTGGAAATCAGAACTTACGGCCAGAAATTTACGAATAACCCGAACGAGAAATTCCTCTTGATGATTTTGGGAAGCCAAGCGAAACTCGAAAACGACAACCGTGGCGTGAATGTTCGGCGCGGCATGCGAACCCGCTGCGAAATGGGATTATGGCCGAATTATCCGCCGCTGGGATACGTGACCCAAAAACGTATGGACAAAAAGTGCCAGCTCGTCCAGGATCCGGAACGAGCGCCGGTTATTCGCATGATTTTCGAGAAAGTAGCCAATGAAAAATGGAGTGGCAGGAAAATATTCAACTGGCTGAAACACGACTTGAATTTTCACACGCGTGGGAATAAGCCGCTCACGCTGTCCGGCGTATATCGCATCCTTACGCAGCCGTTCTATTATGGAATGTTCGAATATCCGAAAGACAGCGGCACGTGGTACGAGGGTAAGCATAAACCGATTATCACCGAGGAATTGTATCAGAAGGCGAAAGAGCAACTTAAGCGCGATCAGATTGTCCGCGAAACCCACGAGTTCGCTTTTACGAAATTATTCACGTGCGGCCTTTGCGGATCGGGTATTTCCGCCGAGGAAAAATTCAAGCCGCTCAAGGATGGCGGGACAAACAGGTATGTATACTACAGTTGCAGCAGGGCGCGGGATCGCAACTGCAAAAACAAATATATTCGTGAAGAAGAACTGATCGAGCAAATCATCAAAATACTCGATAAGGTAAATATCAACGAACTCGGCATGAAGATGAAGCTGGAAGAAGACATCAAGCGGTTCAATAAACTGCAAGTCGTTATCGGTGGCAAGGATAAAATCAGCGACAATGTCGCGCAAGAAACTGATGTCCGTAAATACGCGAAGCACCTCCTACGCGAAGGAAGCGCGAGCGAGAAACGGGAATTGCTATCAAATCTGCGCAGCAGGTTGATTTACAAAAACAAAGAACTGACACTCGTAGAAGAAATTCCCGAAGATAAAAAATAACGGCGCGAGTGCGTCGTTGTTTTTTCAATTTCCCGTCGAGATGAACCCTTGCGGGTCGAGCTTCGACCTCGAATGCGCGGGTTCGCTCGATAAGAAATTGTCTTTGCGG
>CAZKRG010000017.1:0-15533 GCA_964555255.1 uncultured Candidatus Saccharibacteria bacterium
AGGACCGCAGACTCTGGATCTGTGTATCTTGGTTCGAATCCAGGCCCGGCAGCCATTGACAGCTAGCACGAGATGGGTTGTGAATAAATGATCTCGTGCGCTCGAGTTCGATAAATGTTTTTTATAAAACTGCGGCGTGTTGATTGTAGATAATTTGATTAAGCCGTTATAAAATAAGGTTATATGCGCATCGTAAATACTTACTCATTCAAAGGCGGGAAAAAGTTTATAGACGCTCATCACCCGCGGGAGCTTAAAGAGATCATAACTGCTATTGAGCAGCTTGATGCTACCACTTGCCTTACCAAGGAAAGCGCTGAAAAAACAATGAAGGGCGAGCTTCTTTTCTCGCCCCGAGACATGAACGAGTATATGAAGGTTGCTCTTCATAAAAATGGCTGGACCGCCAAAGCTGAGGGTAAAAAGAAGATTTTCTCAGAACCGCGCCACGCCTTTGGCGGCGGTCGTTTCCGGGAAATGGATGGTATTAAAAACAAAGTTGGCTTGGAAATACAGTTTGGGAAATACGCCTTTATGGGTTATGACATATTTTCCAAGATGATTATTTTCAAAAACCTTGGCTATATTGAATGCGGGGTCGAGGTGGTACCCGCTGAGGAACTTGTAAAACAAATGTCCACTGGTGTTTCCTCCTTCGATCAATTGCTTGTCGATTTTGAAAATCGCGGAGAGAGCAATATTGATATACCTGTTTTCGTAATCGGCATCGGGCTTACTGACAAAGAAAAGAAAAATTCTGAATCAATCCAAGAGCTATTCAAAAAGAACAGAAAAGCTGCACTCACTTCTATTAAGCTGCGGGGCTATAACGGTTCAAAGCCCGGTCCCAAATAAATCTTCTCTAGCCCTCCTAAACTCTTCGGGAAGCTCAGCGAGCTTCACCGCGCTTGTCGGTTGGTACACTGGCGTTCCCATAAGTCTGCGATCAAGAGTGCCATCAGCTGCAGCTTTTATGCGCTCTTCAGCAATATCTAGATATTGCTTCATAATATCCGATCCGTATCCTTTACGGTTATGGATTACTGCAGCGCAAATTGCGCTTCCGACTCCTAAATAAGGATCAAGAACTACGTCCCCTGGGTTAGTCATAGATAAAACCAATCTTTCTATTAATTCGATCGGAAACTGACATGGGTGCTTCGTCTTTTCCGGATGATTGTTTTTCACATTTGGTATTTCCCATACATCAGATGGATTTTTCCCAAGTGGGTTCCCCGATAGTGTCCCATATTTTTCATTTTTCTTAAAATTCTTTTTACCGGGGTACTTTTGAGGGACTCGTATGGGATCGAGATTGAATGTGTAATCGTCTGATTTCGTAAACCAAACAATTGTTTCGTGCCTGCCGGAAAATCTTTTAGTACAATGCAAACCGTGTCCAAAGTGCCAGACAATACGGTTTCGAAGTTTTAAACCAAACTTCTTGCCAATTACATAAATGAGCGCATCAAGCGGAAAAACTTCACCGTCCTTTCCGATGTGGTTACCAACTTGCCAGCAAATGCTCCCATCATCCGTGAGTATGCGGACAGCTTCTTTTATTGTTTCTTCTTGTTCCGCGAGATAGACATCTAAATCTTTCCGCTTCTCATACTCTTTCCCAATATTGTAAGGCGGTGAAGTAACAACCAATTTTACAGATTTATCCGGTAAGGAACACATTAAATCTAAGCGATCGCCCTCAAATAAAACCACATCAGAATCTGGTTTATACTGGCGGGTTATCTTCAGCTTCTTATTTTCCAATAATCCCTTTTGTTGCTTGACTGTTTTCATAAATAAAGCCTATTTATGTTCTTATTTTACTACACATATTTTGATCATCCAAATCTTTTAAAACGATTTTCTTGCTCTCTAAAACGATATTGTTTTTGATAGTTCCTAACAAATCTCTTTTTTCAAAGTTGGAACCGTGCCTCAAAATATACTTTGCGTAGTTCCGTATGTCGATATCAGCGACAAGGATATCTTCTTTTTTATCAAGCACTATTTGTTGAAACTTTTTAAATCTCTCAACCTCTAATTTGATCTTCTCTTTTATTCCAATCTCGTCGATATCTATTTTTTCGATAATCTTTTCAAACTGTTTAATAAGATCAATTTCGTTGATATATCCGCATTTACAATACCTATCTCTTACCTTTGTGCATCCATAGTAAACGTGACGGTGTACAGTTCCGTTCTTTTGCTTTTTGAACTTTTCATCGGCTGTTATGCCGGACCCACATAATCCGCAAGTCATTAACTTCGTAAAAGCGAACTCCTTATTCTCAACTCGCATACACTGGCTTTTAACTTGCGCCTGAACCGCATCGAATAATTCCTTAGAAATGAGCGGTTCGTGTTTCCCTTGGTACCAATTACCGCTGTTCTTGGGATATTCAAAGGTTCCGTAATAAAAATGATTTTGAAGAATGATATAAATATTTCCCAGTGTGAGGTTCTTGTTTCCGGTAACTGTTTTGAAATTCAATTCGAATTTGAGCCAGTGATACAGTTTGCGGCCACTCCATTTCTCGTAGGCCACTTTCTCAAACATTTTCTTGATGATAGGTGCTCGTTGCGGATCAACAATCACCTGGCACTTTTTATCCACCCGTCCCTCTTTGAGATACCCAGTCGGCGCGGGGGCGGGCCACAATCCCATTTCTACCCTCGTTTTCAATCCTCGTTTCACGTTGATGCTCTTGTTGTCGTTCTCTAGTTTCGCTTGGCTACACAAGATCATGAGGAGAAATTTCTCATTTGGATTATTTGAGAACTTCTGCCCATAAGTTCGTATCTCAAATAGCAATTTCTGATCCATTAAATCAACGAGCGACCCTAGGTCGCCCGCGTTTCTACTCAATCTGTCTGGTGCCCATGTGAGAATCCCGCCATACCTTCCTCTCCGTATATCTTCAAGAAGTTCCTGGAATACTGGGCGTTGGCCTGAATCCTTTGCTGAATGCGCTTCCCTTCGGATATCCACGATCTCTAATCCTTCCCGATCCGCTATCGCCAACATTTCTTTTACTTGTGATTCAATCGAAAGGGCTTGCTTCTCGTCCTGCTCGGTTGATTTTCGGGCGTAGAGCACATATTTGACCTTTGTTGGCGGGAGTACCGCCGGACTCCCAATGAGGGCTGACCTTTGTTGTTTTTCCATGCCCCCATTGATGACAGACTGGTGGGGAAAGTAAAGCGAGTTATCGACAAGCTGATTCTCCTTACCCAGTAAAGCAAAACCACCGATATGTTCGGCGGTTTTGCTTGGATATAAAGGAACTACATCCCGAGATCTATATACACATCCTTAAGTATAACTGCGCCGCCCGGACGGAGTTTTAATCCCATTGCGTCTTTGGGGATATCGAAAATAACAGTGTACCGTTTTGTAATTCCCGGGTTGATATTGTCCAGAATGAACAGCGATTCATCGTTCGGGATGAAATACGATACGTCGGCGGCGGGCGTGAATTCGCGTCCTTTATTATCGACGATCTGTAAGTTCCCAACAGACTGAAGGCTCGTATCGTTGTTTGTTACCTCAAAAGTAACTTTCACAAACTTGCCGCTTGTCTTCTTCGGATCGATGAACTGATTGCTTGATGTGAGCGTGCCTCCGAGATCCTTTGCGGTTATCACTTTCCACGTCGTCTTGCCAACAACTACCGAATCGCCGATACCGTATGACTGATTCGTATTGGTGGCTTGCGACGATGGCTGACTGTTCGATGAACCGCCGAGTGATCCTACAACAATGAGGAATACGAACACGGCTAGCACCCAGAACCACCAACGCTTGTAGATTTTCTTCTTTGGTTTTTGTTCTTTGTTTTCCATGTTTTTTATTTGATGTTCGGTTTTCGACCTTTTACGTGCCTGGCCGTGAGATGCAAAAAACCCACCACCAGGCGGAACCTTTCGGCTCCCATACGAGTTTCCCCGTATGACGCATCACTGCGATCCTGATGATGGGATCTTTACAGTGATGCGTTTTGAAACCATGCCGCAGATTGCTCTGACGGTTTAGGTCCGGGGTTATACCCCTATTCAATTGTGTTTTTATTATACGTCCTGTAGTTGGTTTCTCCAACTCGACCTTTACACCTCCATCCATGACAGATCATAAAGGAAAAGTAAACGATGGTTGTCGACAGCTCTATTCCTTTTCAACATCTACGTAATCGGAGGAATAGATTATCGTATCATCTGAACCGCCAAGGTCGAGAGACATGAAAATAACCGTGCTCTCCCGCGAATGGATTTCTGCTATCTTATTCACTAACAAAGAAAAGGCGTCGGCCGCATCGTCGTGCTTTTCCACACCTAGATTGACCATTTGCCGGATGATTTCCTCGGCACCAATGCGTGGAAATCTCACCCTTCCTGATTTGAGGAGTGGGGCGGTGAGTGCGAGCCGCGTCCGTTTATCCCCGACAGGACGCACTGTCGTAACCTTGATGCCGAGCGCCTGAAGCGTTTGCGGTAAGGCATCCTGGTATCCAGTGCCACCCTCAACGAACAATTGGTCGTGAGCGTCGTCCAGGGCGGTAGCGGTAAAGCTTTTCAGGAGGTCCGTCTGCTCTGGGAACGAGAGCTTCTTAATAATGGGGTTCGGAAGAATGTAGATTCTTAGTTTATCAGCCCGGCCGAAGACCATCGCGGAAACGATTGCGGTGTAATCTGCAGATTCCTTCTGTGAGATGGCAAGATCGACGGCGGCATAGGTGCAGCGGTAGGCTTTGTGCGTTTTCGGCGGCAGTTCATTGTAGTACTGAATCCAATCAGGGTGGATTACCTGGTCGTCACTGGGGATGATTCTAAGGAGGTACTCCCGCTGCCACGAGATTTCATTGCCGATTTTCTTTTTCTCCATCCCAATATCCTCCATGGTTGGGTATTTACCCGGCCAGAGTATGTTATTATTATCGTCCACCAAGGGAAATTCCCGATACTCGCCATCCAGCGAGCCGATTGCTACATCATTTTTGAGCTTCATGAGAAGCGAATCCTCGTGAAGTAGATTTCCGATCACAATAAGTCGCGTGTTCTTGTCTCCCGCCGGGATTACCTCGCCAGTAAGCCATTGATAGGTTTTCTGGCGGCCTTCCATGGTCTTTGTAGAAGCGATGTCTTCCACGTCGTCGCAAATGATGAGTTCTGGGCGATGCTGGTTGTGCCGCAGCCCCCGGATGCTTTGCTCAGTCGAGGCCACCGTGATTCGAGCGTTGTACTTCGAAAACACTATTGAGCCGGAACCCCATTCGTCGCTTTCTTCGTAGAAGGGGCCGAGATCACCTTTGAGGATTGGATTGTTTTCAAGCTCCTGCCGCAGATTCATCATATGTTGTTTCGCCTGGCTCTTCGTTTGGCAGAGAATCAGGACAAATTTCAACCGCTGTCGGCCGAGGATCGCCCAAAGCGGGAAGGAGGTGGTGACAATAGTGGATTTCCCGGAACCGCGAAAGCTTACGATAAATATGTTTTTCACCGCATCGCTTTCCGTGAGGCGAATCATCTCTTTCTGGAATTCAGCGGTCGCGTACTGGATGTAGTGCGGGAAGTAGAAGTGGAGGAAATACCAATGGCTTTGCTTCGTGATCGCCACGCGTACCTTGCGGTCAGTCAGCATCCGCTCCACCAGTTCCGGCGGAATCATTTTGTTCTCCATGGTTTTGTAACTCATTTGATGGCGCTATCGACGCTAATGCCAGTGCCTTGCGTACCAACGCTTCTTGTTCCGGCGTAAGTGATTCGGAATCTTCAATCTTCGCCGTAACTTCCACGCGTTCGCGGAACTTCGGATTCCTGTGCCGGAGCCAAAACGATATCGCAGGCCAGCTCTTGTCTTTGATAAGAGAGAGTAGCTGGCTCTCGGTCATGTCGTTGATGAGTGCCTCTCCTTCGGTTATTGCACTTTCCATTTCCTTCTCAAACTCCTTGTCCTTATTTTTCCAACGATATATGGAGTTACGGGAAAGCCCTGTTTTCTCTGCGGCGACGGAAATAATCGGTATCTTCTTGAGCTGCTCCAAAAATTCGTTTTGCTTTTTATTTTTCTTCATAGTGGTGGATAACTTTTGCTTTCTTTCCGGTGAGGGCTTCATACCTTTTAGCGACCAGATCGCAATACAATGGCTCCAATTCAACGCCATAGACGCGACGCTTCAGCTGTTCGGCTGCTACGAGCGTGCTTCCCGAACCGAGAAAACTATCAAGGATGATGTCTCCTGGGCGAGTGCACCTACGAATTGCTTTCTCGTGTAGCTTGGCTGGCTTGGTAGTCGCGTGGGAATAATCTTTCCCGGACAGCCGTTTCACCATCCACACGTCCAAATGATCCAAGGTTTCTTCGAGAAGATTGTTACCTGTGGTGATTTCCTTGTTCATTACCTCATTGAGATTTTGGAGGTTCTTAGATATGAATGGGTGGCCACGAACGCCGTACACACACGGTTCGTAGCATTTCGAAAAGGCCACCCCAGGGGTTGGGTTTTGACCATTCTTAAGCCAAATGCACACGCGCTTGTTCTGTATCCCGAGTTCGCGGTACAGAGTTTGCACGACCCAAATGTAACTTTCATCGCAATAATAGAAAACGTGAGCGTTTTCTTCTGTGACCGACAGAGCACACTCAAGGCTCTTTTTGATGAATTCTTTATACTCATCGTCGGTGCGGTTGTCATTCACATGGCCACCGTAGCTCGCATGACCACCAATCCCTTTGCTGTAATCAACGCCACCGCGAAGGTTATACACCGGGTCACTGTAAACAGCCGAGGCGCGTTCCTTTCCGAATAAACGCTTCGGTGTGGTTGGCTTCGTGGAATCACCGCAGTAGATGCGGTGCGATCCTAATTGGATTAAGTCACCTAATCTCGTTTTCGGTTTCTTAATCTTTTTTATTTCGGCTTCTTCGTCAAAATCATCGCCCTCGACTTCAAGATTCTCAGTCCAAATATCCTCTAATTCATTTTTGTCGAACCCCACCTCTAGAAGCGTGTCTAGATTAAAGGATTTCAGTTTCTCAAAATCCCAGTCGCCACTAATCGCATTAGAAGCAACTACATAGCGTTCATACTCCTCTTTAGTAAGGGGTCTATTCGGGATGCGAACTTCAATCATTTCTTCTCCTCGACCTAGAAGTTGCAATGCCCTAATGCGCTGATGCCCAGCACAGATTTTTCCATCGACATCTATCGCCGGGAGTTCCACAAGATTAAATTTCTTAAGACTCCTCTGTAGTGCCTTCATCTGAGCAGGGGTAATCGACCTTGGATTTTTTGGGAAAGGTAAAAGATCGTTTACTTTTCTCCACTGCGTTGACCAAATTAATTTTTTCATGGGCTTTTATAGATATATGGCGAACGTTCACCGGACAACAAAAAACCCTCGTAAATACGAGGGTACCCATAATTACAGTTTTCACTTTTTATCTGTTTTCGTATGGGTCATGCATTTGGGGCATAGATTCTTTTATGTGCTCGGCTATCCCAAATTCGTCCTTTTCCGCGAGCGATTCTTCGGGAAGAAGAATCATTTTAAGCCGATATGCCTTTTCTTTGTGATAGATAAAGAATGGATCACCTGCAATATTAAAATAGCGTTTTAGAGCATTTGACAGTAATTGCTTCTGCTTTTTAACGCGAGGGTGTGCAATCGGTGTTTCCCATGAGATCTCCCCACCATATTGAGCCAATCCCTTAAAAATGGACCACTGAGCATTTGGTTTACCGGAGCGCGCATCCCACATTCCCATGTCATGATAATCGGCATGAAGCTGAACTTTGTATTTTGGAATTTCAATAAGAACAAACTGCGAACTTATAAACCTCGTTCTCACATCTCCCCATTTAGTATCCGATGGTAGCTCGAGAGGAGAAATCTTTTTGATTGAGGGGACTTTGGCATAAATTTGTTTTCTTACTTCGGTAAATATTGGGGCGGTAATTACTTCTTCCCGTTTCTTTTCGGGTACTGAGTATACGGATGTAATAGATTTCGAAAGACCATCTGCAATCTGGTAAATCTTTTCTATGGCTTGAATTGAAGGTAGTGTCAAACCGTTGAATTTCTCAATGATCGGAATGGTATCGTTAACGATTCGGTTCATACTCTTTAGCTGAATCTGGAAGCTTTCGCTTTGGACGAAATCGCTAATTGGTTTAATGGCTCTACTTACATTTTCAGCCACTTCTCGGAAGCGCTTTAAATCCACTCCATTGATTAAGGATTGATAAAGACGAACTGACCGTTCTACGCTCTCTCGTATTTCCTCTTGGTGCACTTGCATCTTCTTTTACTATCGTTTATACTTAATTATACCTATGGGAATTGAATCAATCAATGATAACGACAAAAAGGCTTACGCGTTTATCCGAAACCGCGTAGTTCACGGCCAAGGGACCCCCACCCTAAGGGAGATAAACGAGGTTATCGGTAAATCATCCCCAAGATCGGCTGTTTTGGCCTTAGAACGTCTTGAGAAGGCGGGGCTTCTAAAACGCATGGGGCGCGTGATTAGGCTTGTTGGTGAAGCTTTGGCTTCTAATACATCAATCTCGGCGGTCGAAATACCCCTAGTGGGAACTATAGCCGCCGGAGCGCCGATGCTTGCCGAAGAGAATGTAGAGACAACCATTCCGGTGTCCACCGGATTAGCTCGACCCGGATCAAAATATTTTCTTCTCCGCGTTTCCGGAACTTCTATGAATTTGGCAAAAGTTCGTGGAGTTAAAATTGAGAACGGTTCTATCGTCTTGGTTCGCCAGCAAAATACCGCTGACGATGGCGAAGTAGTGGTGGCTTTAATAAACGACGAGGCGACGGTAAAAATCCTCGAAAGAAAAAACGGCGTTGTGATTCTTAAACCAAAATCCTCCGATCCCCACAAGCCAATCGTGTTAACAGATAATTGTATTATTCAAGGGGTTGTCGTCGCAGTATTGCCACCAGATCTTTATTAACTATGCAATTCGAAATTGATTACATCCCAGTTGGTGAAGGAGAACGAAGCGGTGATGCCATTTGCCTCCGATTCGGCAATCTTGCTGGTCCCAGAACCGAGCAAACCATCGTAGTTATCGACGGCGGTGATAAAAAATCAGGAGAACAGATGGAAGCGCATATCCGTGAGTTCTATAAAACCAATGACATTGATTATGTGATATCTACTCATCCTGACAGCGACCATGCTTCTGGTCTTTCTGTAATTCTGGAAAATTTTAACATCGGGACTCTGCTAATGCATAAACCGTGGGAATACGCTGCTGAAATAAAGAATGCTTTTCTCGACGGACGCTGGACAGCTAGAGGCCTGGAAGAAAAAATCGAGAAGTCCTTAAAGAATGCAAATGAACTGGAGTCAATTGCCATAAGAAAAGGTATACGTATAGTCGAGCCATTTCAGGGCGTCGCTACACAGGATAGTTCAATACGGGTACTCGGCCCATCAGCTGAATTTTATAAGAAAATGATACCCCTTTTTCGCAGCACGCCCACTCCAAAGATAGAAAACGGTTTGTTGGGAGTATTCGTCAGAAAAGCTGAGGAAGTTTCCGTTTTATCGAAGATCGGATGGATATAGACATACTGAACGATGAAGAGGATACGACCTCAGCGGAAAATAACACAAGCGCTATTGTCCTCTTTACGCTTGGTGAACACCGTCTTTTGTTCACCGGGGACGCTGGGAAAACCGCCTTACTAGAAGCGATTGCTTATACTAATAGTTTGAACATTCCTCTCGTTGGCCTCAATTTTTTGGGCGTCCCTCACCACGGGAGTAGGCGTAATTTAAACAGTGCCATTCTTAAAAAAATGAACGCAAGGACCGCATTCATTTCTGCAACGGGAGAAAATACAAAACATCCATCTAAGAGGGTTACAAACGCCCTAAGAAAACACGGAGCCGATGTGATCGTAACTCGCAAACGAGTAGTTCTCCATCACAACGATGCCAACCTTAGAGGATGGACCGAAGTGATCCCAGCCGAACCATTTTATTCACAAGTAGAAGAGTAACGTACAATAATATGGAAAAGACGGATATATTAATTTTTGATGTGGGTCTCGGGCAAAGCATTTTTATCTATCCGCATTCTAATCAAGAATATGGAATGCTAATAGATTGTGGAAACACAGAAGGGTTTGAGCCAATAGATTTTCTTCTTGAACACGATTTCTTGCCCAACAAAGAACTGAATAATCTAACACTCACAAACTATGATCAGGACCACTTCTCCGGGATGCCTCATTTACTCGACAAGGTAAAGATTAAAACCGTAAACTTTGCAAAAAATCTCACTTCGTCGGAGATAAAAGACATGAAAGATGATATAACCGAAGCACTTGAGCAGATGTGCGACATAAAAGATTCCTACATATATCCGGCGATAAACCATAATCCTCCATACGTTAAAAAAATATTTCACTTAGATAAACAGGATCTAGACACGCCGGACACAAATAATTTAAGCCAGATTGTATTTGTGGAGCATTATGGAAGTGTTATATGCATTTCCGGAGATCTTGAGGAAACTGGCTGGAAAACCCTACTCGCAAAAGATTCGACTGTTAAAGAATGGCTCAAGAGAACAAATGTGTTTGTTGCCTCTCATCACGGCAGAGAAAACGGATATTGTGTCGATATTTTTAGTTACTGCAAACCAGAGTGTATAGTTATTTCGGATAAGGGAATAGAACACGAGACCCAACGTGATATGTGTTCAATATACGGCAAGAATGTTGCCGGTAACGGCGTCTATTTCAATCGCGATATAAAAACAAAAAGGAAGGTTCTTACAACAAGAGACGATGGTCACGTCTGGCTACAACTACACCCGGGAGGGGCACGAATTTATAGAAGTTTCACCCATGAATAGTATATTCAATGAGTATGGCCGGAAGGCTCGATTGTTCCCCGCACTTCTGTGCGTGCTACCCTTTTTAGTCCTCAAACATTATTTTATAGATCCATATTTCGGGATTTCGCTTTCAAATATTCTTGCTTCAATTGCCATAGAAGATGTTCCGCTTACGATTGTGCTCATTTACTTGCTAACGCAAATAAACCGCTTCATTTCAAAACTACTTTTTGAGGATAAATCGGAAATCTCAACCACGCAGATGCTCCTCCCATCTAGCAGCGATTTGATGAGTGCTGAACTTCGTCAAAAAATAAACGAAAAAGTGAGCATAGATTTCAACCTCTCTCTACCGACTGCCGCAGATGAAAATGCGAATTTAGATAATGCAAAAACGAGAATAAAGGAAATAACTCATTTAATCATCAACAAAGTTGGTAACGGAACCTTATTACTCCAACACAATATTGAATATGGGTTTGTAAGAAACTTAATTGGTGGTTCAGTGATTGCTGCAGCGTTTTCTTTGGTGTCCGTGATGATCTTTTCTTTTTTGTTGCAAAATTCAACCGCATTTGTTATATCTATCATTTTTCTTTTTGTATACCTTATACCTGTTATATTTTCGAGGGTTGTTTTGGGTTACTACAGTAAAGATTATGCACAAATCTTATTCCGTGAGTATTTGGGAAACACACAAAACAAAAATGTTTAAAGAGTTTATTTCACAATTGAAAAATAATGCGGTTTCCCAGAAAAAAAATATCTGGCCATTTATCATTTCTATAGCAATTACTCTTTTATTCTTCTTAGGTACTCATTATTTAGGTAACTATTTCACGCAAGTCATGTGGATTTTTAATGCCGTTATGCTTGGACTTATACTCTCTGTTTTTATGATTATTGCCGGGTTCGCAGTCCTGAAATCACTTTTCTTTGTAGCTGCGGAACTTTCTCTACTTATATTTTTAGCGCAATCATATTGCACAGTACCTAGTCGTTTACCCGCTGGCGACCAAGCGTTGAAAAGCTTGTTAGTGATAGGCATTTTATATATAGCTGTTAGCTTCCTTCGCTCTCTACATGGGGCAATAAAGAACAACTACAAGAAGATAGAGAATGAGCGATGGTCGTGGGAAAAAATCTTTAGCGTTTCTCTTTACCTTATTTTCACAGTCATGTTCTTATGGCAGGTTTATAGAGTTATTGATCCTATTATTTCCAATCTATGTATATATAAGTAAAAACGTGAATCCAGCTTCTGTAATAATTAAACAGATAATTGGCGGACCATCCGATTTCGGCGTCGGATGGCTGATTATTTTAATATCGTCCGTTATTGCTATTATTGCCGCACTTATTACTTCGTTTAAATGGTTGATTGCAAAAATTCAGAAAAAGCCGATCCTGCTGAAGAATATTTCTTTACTAACCATTGGGACAAACATTGAGTATTTTAAGACATTACTTGGCAACCCGGTTTTTATAAATAGAGTCGGTTATTATCAAGAATTCATTTTTTCTAATCCGTATTTCTACATTCAGGCCTTTATAAATTCTGAGGGGAAGGTTGCTCTCTTTTCAGTTACCACTAGGAGAAGACGGTTTAAACCGTCTCTGCACATAGGAGAATTAGGGTTTCCAATAAAGTTTGGGAAATGGAAGCATTATTTTTTGAGAAAGCGACTCATAAAGTTAGGAAAAACAAAGTTCTCAGAATTGGGAGATCCTGAAAAGGTTTTTAGACGCGGCGGAGATCATGGTGGGTTTGATTTTTACTCTGAGCTGCACTACTTCGGTAATCCTGGTCACTATCTTAACTACGCCTTCAGTATTAATGAAAATGGGTATGGGGATGCTATTTTTCATGTACCACGCTCCTTCTTAGAAAATATCCCCGATGATCCAGAAGAAATTAAGAGATTTCGTAACGAAAGTGCGATAAACACTTACACCGTAATTGGCTCTATGGGAAAAGAAGAAATAGAAAATAATCACATAGAATTTGGTCCAAGGCGTTCTCAAATAAGAACACTGAATGAATAAAGAAATGACGTATGCAATTGAATCGGAATATTTAGTTATTTACCGAGAAAGGTGCAAAGAAATTTTGCACAGAAAATCACTTGGCGATTTAGACAAGGTTGATTTTTATGTGAGTCTCCATTTTGTTCTCGAGATAGGATTAAACACAATTTTTAGACGCATATCACTAAGCTCTCTTAAAAAGGATATTGACCATTTTGAGGTTATTAAAAACCTAGACGGGATTGAATTCAGGGATAAGACAATCTTATTTATTTACAACTCTAATTTTGATTTCGGCGATCGACTACCAGAAGCAACTGAGCACCACAAAGTAATTAAGCGCATGAGAGATTTTGCATACATGAGAAATGCAATCGCTCACGGTCATTCTGCAATATCTACCGGAGAAGATAGTTCCGAACTTAGGAGAAGATTGGATGAAAATCTAACGAAGCAAATTGCTCTGTTTCGTTCGATCCTTACTGATATGCGCTTTTTCATCGAGTGCCTACAAATAGATGCGTCTATAAAAAATGGCTTGACGCCTTATTTGGACGATAGTTTTTTGAATTAGCTTCCAATTTTTGTACCTTGACTAGTTAATACTCCGGGCGGATGCTCGGGGTATGGAAAACATTAACAAAACGTCGAGGTATTGTTTGTACGCGCGGAAGTCGTCGGAAAGCGAGGAACGGCAGGCGCTTTCCATCGACTCCCAGATCAAGGAGATGTACAAGATTGCGGAGCGCGATCATCTCCCCGTGGTTGAGGTATTGACTGAAGCGCACTCCGCAAAAAGTACCGGGCAACGCCCGGTCTTTAATCAAATGGTCGCCGGGATTAAGGAGAGCCGCTTTGATAGCATCATCACCTGGTCGCCGGATCGTTTGAGCCGTAACGCGGGCGATCTTGGTCAGTTGGTCGATTTGATGGATAACCAACTCCTCACCGAGATCCGCACCTACGGGCAGATATTCAAGAACTCACCGAACGAGAAGTTTCTCCTCATGATTCTCTGTAGTCAGGCGAAGTTAGAGAATGACCATAAGAGCGAGAACGTGAAACGGGGCCTCCGTGCTGCTGCCGAGCGCGGGTATCGTCCCGGTATCGCGATCTTGGGATACACGAATAGTCTCCGGAAAGACAGACCGGGAGAGGTATTGGTCGATAAGCTGCGAGCGCCGATTGTGCGGCTCATGTTCGAGAAAGGAGCCGAGGGTTGGTCCACGAGGAAAATCGTTGCGTGGCTCCGAAGTATCAACTTCACCACCCGCACCGGATCATATCTCTATCTCAGCACCGTCCAGAAAGTTCTCACCAACACCTTCTACTACGGCACCTTCGAATATCCGATCGGAAGCGGCGCATGGCATAAAGGCAACCACAAACCACTCATCACTAAAGAACTATTTGATCGCGTTCAAGAACAATTCGAACTCCGCAAAAGAAACAAGCGATCCGAACGAAAGTCATTCGGCTTCACCCAGCTCATGCGCTGCGGAATCTGTGGCTCGGGGGTTTCGGCCGAAGAGAAGTTCAAGAAGTTGAAAGACGGCTCTATTGCTCGCTACGTCTACTACGGCTGCAACGGCTCCAAGGGCCTGCGCTGTATGAAAGAATATATCCGCGAAGATTCACTGATTCGCCAGCTCACCAACATTATTGATCAAGTTTCGCTCGACGAGTTGGGTATCCGCAAACTGCTTGGGAGCGAAGCGGAACGCGCCCTGAAATTCCACAACGAAGTGATGGGCCTTCCGGTATCCGAAAGCCAGGAGAAAAAGGATGTGGATACCAAGACCTACGCTAAATACCTCCTCGCGCACGGCAGTCCCGAGGAAAAGCGGATGTTGCTTTGCAACCTCCAGAGCAAGCTTGTTTTGAGGAACAAAGCCGTATTCTTGGATGATACTAACGGCCTCACCTGGAAAGACTATTTCGGCCACATGAGGGAGTGTGTGAACTGCGGATCAAGGAACGTGAACGAGAGCGGCCCCTACGCCTATTGGAAGTTCGGCGAAAAACCTGTTGGCGACGGGCCTCGGGTGGTCTACTTTACCTGCCTCGATTGCGAGCATAACTGGAAGCAAGTGAATGAACGCGACCTGCGACTTTTGCAGGAATACACGGTTACGCCCGAGCGGGACGACGGGGCGTGGGTAAAAACCTCCGGCGAATCGGAATTCTTCATCACGCCATCGTTCATTGCTCCTTTCCAGAATCCAATTCTCATTGAGGGGAGGAAGGTAATGCCGAAGAGTATTCTAGGGAAAGTTATGTACTACCAGCAAAAGAATGTTTATATGATAACCATAGAATATGACAACGGCGATGAGCGGACGTTTGAAATTCCGAGCCTTCGGAATGGATTAAGTTTGAAAGCGGGTATGAAAGTCATATCCAATAAGGATGGATTGGTGGATTATAGCGAAAAGTGACACGGGATAGACAATCCTGTTTTCGTGTCACTTTTGTCACTTTCCCGGATACGCTCGAGACCCGTCGAAAAATTAATGCTAAGATATAGCTAAATTAGCCAATCAGGGCTTGAACCCACTACGGTTCTAGCTCGAAGAGGCCAGCACAGAAGAAAAACCACCCTTTATGGGGGGGGTTCTTCTGTGCTGGCCCTCC
>CAZKRG010000018.1:0-11878 GCA_964555255.1 uncultured Candidatus Saccharibacteria bacterium
TTACAAAGAGTTACAAAATAGCGCGACACCCCGATAGTGCAGCATAGCTGACTACGGGGCAGGCAAATACACTCCTTCGACGGGCTCAGGATGGCGAGCAGAGTCGAACCAGAATTCGCACGAATAACACGAATACAAAATGCGATTGAAAATTGAAGATTGAATATTAAAAATTAAAACCAAAAACTTCCATGAAAAAAATAATTTTGGTCTCGGCATTTGTTTTCGTTGCCATGGCGTATCTGGCTCATCGGGCGGCGGCGCAAGAAGCGGCAGAAAAATGCCTGATTAAAGGAAAAATTTCTCTGGTCACTGACAGTTATGTTTATTTTCAAGTAACCGGTTCTTCTTGCAATGATCGGCGCACCGGCGAACAGTATCGATTTTCCTCCCTTTTTATCAACGGATCCTACAAATACCGGCGAGCGGCTGTCTCCGGCCAGCCCATTATCGTGGGTGAATATGCTTACCAAGCCATGGGACCCTATGGTGCCGTGAGCGGAAACGGATTAAACGTGGATTCCATCGGCGGGACAGCCATCAATATTCCGATTGATCTCGAAAAGACTAATTTACAAAGCAATCTCACGAGCGGAGAGGTGTACACCGTCAAACAGCTGCAGTCTTCGTATTCCACACTGCCTGTTCAGGTTAGAATGATAATTTATATTGCGAGAGTCTCGCTCTGTAATACAGACGGCGTTATCCTCTGTCCCGGGGTGCTCTATGTTGTTGATAACAAAGCAGACTCGGCTGATAAGGGAATTATAATCATCCCCACACGAGTTGTCGCCAGCAAGAGCGCCCTCGAGGAATTCAAGGTCGGGAATCGTTATGAGCTCAATGTCAGTTTTTTAACCGACGCAAGCGGCAACAAATACACTCTCAATTCATTTAAATCCGCTGACGAGAACGAGGCGGCTGCTTTAATCGAAGGCCGCACCTACGCCATCGCGGAGTTGAATAAAAATACTTCCACGGCGCCCAGAAAGTTTTTCGCGGATGCGTATGTGAAATACCTATACGATGCGAAAAAATGTACGTCCACAGCCAACACGCGTCCGCAATTCTGGTATAGCACGGTGCTTTCCGATAATCCGAGGGCCGCAATGTCCGCAGTCGAAAAAGCGCCTGTTGACCCTTGCACCAATAATAGTTATTCGTATATGACCGGCAACGACTCGCTGTATATTGGGTACGATCAAGCCCAAAATTTAATCGTTGGCAAGAAATACAAATTTGAAATCAGCGTCCGTAAAATTACCGGGACAGATACCCCGCAAAACAAATTCACCCTGATTTCAGTAAAAGAGGTAAGTGATAATGAATATCTTAACGCCGCGGCAGAGATTTCAGCTTCGTCGACGGAGACTGCCAGTTCGACTCTTTTCCCCACGAACAATACACCGGCAAAAAAGTCATTCATCGGAAAAATTTGGAGCTGGTTTGCCGGTTTGTTTGGAAAATAAAAAATCGCGAATATGTCAAACTACTTTCATTGGAGAGAATATTCTGATTTCAAAGTTATTTCTACGAATACCATGGAATTATGGAGTTTTAGGCGGTTTCTTAGAAATTTAAAGATGGTATAACTTAGCAATCGTGGAAATGAGGTGCAAAATGCTGGGCCACATTGGGCAATACTCGATCGCGGCGCGTTAATAACTTCCAGTTTTTGGCTATGAGCGAAGTTGTTGCTTACTATGTCAGTTTCGCGGAAATACTCATCGGCATCAGGCTTTTGGTGTTTGTTTTTATCATCTGAAAGAAAATTCCATATTTTATATTGTCATTTTACTTTTTATTTTCTCCTCTTGCCATGAAAAGCTCTGTGTGCGTCGCGGAGTTCGCGGTTTGTGAGGTGCGTATAGATCTGAGTAGTAGCAATGTTCGCATGACCCAAGAGTTCTTGAACGGAGCGGAGATCGGCACCGTTTATAAGAAGATCAGTCGCAAATGAGTGGCGAAGCTGGTGCGGATGGATGCGTTTCGGGATTCCGGCTTCAATGGCGCGTTTTTCCACAAGCCGTTCCACGGCGCGAGGGTGGATACGATCAAGCGGTTTCCCGCTCCGCGTGAGGCTCAGGAATAACGCCGGATCGGTATCGCCCCGTTTTTCGAGATATGTTTTGATCGCGTTTCGGGCACGGTCAGAGAAAAATACTATGCGCAATTTGTCGCCTTTTCCGCGTACTGTGGTTTCTCCTCGTTCGAGATCGATCGTGCGATTGAGCGTGCAGAGTTCAGCAAGCCGGAGGCCGGTTGAGAAAAGAGTTTCTACAATCGCGCGGTCGCGGAGGTTCCGCAGCGAGTTTCCTTCTCCCGCTTCGAGGAAGCGTTCGAGTTCTTTGTAGTCGAGCACTTCAATTTGCCGAGGAGGAGATTTTGGCAGTTCGATTTTTTCTGGGGCAGTGACTGTGTAATCGTGTTTCACGAGGTATTTTAAAAAATTTCGGATGGTGATTATGTAATATGCCTGCGTGATTCGTTTGATGTTTCTCCTTGCTAGCATAAGACGAAATTCCCTGATTTTTTGTTCGGTAATATCTTGAGGGGTGCGGAGGTGCGCCCATTGCACAAATTCCCGGAGATGCCGTTCGTAGCTTTCGCGGGTTTTTGGGGAGCGGTTTTTTTCGATTTCGAGATAGATCAGATAATCGTTCAGGAGTTTCTTGATTTCTGACATAGATTTATTTTACGACAGTTTGTTTCCTCTTGCACCTATTCAAATTGCCTTTTTCCGCTATTTCGCGTAGAATAGGACTGATGCTTACGAAGCGAGTGAAAGCCCGTGTTATAGGGGAACACCAAGCCCACGATAAGGATACTGGGTCTGCCACGGTGCAGATTGCCATTCTTTCTCGCCAGATTGACGATCTTGCTGCTCATTTGAAGAAGCATCCGAAGGATAATCACTCTCGGCGGGGGCTTTTGAAGATGGTAAGCCAGCGTCGGAAACTTTTAGCATATCTTAAGCGGCGCGAAGTTGTCGCATACGAAAAAGTCATTAAAAAGTTAGGGCTTAAAAAGTAAATTTCAAGGAACAAATAATAAGGAACAGGGTGACAGAGGCGACAGCACCTTGTCCCATATTCCTTGTCCCTCGTTTCTATATAAGATAAGAACAATGGCAACGTCAGATTATTACTCGAGTCAGCGCGTGGGCATCTTTATTGATGTGCAAAATTTATATCACTCCGCAAAAAATATTTTTCGTGGGCGCGTGAATTATCGTGAACTTGTTCGCTATCTTGTGCGTGACCGGCATTTAATCCGCGCGATGGGATATGTGGTGCGGAGTGAAGGTATTATTGACGCGCTTCCTCCTAAAACCAACCGGCCCGATGTTCCGGAGGGATCGCGCCTTTCTTCAGAGACAGCGTTTTTCGAGGCACTCGAAAAAGCCGGTATTGAGTTGCGCGTGAAAGACATTCAGATATATGCCGGTGGGTCGAAAAAAGCGGACTGGGATGTGGGGATGGCAGTGGATGCAATACGCATGGCTTCCTTTCTCGATGTCATCATTCTTGTTACCGGCGACGGAGACTTTATCCCGCTTGTTGATTATCTCAAATTTGGGTTGGGGCGACTTGTGGAGGTGGCGGCCTTTCGGCGGAGTGCATCGTCGAAACTCCAGGAAACCGCGGATCATTTTGTAAACATCGAAGAGATACCAAAAATCATTATTCGAAAGTAGCAAATAATGATTTTGGGCGTTCCAATTTCCAAGCGCCAAATTTCAAACGTACAATGATCAAAATTCAAGCCAGTTCAAAGGTTAGAATTCAAAAGCCACTTGTAATTGTGAGTCTTTACTGCCATGGCGCTTAATCGTAAACAATATTCAATTGAAGTGGGAGGGAAGCCGCTTATTTTTGAGCTTTCTTCCCTTGCAACACAAGCAAATGCGTCAGTCATCGTGCGGTACGGAGATACCGTTGTACTCGTTACGGCAGTGATGTCCGAAGAGGACCAGCCGCTCGACTACATGCCACTTACCGTCGATTATGAGGAGCGGTTTTATGCGGCGGGAAAAATTATTGGGAGTCGATTTGTGCGACGAGAGGGGCGGCCTTCGGAGGAAGCAATTCTTTCGGGGCGGCTTGTGGATCGCACTATTCGTCCATTATTTGATCATCGTATGCGGCGTGCGGTGCAGGTGGTGTTGACTATCCTTGCGTACGACGAGGAGAACGATCCTGATTTCTTAGGACTTTTGGGAGCTTCGCTCGCGCTCTCAATGTCGAATATTCCGTGGCATGGGCCGGTAGGGGGAGTGCGGATTGCACGTATTGGCGACACATTTGTTATCAACCCGACAAACTCCTTACTCCGTTCTTCAGAAGGAGGAGGAACAACGCCAATGTTCGAGACGTTCGTTGCGGGATCCCGTGGCAAGATCAATATGATTGAGCTTGGCGGGTATGAAGCGCCGGAGCCGGTGGTGCTCGAGGCGTTTACGGCGGCGCAAAAGGAAATTGATCGCCTCATCGATTTCCAAACGAGCATTGTAAAAGAAGCGGGAATGCCAAAGGCGCCGGTGTATCTTGCAGAGATTAATCCTGCGGTACACGCTGCCGTCGCCGCGTTCCTCGCTCCGCGGCTCGAAGGGGCAGTGTATCAGCCTACAAAAATGGAGCACACGGCAAAACTCAATGCGCTTAAGGCGGAGTTGCATGAGCATATCGCGCAGACGATCGAGGGTGTGCACCATAAAGTAGTTGAGGAACTTTTTGATGATGCAGTGAATGATATCGTGCACAAAAATATTTTAGAGAAGGAGAAACGGCCTGATGGGCGCGGTATTGATCAACTCCGACAACTTGATGGGGAGGTGGGAATTCTCCCTCGTACCCACGGTTCCGCACTTTTTATTCGCGGCAATACCCAAGCGCTTGCAGTAACCACGCTTGCCGCCCCGGGCGCGGAGCAACTTATTGAAACTATGGAAACCACTGGGAAGCGCCGGTTTCTACTCCACTATAATTTCCCGCATTTTTCTGTGGGAGAAACTGGCCGAATGGGGGGGCCGGGGCGGCGGGAGATTGGGCATGGCAATCTTGCGCGCAAAGCGGTGGAGCCTTTGATTCCTACCGAAGAGGTTTTTCCCTATACGATTCGCGTGGTTTCCGAAATTCTTTCTTCGAACGGATCTTCATCTATGGCAACGGTATGTGCGTCGGTCATGTCGCTTCTCGATGCCGGGGTACCGCTCAAAAAAGTGGCGGCAGGGATTGCGATGGGGCTTATGCTCGAAAACGACAAGGAACAAGCGACACGTGATAAGCCGTTGAAATTCAAGGTACTCACCGACATTCAGGGGCCCGAGGATCATCACGGCGATATGGATTTTAAGGTTGCGGGAACTGATGTGGGGATCAATGCACTTCAAATGGATGTGAAGGTAGATGGGCTCCCGCTTGAGATCCTCTCACAGGCGCTTACTCAAGCGAAGAAGGCGCGGTTGCAGATTTTAGATGTTATGCAACGGGTGATTTCTGCGCCTCGCACCGCGCTTTCCCCGCATGCGCCTGCAGTAGTTCCTCTTAAAATCGATCCTGAAAAAATAGGATTAGTTATCGGGCCGGGAGGGAAAACTATTAATGGAATGATCCGGAAATTCGGACTTGCCACGATTGATGTGGAAGAAGATGGGCGCGTGTTTGTGGCAGGACCTGATCGCGCACAAGTGGAAGCGGCAGCTGCGGAGATTCGCGGGCTCACGCGGGAAATCAGGGTGGGAGAAATTGTCGAAGGGACGGTGGTGAAGATTTTAGACTTCGGCGCCATTGTGGATTTAGGTGGAGGGAAAGATGGTATGATTCACGTTTCGGAACTTAAGAATGGATTTGTAAAAAATGTTACTGATGTGCTCAAGGTGGGGGACTTTGTGCGGGCGAAAGTGGTGCGTGTGGAGGATGATCGGATAGGGCTCTCGCTGAAGCAGCTTCAATAAGAATAGCTTGGTGCATGTTGGTTTGGAGTTCAGCAGTTTGCGACCGTAGAGAAAGCGACGGTTTGAGTAAGAGGGATTTTACAACAGTGAAATACCCATATCGCAAACTGCTGAACTTTACTGTCGTTTCTTGTGTTGTAACGTAAGATTTCTTATTTTCGCAATCATGATATTATCGTAAATAGTTCACGACCTACTCCTGGGGAGCAATGGCCGTGTGCGAAAAAAACTTAAGATTGGATTAGAAAAGAAAGGAAAGAAAGTATGAAAGCACGTGCTGGTTTTACGTTGTTGTTTCTGATGTGGCTTGTGTGGCTTGGCGCGCGAGGGCAGGAAGTAACGAACTCATTCGGAGTACCCCGACTTGCAATCATTGCCTCGGGGCTTGATTTGCCAGGGCCCGTCGTTTCAGACGGACAGAATGTGTACTGGGCAGATGCCGGTGGAATCAAAAAAACGAGCATCGAAGGGGGCGGTCCTATCGCGGTCTTAACCGATACATATACATCTGACAATATTTGTGTGGACGAGACAGATGTATATTTCGATAACAGCCTTTCCATCTACAAGGTGTCCGTCAATGGCGGCAGACCGGTGCAGCTCGCGGTGAACGTGGATGTGCGCGATTTGAGGATATCGTGGGACTCAGTCTATTGGACGGAGAACGCAGGTCTTTTTATGCCAGACTTTGTGAATGCCTTTCGGATGGTACCGAAAACGGGCGGAGATGTGAGAACACTGTCTCAAACTGGTTTCGAAGGGCCATTGGCGTTGCATCCTTGGGACTGGTATGCCTATTTCGGCGTGGATCGTTATGAAGGTCCTTTCGCTCCCGATTCCCATCATATTTACCGGCTCTCCGTTATGAATCCGGGAGAGAGGGTAACTGATTTTGCTACGGATGCATCGACGGTACGTCTCATTGACCAGTACTTCGGGGAGATATATTGGGTAAACAAAGACGGGGAGTTGCAAATGAAAACCGATTCGGGCGGAGTACCGAAAACCACGCTGTACCAATCGACCGGGACCATCCTCCAAATTCTCGTCGGTGCCACTACTTTGTTTTGGCTGGAACGCGACGCGGATGGCGGGACGTGGCTCAAAGGGGTGTACCGGAAACAACCAGGGGAAATGTTTGACTTGAGCAAAGGACCCCGAATGGCGATGAAGGGAGATTTCAACTACGTGACGGTGGACGACAATTATGTAATTGCCACTATGCACGGCAGTAGGTGGTGGGATTTTGCTTTGTTGTATTGGGCCGAAAATCCAGATGCGACTATTGTGAAATTCCCCAAGCAGTGGTGGCTCTCTCCCCGTCTTGAAGAACAGGTCCGCATTATGGAGGCTCCTCTTGTACCATTGGAGTTTGGGAATGCGCCGGAGAAGGAAAGCACGGTTAAGGATAGTCTCGTGCTTATCACGCACGGACTCCAGCCTTGGTGGCAACCGGTAGACATCGCCTGGATTGATGAGATGGCTGCAGCCATCGAGCAGCGGCTTGCCGGGCAAGGAATCAAAAACTGGCAGGTGTCTCCTTATACCTGGATTGATCGAGCACGGGATCTTTGGAATGTGCTTGATAGGGCAGAAGCGGAGGGGAAGAACCTCGGAGAAAAATTAGCCGCTGAACACTGGAAGCATATCCACTGTATCGCGCACAGCGCGGGAGCAGCACTTGTGAACGCCGCTGCGGACACCCTCAAGGGATTGGATCCTTCCGTGACGGTGCATCTCACGTTCTTGGATCCGTACGTCGGGGTGGTGTATGGCGGTAAGGAGAAGTACGGCGAACGGGCGGATTGGGCGGACGATTATTTTACCCACGACTTCGAAACGAGCGCAGAACTTTTCTCGTTTACGGAAACTCCTCTCTGGAACGCGTACAATGTGGAAGTAACGTGGTTAGATCCGTACAAGGTACGTTTCACCTCGAGTACATACTCACTCTTCAGCTACCAAACAACCATCTGCGAACATACGTCAAGTTCGCACGGTTGGCCGATACAGTTCTACCTCAATACGGTGCGGAACCAGGAACCGGACTCGCAAGGATTCGGATTCCCGTTGAGCAAAGAGGGGGGTGGATGGGCAACAGCTACATCACGGCTATTCACACCGAGCTCCGCGGTTAAGGTGCTCGGTACGCCCGATGTGCCTTGCAAGGAGCCGCCTCGGAATGAGAGTACGCCGGTGTATTCCTCGGCGGACTTTAACGGATTGGTGTTCGCCACAAGCAGCACCGGCACGAAAGAGTTCTCTGGCGGGAGTCTGAAGCTCACCACCGACTCGCCGGTGTGGGCGATGGCCGAGGTACGGCTCACGAATAGCGCCAATCTCCTCTCTTTTGAAGCTGCTTTCACGAGCGCTCCAAGGGCGAGCGGGTTGCTTTCGGTGCATTGGGGGACGAATATCCTCGCGAGGCTTGAGGAGAGCAACTCACCCTCGGGGTTCTCTCGGTACCAGTTCACCATTCCCTATGCTTCGTCGAATGAAGTTCGCCTCTTAGGATTCAGGTTGGATCCTTTGACTGCCGCTTCCTCAAGCGTCACCGTGACCAATATCACTCTTGGGTCCATGGAGAGAGGTGGCACTTTCTCCCTATCTTTCCTGGGGTTTAACAAGGGATCGGCGATTCTCAAACTCATGGGGCCTTTCAAGCGGACTACCTATTTAGTAGAGGGGTCTTCCGACTTGGTGCACTGGGCGCCAGTGAGTCTGTTCGATAATGACTATGAGAAGGTGATGTTGATCGCTGATCTCACCGTTACCAACGCGCCGCGACGATTCTATCGCGCGATCGTGCCTTGACAAGAAGTGTTAACACGGATCCTGCTCGCTTCGGCAGCAGGATCCTTTTTTATAGAGATAGCCTTAACAAATAGGCCATGCGAATAATCTCCTGTCTTGCGATATCTAAAACATTTTCGTTGGGAATTATCCGGAAGCGCGGTAGAATCATTGTATGGAACTTGAGTCCAGGCCTTTGCAATCGCAATCTGCTTCTGCTGCCCCGCCACTCATACCCGCTCCGCCCGCGGAGGCTTTTGTGCGCACCATGGAGTCCGACCTTCAGTCGTTCCGGGCGAGCGGCGGGGGAAAACCGAGGCCTGATCGGATTGCATTGTCCCATCCCGAGGAGAAAAAATCCCGCCTTTCCTGGTTTACGGTAAAGAATATCGAGGTGCGGTGGCTTTTTCTTGCGGGAGCAGCCGCGCTGGCGTTTGTCGGCCTTTTGTTCTACGGAATTTCGAGATTTACTCCGCCACCATTGCCAGAGGGCCTTTCGGGAGTCGCGATTTCTTCTTCTTCTTCTTCTTCGGAGACGGATAAGGAGCAAAGTTCCGATGGTTCCTCTTCCCGCGCAGCATCGTTGAGTCGAAGAGGGATTTTCCGCAGACCTCTTGAACGATCCGCGTCGTTTGCTATTGTGGGAGCGATTCAAAATATTGATGATTTAAAAACTCCCGCACAGCGCCTTCAGGAAGCGTTGGCAGCGATTCCTCGGGTGGCGGCGACATCTTCCTCTCTTATACAAATTATTCCCACCGATACCGGGGGAACTCCGATACCGCTTTCTCAATTTATCTCTCTTTTCGATGCAACCGTACTCGATCCTCAATTCTTTTCCACTCGCTTTGAAGATCAGTTTGTGATGTTTGGATATCAGGATGCTCGCGGATGGTGGCCGGGGTACATCCTCAACCTCAGAGGAAGCGAAAACTGGTTGTTTTTGCAGGGCGATGTTCGCGCACTCGAATCGTCCTCGAAAATCCAGAATTTTTATGTTTCTTCTCCGGGAGACCCGAAAAACAAGTTCTACGATATCAAAATTGGAGAGGTTTCCGCCCGCGCTATGGATTGGACAGGCGTTCCTACCTCTTTTGTGTACGGTTGGTTCCGCGGGTATCTCATTTTAAGTACCTCGCGCCAAGGACTGGAGGCGGTGTTGCCGAGGTTATAATTAGCCATTAGTTCGCCAGTTGGCGAATTAGCCATTAGAACTTAGTTCTTCTGGTTCTATTCTCCTTCTTCCTTTTCTCCCGTGACGGGTGCACCTTCTTTTACTGCGTGGGCGGTTTTGGTTTTGATCGCGTTCAGTGTTTTCTTATCTTCTTTGAGCTTGAGGCGGACGGTTTCAAAACCGGAGCCGAGTTTCACTGTTTCCTCGCCTTCAGCGTGGAATGAATAACTTGCGCCGGATTTAGAGACGACCCCATAGCGTACGGCGGCGTTCAACACGTCGGCTTCGTAAGAGATGCCTTCGCTGTAGAGGATGTCGAACTCTGCGGTACGGAAGGGGGGAGCTACTTTGTTTTTTACCACCTTCGCCCGTACGCGGCTGCCGATGACTGCTTCTCCTTTTTTCACTTGCGCGATGCGGCGGATGTCGAGCCGGACCGAGGCGGCGAATTTTAAAGCCATGCCGCCGGGCGTGGTTTCGGGATTGCCGAACATCACGCCGATTTTCATGCGGAGTTGGTTGATAAAGATGACGAGGGTTTGCGTCTGGTTCGCGATCGCGGTGAGCTTCCGGAGTGCTTGCGCCATCATCCGTGCTTGTCGGCCTACATGCGCTTCGCCCATTTCTCCTTCGAGCTCGGCTTTTGGGGTAAGGGCGGCGACAGAGTCTACCACGATCACCGAGATAATGTGGGAGCGGACAAGCGTTTCCAAAATATTCAGCGCCTCCTCGCCGTTGTCGGGTTGTGAGATCAAGAGATCATTTACTTGCACTCCCAGGCGGCCGGCGTATTCGGGATCCATCGCGTGTTCCGCGTCAATAAACGCGGTTTTTCCGCCTTGTTTCTGGGCTTGCGCCACGACATTCAGGGCGAGCGTGGTTTTGCCGCTTGACTCGGGTCCGAAAATCTCGACGATTCTTCCGCGCGGGAGTCCGCCGACGCCCAGTGCCAAGTCAAGCGAGAAGGAACCTGTGGGAATTACCGCTACGTCCACTTTCCGGGCTTCGCCGAGTTTCATGATCGCGCCCTCGCCGAATTTGTCGCGGAGCGCACTGATCAAATTATCGAGTTCGCCTCCTTTTCCCTCGTCTTTTCCTTTCTTGGGAGACATGCAGGTATTGTAGCAAATTCCATGTTTTGGACATCGCACGACTGTAGGTCGTGCGATGTCCCCAGTGTGGATTATTCAATTTACTATTGTGCTATACTTATGTATATGCGCTGGGTTTTTGGGACAAACAGCAAGTTTTCCCTATGAAACTGATCACTGGTTGGAATAATTCCAAGGGGTTTAGCAAGTACACCATGGCTATTGCGACCGTGGCAGTAGTTCTCTTTGTGGCCGGTGGGTATCTTATCTCCTCCCTTCGTACGCGCTATGGCGGAGGAGTTCCTCCTGCGGGTACTGTTTCCCGATCACTCGTCCAAGTGGCGGTCGCAACCCCGCTCCCTTCAGCGCCGGCGCTTTTGGATTCCATGCTCCGCAATAATAAGGCGCGTATCCTCGCGCTCGCGGCGAAGTCTTCGCTCACGCCTTCCGAAAAGAATGAGGTGCTCGACATGATCGGGGGCGAGAACGTGCTTGCCTACAATTTCAAACCGGAAGAATTGCAAAAAGTCTTGAGTGCGCTGAATAAGCCGTAAATTTTCTTTTGACCTGACATATGAAAAAAGAATTTTATAGACGAAAAATCCTGCGCGGGGCTGTTTTCTCTCTTTTGTTGGGTGCTGGGGCTGCCGCAATTTTTATGGTAACCGGAACAGGTGTCCGTGTCGCGGCTCAAAGTTCGGCGCAGGCAACTTTCACTTTCACCAATGCCCAGCTGACTACCCAGTCCCAGCCGGGCGTTACACTTCTAGGTACCGGTTCCGACGGGGTGAAGTATAGTTGGAAGGTTCCTTCCGGAGTCACCAGAATAAAAGTGCAGGTGTGGGGAGGGGGAGGCGGCGGAGG
>CAZKRG010000018.1:11978-15349 GCA_964555255.1 uncultured Candidatus Saccharibacteria bacterium
GATTCAGTTGCCGGTAACGGATACTTTCCCGGTAACGGCGCGGCTTCCGGTTCGGGAGCGCTCCTTGGCGGGACCGGAGGCGAAGGGCAAGTTATTATTACTGACCTCTCACCGGTTCCTGCGCCGACGGTGAGTCTTTTTGTAAATAATTCCCATACTCCCGCGAATATCCCTTTCAATTCCACCTCATCGGTTACATGGAGTTCTACGAATGCTTCTTCCTGTACGATTACGAATGATAAAACTTCTACAACGTGGACAGGAACTTCCAATGGAAGCGCTCCAAAAACATCGGATCCTATTTTATCGAGAACGAAGTTTATTGCGGACTGCGTCAATTCTGCCGGTGTTCATGCTCCTATCGACAACGTATGGATTGATGTGACAGCGCCGAACGGGACGTTTGATTTTACACTTGGCCTTCTTCCCAATCCTGTTTTTGTGAATGCGGGATCTTCCGTCTCTTCAACGTTCAGTAAGGCAGTGTGTCCATATTATCCATCGTCTGCCACCTCTTGGTGTACAAATCCTCCCTATCTTCCCGATTCACCTGTCGACATATCAGTAGATAGTATAAGAAGTGCTCTGGGTACTATGCAGGTTGTAAGTCCTTCTCTTATATCAGCCTCACTAGGAGCTAGTCAGCTTGTTCCAGGGAACAATACTACTACTGTGACGGCTGTGATTTCACCCTATGTTCCGCAAGGGAACTACATCGTGAGATTGAAAGCTGTGGGTAAAAAATCACCTACTCCTAATGCAGATGGAAGTTATGATTTAGTGAGTCACACCTATGATTATCAACTCAGTGTTATTAATCCGAATCCACCTCCTCCCCCCTCTTACACTGCCCCTGTCGTTACATCCGTAAGTACACCGTTTTGCGGCGCTACGCCAGGAGTAATTGTAGTGAATGCGACGCCCGTAGGGAATGTGCCGCCGCAGTATCTTCTCCAAGCGTACGCGGGATCAACCTCCGGCACACCGGTGGCAAAAGTAACCATTCCGGCCGGCGGAACTTCGGCTCAAACAGGTAATTCTCCCATCGTTTACCAATGGACCCTTCCTCCGCAATACGCCGGTGCGCTGCTGTACTTCACGCTTTCGGATGCGAATCAGTCTGGCACCCCGATTCCCGGGACCCAGTCAAACGGGTACGCGTTTCAAATTCCGGGGGATACTTCGTGCAGTTGTATTGCCACGCCTTCGACGGTGCAGGTGAGGAATGGAGCCGCTGTATCTTCTGTAACCTGGACGGCGACTGCAAAGGGAGGCGTTTCTCCGTACGCCGCGTCGTGGACTGGGGAGGCAACGAACGGGTGGACCATAGCGCAGAAATCAAGCTTCTCGATTCCCGGAATTTATTACTCGAGCGATAGTACGCAGCCGATTGCCAAGTCGGCATCGGTAAACCTTACCGATAGTGCGGGAGGCGTGCAGACAGTGTCGTGCGCTGTAAATCTTACGCAGATACCTCTGCCGCCGTTTGATTATTCCATGCAGTTCACTCCGTCCAGAGTGACTGTTTCCCAAGGGACTTCGTTTAACGATATTACGCTTTCTAAATCCCCCGCTTCAGGAACCGTCGATCAGACAGTTACCGCTTCTCTCTCGAGTTCTCCCTCCGGTCTCTCCGTAAATCCCGCTTCTCTTGCTCTTGTTCCCGGTGCGAATAGGGGTGCGGTATCGGTGAGTGCGGGCGCGACACTGGATCCCGGGACGTATACCGTTACCGCAAGAGGAACTCCGGGAGGTCCGAATTCATCGCCGCGGACGGCGACGCTTACCGTTACCGTAACGCCAAAACCCGTGGCGTTCGACTATAACCTTTCGTTTAATCCTACGCCGGTCACCGTGGTGCAAGGGCAGTCTGTTACTTCAAACCTTGTGAGAACAAAGATCCAAGGAGATGCCCAGACCGTGACTCCCAGTATCGCTTCGATAATGCAGGGATCACAGATTTTGGCATCAGTCCCCGCGGGCACCGAGCAAACGCAGTTGTCCACCACTCCTTCCGGGCAGGCTCTCACCGCTACCATTCAAAATCCTTCTCTTATGACGAGCGATGCTGATCAAAAAGCGGTTACCATCATCGCCTCGCAGGCAACTCCGCCGGGGACTTATGTGATCAACGTACGCAGCCGCTCAACGAATGCATTGCTCGATGATCCCGTGCCTGCGAATCACAAAACGAGTCTTACCGTTGTTGTGGTGCAACGATCCAGTCCCGATCTCGTGGCTTCCACGCCCGTGGCGCAACGGGTGAGTGGGCCGGCGACAGGGCAAGAGAATAACAATATATTTGCGCAGGGAGCCGCGGTAACAATTTCGAGCATAATTTCCAACCAGGGGAATGCGGGGGCGGGAAACTCGCAGGCGCTGTGGAAGATCGCGCAAGGAACCATCCCTGCAACGGTGGCTGAGATGAACGATGTGCCTCCGCCCGTGAGCGTACAAGGGATTGGCCCCGGCAACAGCACCCCGGTCCCGCCGCTCAGTGTTACGCTGAACCAGCCCGGACTCGTGGGGTATGCGGTATGCGCGAACCAGGGCAGTAATCCTATTGACGAATCGGATGCCGCAAATAATTGCTCCGGTATTCTTCAGATCAGCGTGCAGCCGCAAGTGGCCAATGATCCTCCCGCTCCGTTCATCAATGCGCGCGCCACTACGGTTGCTCCCGGCGATCGCACCTTAATGTATTGGGGACCCGGCGGAGGCCCCATAACCTCGTGTTCCGTTACGCGAAAGGAGGGGACGGGAAATGGGGTAGTGTGGGATTCCCGAATTGCAAGCCCGAGCGGCGGCAAAGATTCCGGTCCTATAAACGGCACCACCACGTTTGTGGATACCTGCACGGGACCGGGCGGCACCGGATCGGCAAGCGTTACCGTGACGGTCAGCGCATCGCGCGCCGCGGGATGGGACGGATGGATTAAACTCTCGGGAATTGCGAATGATGCCGCCCGTACGCCCTATGGCGTGCGATATGATCCCGACACCACCCGATTCTGCGGCTATGCGTGGGGAGGGGATGTCGCCGGCTGGATCGAGTTCGGCCCGATTGTGGATGGGGGAGGATGCGATCAGTCTCCTTCGGTCTATCAGTGGGCCCAGCTTGCGGACACAGTGCCGCACCCGAGTTTGACTGAGGACCACATGTTAGTAGTAAATAATGTGGATTCTCTTCCTGACGATGTGCAGAGTTATGACAATACGCGCAGTTTGAGAGCTCCTTATGACCTTTCTGGTTGGGCATGGTCCTCAAATATCGGGTGGATCAGTTTGTCGAGCAAGAACGCAAATGCGGGCGGAGGAACGTATGGGGTAACGATGGAGGTGAATGGGCCTGCGATAGATACGGCTTCAGG
>CAZKRG010000019.1:0-15313 GCA_964555255.1 uncultured Candidatus Saccharibacteria bacterium
TTTTATCCACAACTATTTTTTACAACATAATTTTTAAATTTGTCATTCCCGCGACCCGTGGTGAGCGAAGTCAAACCAAGGCGGGAATCTAGATTTTATGAGGAATTCTGGATTTCATACGTCTTGCGATGTCCAGAAATTGCCCAGAGTGTTTAATCTCTAGGACATCGCAAGACGAATATTCGGGTGTTTCGGGTGAAATTCGTGCTTAAAAGGAAATGGCAGCGCATATTCATGCACTGCCAAATCGTGAAATTTTTTGGAGTTCTTCGTCACTGTCACTGTCACTCCACGAGCACAGCGCGATGTTTTTTCGATCGGTAGCTATAGCCCCACGGATGATCTACCAAATGTCGGAAGTATCTCCAGTCGAATTTCGACCAGAATAGCTGCTCTAGCTTCTCCGCTTCGAATGGGCTACCGTGCCATCCACTGAAAGTGTAGAAGGGGACGAAACTGGTGAGCTGCAGTCGACGCAACGGTTCCTTATCTAGGTATTTCTGGAGCTGTAGGTACGCGTGTCGAAGTCGGCTTGCTAACTCGCCAACATAAAGCTTTTCTGTTGGGTAGTCCTCCTCAAATGAGATTACGACTTGCTCGTTTTCAGAATCTCTTTCGAGCGCTCCATGCCCTGATGAGTGCCTGAATCCTTTGAGCTCGATCTTGGTTGAACCAAGAATTGGCATATCATGGTATAATCCGCCGTCCAGTTCATCCATGCTTTTCCCGTGCCATCGATCATAGTTTTGCTCGAGGAGAATGCGGTAAGGAAGGAAGCGAATGTACACACTCACTTTCCAGTATCCGCGAACATCTTCGTCCGGTTCTCCTCCGATCCGGCACTGGCTCTCATGGTATGAGAGCTTGAAGATCACTGACTTCCCGCGGACATGGAAAAAGAGCGAGGTTTCGCGAGCGAGCAGTGCTGGGACATGATATTCGCACTCGGTGTTGTCGATCGAGAGACGCGAGATTAGGGTAAATCCATGTCTCACCATTTCCCTCTGAAGTTCATCGAAATAGCCTTGCGGCATGAGTTTTGCTAACACAGTATTCCTTTCTTTTTGTGGTTTTCTGTCGTTTTTAAGCTCACATTGAGCTTGCACTAGTAAACCAGAATACCTATTTTTGTCAACTTTTTCGAGGTCAAAAACCCTCACCACAAGTGATCCCCTTCCTTTAGTCCGCCAGCTGGCGGAAGGGAGAAAAAACGGAATACTAGATTCCTCTCCCGCTGAAGCGGGATCGGAATGACGGGATTATTGCGCCGGAAGCGCACACGTGCTTTCTTCGGAGAGTTTTTGGAGGCCCTGTTCCCCTACAAACCGCCTGCCATCGGTGGTAATCCACGTGGGGTAGCCCTCCACATTTTTTGCGGTGCATACTTCAGGATTGTTGGGACATTCTACGTAGGGCACGAAGCGAAAAGAATCGCCGAATGCCCGCTTTTCATTCTGGCAATGCGAACACCAGGCAGCGCCATACATCGTGAACCCTTTATTCGCGAGACACTGCGCAAAACCATCGTATTTTCCAGCCGCCGGCGTCGGCGCATAGAATAACCACCACATCCCTATCGCGATGCCGATCACGAGCACGAGCCCCACTAAATAATTTGCGTATAGCTTTTTCATATTATTCTGTGTCTTGCGACGTCCCGAGATTCAGTAATATTTTGGACATCGCAAGACGATAATTACTCATCGCAACAGTTGACGAGTTTATTGACGATGTCTCCGTACGTCCATGCTTTTTTCTCTCCGGATTCTGTTTCCGCCACTTCTTTAAATCCAGGCGCATCGATCAATTTCAGCCGCAGCGCCCAAAACATTGAATATATGGCATACGAGCGAGCGAACATTTCTTTCGCTTCGGACTTTCTCCCATCCGCATTGAGTTTCGTTCCTACTTCCATAAACCGCATACTCGCGGCGAGAAGGTGCTTCGCAATGCACCATGTTTCACCCTCGTATTTCGGAATCATTTTTTCCATCGTACTCTTTCGAACCTCTCGTACTCGTTGGAGCAATTCCAGATATTCTTCCTTCCCCGTTTTTTCACTCGTGAAAAACAGGTGTTCCTCGATGCTTATAAGGTTCATCACCGCGATGCTCAAATCTTCCTCGGTGGACAAATCCACCGTGCCGGACGCTTTGAGCTCGGCTACTTTTTTCATTATTTCTCCCATATCGGGAGGCGTTACTTTATTCATTGAGACTTATTTTAATTCACCATCTTTTGACTTGCGATGTCCGATGTTCAGAATGCTTAATATTTGAGACATCGCAAGTCATTGAAAATTTTAAATCTGATGAGAAGAGCGGATTGCTTCGAGGGGGTTCTCGCGGCGCGACGGCGCAAAAGACAATGCTGCGAAAGTTCTGCTTAGATAATATCCCTAAAAAGTAGTGCACTCTGATGTTGCATAACTATAAAAGTAATATAAGCCCCCCAAGCGCAATGGCTCCCAATCCTCCCCAAAGTCTCATCCGCCCAGTCTCTTTTTTCTTCCAGGTTTCGACTTTTTTGAGTATCGTAGGATCACTGCCTATGCCAAGAAGCACGATAAGAGGTATCACAAATACAAAGTTATAGAGCACAAGATACCCTAACCCGAGAAGATGTGTCCCCTGATCATGAAGCAATCCGAGAACAAGAAGATACGGACCTCCCGTACATGGAAATTCAGAAATCCCCACGAAGAGCCCCAAAAGGAACACCGCGAGCAATGTCCCCCGTTCCATAAGACGTGCAATCGGCCGATGGGAAGCTGATGGAATTTTGAGCTTTATCGGAAACGTGGGAACAAAATAATTGAGGAGACTTAGTATTCCTACAACAATCAAGATGTACGCTGTTAACCTCGACATGCCATGGGGAACGCCGAATAGTTGCAGGGCCTGCAAAATCCCCAGCCCGATTGCGAAATAGGCGAGGAAAATTCCTGCGATATAGAACCCCCCCGCAGCGAGAATTCTTTTACGCGTAGCCTGCATGCTCACGAGAAACGCAATAGTGAGAAGTAATACGGATAGGCCACACGGGTGAACACTATCCACTAGTGCCGCTGCAAAGATAAACGGGAAAAGCAAGTTATTTCCTACAACTCCTAATCTCCCAGGCTCCACATTTCCCAATCTTCCTATAAGCACCAATCCCACAATAAACACCAGCACACCTGTAAGCACCCAAAATTTCTTAGACATCCGAAAAAACAAATATCCCTACCGCAGTTCTTTTAATTTCCCCCGCGACCTCGGGTGGATATTAAGAACTCGTTATAAGGATACAGGCACACGCCTCGTTGCAAGCACATGCCAACGAAGCAATCGCGGAGAATCTGGCAATCGTTCTCTATCGTTCTCGTCGGTAACCGCTGCCATTTTTGCTTTCCCTTTTTCGTTTGCCTCTTGCCATAGTCGGAAACCCCACAACATTCCAAGCAATACTAGAATTCCGACCCATAATCCAATAACTCCTGCCGAAAACCCCCGCAGGGCATCAAGATAAAATGCCACCACTGCTCCAAGATTTTCAAGCGGGCACATTACTCCCCCTCTGGCAGCTGAAGCAAGACAACCTTCTCCATGATTCATAGCAAGCGAGCCAAAAATTGCCACACAAAGAATAGCAACTATCAATACTCCCGCCGGAGAAAACTTCATATCCGTATAATACATCTCTTTTTGAATCTCCTCAATACTTTGTACAGTGAACACCCAGAGACAACTAATTCCTGCGAATGTGAAATACGTGTATCCCGGAGGAAGACGGAAGCACCGGTTCACGGTGCTTGATCCGTATACCAAACGTTGTTATGCGGGGATATTCCCGACTCGCGAGAGCAAGAATACCGCAGCCGCGATCGAGTATGCGGCGGCATACTTCGGTTTTCCCATCATTTCCCTGCAGACCAGACAGCTGCGCACATACTATATTATGGTTGAATTTTAATTTTTAAGATACCGTCGTACCGCAACAAAGCTCGACAATGCTCCAATCCCTATGCCAAAAAGCAATTGATACCCTAAAAGAACGAGGAAATGAGTAATAAAATATTGAAAAATGTCGAGGCCGGGAATGAATACTGCGAGGTAAGGGGAAATAAGAAATAATCCCGGAGCAATCACGATGAGACTTGTCACCGCGGCAATTGCGCCCGAAATAACACCTTCTACCATATAGGGGCCCCGCACAAGAATATTTGAAGCACCTACTACCCTCATAATGCCTATTTCCTCGCGGTTTGAGTAAATAGCAAGACGGACAGTGTTAAACACCACTAATCCTGCGATAAGGGAGAGGAGAATAATAAGTCCTAATCCAGCCTTATTCGCGGTATCAATAATGCGCGCGAGACGATCGATCACTACTTGGTTTTTTGCATAACTCACATTATCAATTAAGTTAGAAAGGGTCGAAACGGAAAGATATTGGGCAATTGACGCGTACTGGTCGGGTTTTTGGGCTTTGATGCTCAAGGACGCCTGGAAAGGATTTGCATTTAATTCATTGATGGCCTGACTTATCATCTGGTCATCTTTGTGTGTAGCCTTAAAGTGCTCCAACGCCTTGTCGCTCGAGACATAATTTACTCCCTTCACTTCCGAGAGATTCTCGAGTGATTGCTTCACACTTAGAATTTGATCCTCGGAAGTGTCATTCTTGAAGTACACGCTGATGTCAATTTTATCTTGAATGGAAGCCACCGCTTGTTGCGTCATCACACTGAATAACATGAGCCCCACAAACATCATGAGCGCCAACGTAGTAATCGCTACTGTCGCTGTGGAAAGCCATCCATTCCTGCGGAAGCCCTTGGATCCAAATTGAATAATTCGGAAAAGGATTGTAAACATTTAGTAAGTAATCCTCAATTTACAACTTTTAATTTTTAAAATCAATTGAATCATAGTTTGTTTGATAATCAAAACTTGATACTTGAAAATCATATAAGGATATATTTCCCTTTGACTTCGTCCCGGTATACTCGACCATGATCAAGCGTGATCACCCGTTTTTCAAGGCTGTTAATAATATCTTTATCATGCGTGGCAAGGATAACGGTCGTGCCTAGTTCATTGATTTTTTCAATGAGCTTAATGATTTCCGCGGTATGAAAAGGATCAAGATTTCCCGTCGGTTCGTCTGCAATAATCACTTCTGGCCTATGAATCATGGCGCGGGCGATAGCCACTCTTTGCTTCTCGCCGCCAGAAAGCTCATGAGGAAAATTCCCTTCCTTTTCTGCAAGTCCTACCATATCGAGCACTTGGGGTACAAGTTCACTAATCTCTCGTTGTGCCCTTCCCGCCACTTCCAGCGCAAATGCTACATTTTCAAATGCGGTTTTCGTGGGGAGAAGGCGGAAATCTTGGAACACCACCCCAATATGCCGCCGAAAGTGTGGCAACTCACTCGACCGCAAGCGATTCACTTCATACTGTCCGAAAAACACTCGACCGCGACTTGGCTTTTCCTCCCCGATCAAGAGTTTGATAAGTGTCGACTTTCCGGCACCGGATCTTCCTGCAAGGGACACAAATTCTCCCTGTTTAATTTCTAAGTTGATATCCTCGAGCGCAGAACTTAAATGGTTATATATTTTTGCAACTCCTTGAAAAGCAATCATGAAAAATTGGTCGGGGATTAAAAGTTGAAGGTTTTAGGAGAACACATGCCCCATTCTATCATTTCGAGAATTTTTGTCGAATTTCTTTCTCGGAACCTAACATTTAAAACTAAAAATCCTTTTCTATTTCTGCTTCTATAAAAATATCCAAATTTCCCGCCAACACCTTGTCCACCTGCGAAGTTTCTACCTCGGTTCGATGATCTTTTACGAGCTGATAAGGATTCAAAACATAGGAACGGATTTGATTCCCCCACTCCGGCTTTACCTTCACGCGCAAGGCAGAAAGTTCCGCCACGTGGAGCCGCTCCATAAGTTGAAAGAGTTTGCCTTTCAAAAGCCGCAGTGCATATTCCCGATTTTGTTGTTGGGAACGCTCCTGGCGCGCACTTACCGCAAGTCCTGTGGGAAGATGTACTACTCGTACCGCGGTCTCCACCTTGTTCACATTTTGTCCTCCGGGCCCTCCGGCGCGTGAAAACTCGAATTTTAAATCACTCTCGGGAATTTGAAATTTCGATTCCTCAAGCGCAGGAAGATCGGGAATTACTTCCACAAGCGCAAACGCGGTATGGCGGAGATGTTTTGCTGAAAACGGCGAAATACGCACCAAGCGATGGACGCCGGATTCTTTCTTGAGATACCCGTATGCATACGGACCCTTGATTTCAATTGCCCACCCCCGCGGGTTATCATCAACAATCCTCGTTTTCCAGTTTCTTTGGTCGGCAAAACGAAGGTACATCTCCCCCAACATCCGTGCCCAATCTTCTGCATCCTCTCCTCCCACACCAGGGTAGATGGAAAGCACGACGGCTTGGGTGTCGTATTTTCCTTTGAAAAGTTCCTGCAATTCGAGCGTCCGGAATTTGCGCTTTATCTCGTGGAATACATTTTCTTCGAATGCTCCTCGGAGTTTTTGGATGCCACTTTCAATTTCCTCATACTTCGAGAGGAGCTCCCGCAATTCTCCCAGCTTTTTTATTTTTTCATCCGCAGTTGTCCGATCTTTCCAAAAATGGGGCGCAGCCATTTCCGCCTCGATTGCTATGGCTTCTTTCTTCTTGCCTGCGAGGTCAAAGCCGCCCCGCCAATCGCGGGGCTTCAGTCGCAAGTTCGTTCAATTGCTCGCGGGAATCCATCCCGTTAGAATACCATCATTTGTTTATGAAAAAAAGCCGGCTGGAGAGTTTCCTCCCCGGTCGGCTTAGCAATCAGCCACTTTTGTGGTCGCTCCCGCTTACTCGGCGGGAAATCCTATTAGCCAGCGTACCTTTCGTTCGGATCCCTCTTGTCCCTCTTGCAGACTCTCTGGTTGGGATTTTCTTGTTGCTGCTCCCTCTCAAGGGCTTTCACCTGCTCAAACGACGTCTCACAATGCCGGAGAAGGGCTTTCTTCAGCTCCAGATCGGTCACGTTACCGCGTAACCGCAAGGGAGGGTCAACGACGTGGAGAGGAGAACTCACCGTCCACCCTTCGTCATGGGACAACGCGACTCGGTAAGGCCATTTCCCATTTAAATTAATACCCTTAATGCCGGACATTTCAGGGTCGCCGACCGACGTTGCAGTTTCGGTTTCACTGTTCTTTGCTTCGCTCATTTCGCTCATATAGTGTTTGAAGTTGTTGTGTTTCGGTCGCACGTATGCGCAACCCCAAAAGAGAATAGACCTCCACGAGAAAAGTGTCAATAAAAGAGTTTACTGCTCCTTATCGAACACCGAGAAAAACTTGCCCTCAGAAAGACTCTTGGCCACTTCTCCTGGACTGAATGTCCGTCCGTTCATGCAAAGGTAAATGCCGGCTTTAAATTCCTCTACTTTTGCAAGTGCGTATCCTAGATTAAACGCCGCATCTGAAGGTTCGAATCCAAACAATGGCACCATCGAACCAGTAAACACAATAATTTGATCTTTTCTTGTAAGGCGCGCTTCGAGATATTTTGCGGTGTCAGACATCGTGTAGGTTCCATGAGTAATGATGATTCGAGTATATGGAGATTTCTCTACTGCTTCCCACACCTTTCTAAGGTCTCTCGGATTCAATTGGCGGCTGTCTTTCATACATATTTCCTGGAATTCCACTTCGGCATACAGAATCAGATTTTTGAAATATTCGGGAAGCAAAGAGTGTTCCCGCACCACTGCAGTATCTAATTTCCCATCCCAGCGCGAATCAATCGTTCCGCCGGTGATAATAATGAGGATTTTTTCTTTTCGAGCTTGATCCATGGTTTCGGAGCCCCTCGAGGTTTACCCGGGACTGGAGCCGGTGGTCGGACTTGAACCGACGACTTCCACTTTACGAAAGTGGCGCTCTACCAACTGAGCTACACCGGCTTTGATACTAACAAACACCCTTCTTTAACTTTTCTACTCACCACTCGCCCTTTTCTTCCCTTACCTCTATGTTAAACCCGTAAACGTGGGGGTAAGAAAATCGCGCCAAAGGAACTACCCTGGATTTCGGATTCACTTCTGACCACCCGCATATACTACACTTATTTTGGAATTTTTCACGTAAATAGCGCTCCACATATCCCGAAACCACTCCAGTACCTATTAATCCCGCAAAACTTCCCCATTTTTCCAACGATTAATATAAACAGCATACTGATAATCAATCTGGCATGCATTACTACAGTACATATAATTTTGCCTAGGAGTTTCTTTCCCATAAGCGCAGCATGGCTCTCGTTTTTTTCGTGGGGTTGGCACCTTCTTATTCTAAAAAGCAGACCAACATCAAGTTTATGAGTGGTCGTTCCATCGAATCTAGGAGCCTTTTCATAAGTTGCTATATTCGTCTAGAATACAGACGCCATGTCCAAGTTCGTCCATCTTCATACGCATAGCCACTATTCCCTTCTTGATGGCCTCGCTAAGATTGAGAATCTCGTGGCGCGCACCAAAGAACTTGGGATGGATGCACTCGCGCTCACCGATCACGGCGTACTTTACGGTGCCATCGAGTTCTATCAAAAAGCCAAAGCGGCCGGTATCAAACCTATTCTCGGCGTCGAGGCGTATATTTCTCCCAAAGATCGATTTAACAAAGATGCTGGGACAAAATATTTTCATCTTATTCTCCTCGCCGAGAATCTTATCGGCTGGAAAAATCTCATTCAGCTCGTCACGAAAGCCCATCTTGAAGGGTTTTATTACAAACCTCGTATGGACAAAGCACTCCTTCGCGAATACCACGAAGGATTGATTGCTCTCTCGGGCTGTTTTTCCGGAGAAATTCCTCGCGCAATCCTCTCCGGCGATACGGGAGAAAAAATACTTGCGGAATATCAAAATATTTTTGGAAAGGAAAATTTTTTTCTCGAAATTGGATACCATCCCCACGTGAATCCCGTTAGAAATCGCGAGGATTCGCAACATACCTCTGTTTCTCACAGTATGGATTCTTCGGAGCATGAAAAACTTTGGAGAGGACTCATTGCGCTTTCGAGAAAAACCGGCACTCCCCTTGTTGCCACACAAGACCTCCATTATACCCGACCGGAAGATCGCGACTACCACGATATCCTTCTCGCAGTACAAACCGGCAGCAATTTGAGCGATGAGGACCGACTCACCCTCAAAGCCGACGACTTTTCGATGACCTCTCCGGAAGTGATGGAGAAGAACTTCCGAGAAATTCCTGAAGCAGTAGAAAATACGGTGAAAATTGCTGAGCGGTGCAGAGTGAAAATCGAACTTGGCAAAATTAAGATTCCTGATTTTCCGAAACCTGAAGGCAAGCATGCGAATCAATACCTTCGCGAACTTGTGTACGAGCGTCTCCCCGGCCGTTTTCCTCTTGAACTTCAAACAAAAGAAGCCATGGACCGGCTGGAATATGAGCTCGGGGTTATCGAGAAAACAGGATTTGCAGATTATTTCTTGATCGTCCAAGATCTCACAGGGTGGGCACGCACGCATGGCATTGCCGTAGGACCTGGCCGAGGGTCTGCGGCAGGAAGTCTCGTTTCCTATGTGCTCGGCATCACGGATATCAACCCGCTGCATTATGGACTTCTCTTCGAGCGATTCTTGAACCCTGAACGGATTCAGATGCCTGATATCGACATTGATTTTGCAGACAAGCGACGCGATGAAGTACTTGCGTATGCGCGCGAGCGATATGGAGAAAATCGTGTGGCGCAAATTATTACATTCGGAACTATGGCAGCGCGTGCCGCGGTACGCGATACAGGACGCGCCATGGGACTCGCGTACGGATTCTGTGATCAGATTGCAAAACTTATTCCCTTTAACGCTTCCATTAAAGAAGCGCTGGAACAAGTCCCGGAACTTGCGGAGCTTGTGAAGCAAACTCCCGATGCAGCGCGCCTCCTCGATGCTGCAAAGCACCTCGAGGGAGTGGCGCGGCATGCGTCTGTCCATGCATGCGGCACTGTAATTTCACAAAAACCGCTTACGGAATACCTTCCGTTGCAATACGCACCCCAAGACCGCGCAAGCATTATTACTCAGTTCGAAATGCATTCCGTGGAAGATTTAGGTCTTCTTAAAATGGATCTTCTAGGACTCAAAAACCTCACTATCATTGAAGACACACTGCGACTCGTAAAAAATATTCGCGGCGAGGAGATCATAATATCCACGCTTCCCTTTAATGATGCGATGACATTTGAACTCCTCCGCGCAGGCAACACCACCGGCGTATTTCAGTTTGAATCGAGTGGTATGCGGCGTTATATGAAAGAGATCCGCCCCACCGACTTTGAAGATCTGATCGCCCTGGTGGCACTTTTCCGACCAGGTCCCATGGAACTTATCCCTGCCTTCATCAAACGGAAACATGGGCTCGAGAAAATAACTTATCTCCATCCCAGTCTTGAACCAATTCTTAAAAATACCTATGGAGTCGGCGTGTATCAGGAACAGATGATGCAAATCGCCCGAGAAATGGCGGGCTACACCTTGGGCGAAGCCGACACGCTCCGCAAAGCGATCGGTAAAAAGATTAAATCTCTCCTTGACGAACAACAAACAAAACTCGTAAGCGGCATGCTGAAGCACGGTATCCCCCAGCGCACTGCGGAAGCAATTTGGGAGCTTTTCCCTCCCTTTGCCCGTTATGGATTCAACAAGAGCCACGCCGCCTGCTATGCCTTGATTGGCTATCAGACCGCATATCTTAAGGCACATTATCCGGTGGAATTTATGGCAGCGCTTTTAAATGCCGAGGTACACGACATTGAACGAATTGCCTTCCTTGTGACCGAAGCCCGCCGAGATAATATCCCAGTGCTTGGTCCCGATGTGAACAAGAGCTTGTCGAGTTTCACCCCTGAAAGAAGCATTTCCACTCCTCAAAACTGGCAAATACGTTTTGGACTTCTTGGGATTAAAAATGTGGGGACTCAGATCGCACAAGCAATCGTGGAAGAACGAATAAAAGGAGGTCCCTTCGCGAATTTCACCGATTTCCTTGCTCGCATTCAGCATAAAGACCTCAACAAAAAATCGCTCGAGAGCTTAGCGAAGAGTGGCGGCTTCGACTCGCTTGGAATCGAGCGAAATCAGGCGGTTCATAATATCGACGATATCGTACGGTTCGCGGGAGCTGCCCGAAGAACCGCACACCAATCCAATTCCCTCTTCGGCTCCTCCACTGCGTCGTTTTCTCTTAAACTCAAATCCACCCCACCAGCGACGCGCGAGGAGAAACTCGGCTGGGAAAAAGAGCTCCTCGGCTTTTATCTTTCGGATCATCCTTTGAATTCCTATAAAGAAAAACTGACGCGACTCCGCACCAAACCACTCCAAGAACTTCGCACCATCAAAGATGAAACTGCTATGGTTCGTACTGCGGGGCTCGTCTCCGCCATCAAAAAGACTTTGACGAAAAAGGGAGAACCGATGATCTTTGCAACCATAGAAGACTTCTCACCACAGCCGCTTGAAGTCATTGTATTTACCCGTACCCTCGAGAAAACCGAAGCCGCGTGGCAGCCAAATAACGTGGTAATCCTTCAGGGGCGGATGTCTTGGCGCGGAGGCGAACCGAAGATTATTTGCGATGACGCCAAAAAACTGGAAGCGTAATTTTTAGTTCTGGAAGGGTTTTGTGGCATGGGTATTTTACTGCTATAAAATCCCTCTCGCTCCCACCGCCGTGGTCCGCATGGCCTCAAAATTCTTCCAGAACTCAACTACTCTCGCCTGAAGGCGAGAGATTTACTCCCAAAGATGGATACTAGAATTTAAATTATGAGCCCAATTGAAAATTGAAAATTCTTCGATTCTTACAGGATCGAAGAGTGGTATTTTCCCGGTTCGTGCGGATTCATCACTTTAATTTCAAATTCCCAATTGAATTCGTTTTTTCTTTTTTCCAAATCTTCTTTGAGCGCTTGCTGATCATAGCCCAACGCCACCACGTCGGACCGGTATTTCTTAAAAACTTGGTAACTGCCCGGCTCGGCATCCCCCAACACCACCTCGTCCGGATAGTCCGAAAGCCGCAGGTGTTCCATCCGTACATTCGCAGGCAGCCGCGGATAGGTGCCCTTCAATTTTTCGGCGACCAAATCCCGCGCTACCGCCACTACCAGATATTCTCCGCAGGCCTTCGCCTGTTTCAAAAACTGCTTGTGTCCCTCATGGAGCCCGTCGAACACCCCGAATACGAGAACTTTACGCATAGCTTTAAGATTATAGCTTTTAGCTCCATTATGCTACTTTTGCGATTTAGAGACGATCGTTTCTAAATTACAATAGTGCGAACATGGACAAGTCTTAGCCGACTAGAGGCCCTCGAAAACTTCCTCGAGAGATTCGATGGCTCTCAACGCATGTTTCATCTCAAAAGGATATTCGCCACAGTTACTATATTAGAGCAAAATGCTCAAGGACTTTTAATATTCCGTTTTCATCCACAGAAGGAGCTATAAAAGAAAATTCCGCTCCTTTTGATTGAACCAAATCCTTGAGTTCTCTGCTCGCATTTCCCATCGCCGCACCATATTGGCATAATTGCATAAACTGCCAATCACTCGCGCTGTCGCCGACTCCTAATAAAGTGTCAAAAGATAGTCTTAAGCTCTTAACTATCTTTATTATTCCCTCTGTCTTAGAAACTCCGAATGGTGTGACGATTCCGAATTGCAGAGGTAATACTGCAGGATGTACCGCCCAATAAAGGCTCAGTTTGTTTGCAAGAGGTTTGAATACTTGCTCCACATTCTTGATGTCTACAACATTTTTGGCTATTGCCATAATCTTCGTTACATCTATCTTAGCCGCCTCTGCAGGTAGAGATTCGACTACAATCGGTGCCTGTTCGAGAATGCGAGCATGCTGCTCTGTGATATATGAATTCTGGCTTTTTTGAGCATAGTAGTTATCGGCGGTATAGACTTCCAGATACACCCTATTTTTCAAAAACAAATCTAGGGCTTCATAAACCATATCTTTACCAATAACATGTTTCTCGATTATTACATTATCAATCGGATCTATAACGACAGATCCTCCATCAGTTACATGAGGATTATTCAACCCAGCACCCCTTACAATTTTTTCGATACTGAAATAGGGCTTGGAGGTTATCAAACAGACTGGAAAACCATTATTTCTAACAGTTCTTAAGGCTTGAATTACCTTAGGGTGAGGTAAAGGAGCATTGAAACCGAATTTCTCTCCAACAATTACCCCATCCACATCCAGAATCAAACCTTGTATGGGATATTTCATATCTCCTCTCATGCTACTTCAGATTGATCCTTCGACATACTCAGGACCTTGCTCGGTTAAGCAACCTCACTTTGATAGCAACTTTCACAATACACAATTTCCGGACGATCGGGCGCATAGGAGGTTTCGAAAGTTTCTGAACAATGACTTTGATCATGACGATGACTGATGGAATTCTTGTAAACACCATCTTCCGATTGAACACCGGCGCATTGGCACTGGCGGCGAACAAATTTCGGCATGTTTCGCAATACCAATCGGCTGTAATGACGGCAATTCGGACAAAGACGGGGTAAGGCAATATTCATTTTTCGGCAAAATTCTAGTTCATCGCGAACCACTCGGAACGCGCCCGTACACTCTTCCACGCATTTTGATTGATGTGCACATTCGATTACTTCTTCTAGAATCGAATCCTTCACGTCTTTAATGTGATCTGGAATATCTCCCGACTTAAGCGTAATCGAATATGATTGTTTTTTTGTCGGATATGCTGCAAATCCTTTCTGTTTTGCTTCTTCTTCCGTCAGCGGGAAAAATTCCTGGGCTTCTGTGGCTTCATACGGAAATGGCGATAATTCGGAGGGGAAAAATTCGCCATATCCATATTTCCTTCCCAGTACATCGACGTATGGCATCGAACTCATATGCTCGCGAATCTTTTTTGTAAGTTCCTCGTATTCTTCTTTGGAATATTGTTTATTCAATATGCAATATTGCTTGTTGTTCATGCCGATACAGCCGAAACAATCCGAAGAATTGAGCGCAAAGAAACAATATTCTAAATTTTTATTATTCGGATATGAATGCGTGCTAAATCGGATATTATATCCTCCGCTTCCGATAATAAGACTGTCATACACGAGTTCCGTGTTTTCCGCGTAGTTTGTGTGATCGTAGCTATCTTTCGAATATTCGGAGAGTAGGTTCTGGCAGAATTTGATGTTCTCCCCTCCCCGCACCCGGTAACATTGCTTGGCATTCTTGGAATTCGAAATATAATCCCCGCTCACTTCTGTGTTTTGCCTGCCATGCATAAATTTATGCGGAAATTTCATCCAAACCTCGCGAGCCCGCACAGTTGTATCGGCCAGATTCTTCGCAGACCCGATATCGAGCTTTGTCATAGTCTCGATATATTGTTCTTTCGTGTATTGGTCATTAAATATGCAATAAGACTTATTGCGCAACCCTATACAACCAAAACAGCTATTGCAAGCTATGCAATCTTTTGAAAGCACTACATCCTGACAATCTTCACAGTCCACCGAAAAAAAAGTTTTGTAGCAACGCGTAGTGTTTACATTGCCATAACTCAACTCGCAGCGTACCGTCATGTGGCTTTCCAGACAACGTTTCGACCCCGAATCCCAAATCAAGTAGAGCGAGTCTTCAGTAAACGAAGCAGCCCGGACCAAATAACATCCTTTGATGTCATTTGCATTGGTACAGTACTGACAATTCACCAGATTTGTCACGGAATGGGCGGGAAGCGGGATATCGAGCATTAAATCTCTAAACTGCTCAAAAAATGGCTTATCCCAACCATAATCCCGTCCATAATCCAATGGATCCCAACCGTCTGAAGTCCAAAATTCTCGGTCATATATTTTCACAGGGCTTTCTTCTGGAAAAATAGAAAATATTTCTTTTCCTGTACGGGCATCTTTTTTCTTAAAAAGATGCCACGTGTTCCTCCAACTTAATCTGCGCCGATAACGGCAATCCGGGCACCACGTCGGCGGCGGAACTTTTATTTTATCGTAGAATTGAAAATCTTCCGGTTCGATGACGAATTCTTTTTTGCAGCTCTGACATATTCGCTTTTCTGGATTCATCATTGATCAATAATCAATAATTATTTTTATGCCACCTCTGCATTGTAGCACTGCTCACAATACACTATTTCCGGCCGATCGGGAGCGTAGGAAGTCTCAAACTCATTCGGACAAGGTTTATCGCCATGGA
>CAZKRG010000020.1:0-15064 GCA_964555255.1 uncultured Candidatus Saccharibacteria bacterium
CGGGGTAATCTAATCAAGTTGGCGCATACCCACTATCATGAAAGGCATGTACCAGCTCAAACAAATTCCGTCGGAAACGCAGATCAAAAAATTCCTGCGGCGGGTGCTCTTCGGGAAAAACGTATTCTGCCCCAGGTGCCGCTACCGGCACGTCTGGAGAGCCAAGGACCGGTACTGGTGCCCAAGGTGCCGCAGGCGTTTCACGCTCCTCTCGCACACTTGGCTTGGCAATATCAAGATGCCGCTCACGAAATGGTGGCTTGTCCTCTGGTGCTGGACCTCGCAGATCCCGGTGCTGCAGGCCATGGCGCTCTCGTGACCAAGTATCTCACCCGAAACCCGAAATACGAGGCAGCGCAGGAGATTGTGGATCTGGTGCACCGGCTGCACACGATCAAGACCAACGAGGAAAAGGAGCAATGGCTCATGCTGCAGCATATATGGGAGCATCAATATGAAAAGGCATTTAACGAGAACAATAAACTTGGCGGCTGGAAATACAAAAAACTGCGAAGCGTGAGAACTATCATGAGACGGTCATTGCCTGATCTCTTCACGTATCTGGACTATCCCGGATGCCCCAATACCACGAATCTCGTGGAAGGGTGGGTGAATACTGCAATTGCCGAAGGACTGGGAAGACACCGGGGACTCACCCTCATTAAGAAGAAAACACTCGTGTCGATTGTTCTCTCTCACTTGAAACGACCGATGAGAGAAAAACCAACACGAAAGTTCCCTTAACCCAGAACTTCCGCAAATTTCCGCATATACTTGCCATAGCAAGTATATGCGGAAAATGAGGACGGTGATGAAAATGCGAACCTCAATTCTTTCTATTGGCCGTTTATATTGAGATGCTGCAGCCGCTTCGCCATATTCTCCCGATCAGTCTTGGTAGCATTCACTTTCTTTTGATTCAACCGCTGCGCCATCGCGTCCCGATCTGCCTGTGAGACATTCACCGGCCGAAACATGAACGAATTGGTTTGAGTTACTTTTTGCGTTTGCTGTTGATTCGATTGAGTTGCTGCTGGTTGCGTAGATCCCCCGCCAAAAAGACCCGTCACAAAACTTGTGACTTGCTGGAGGAGGGAGGGATTGGAATTGATTGAATCGTTCGTGTCTACTGTCTTTCCGACGGAGGGCAGTGGTTCTTCGGCAGTCTCCTCGCAAAAGGCTGCGTTGACTGTCTTCGGAACTACTGGACCGCCAAGACTTACAGAATAATCGATCATGTCCGATCCCGTTACGACCGGGGTCACATCAACCCTGCTACCTTTCTTCCCACTTACATACACGTCGAATACGCATACATTCGGATTGTCAGATTTTTCGCTACCTTGCAGACCAATGATACCTCCAGAAACTCCGAGCACTGACGTGCAGGGCTCAACTCCAAGTTCGCGAAAGTCTCCATTCTCGTCCAGTCCAAGCTTAGATACGCTCACATATACGGGAAAGGCATAACAGGTATTGGGATTTGCGTCATTCGCGGTGATCAAATCAGTCTCACTGTACGATGTAAGTGAATGCTTAATATTGGCACCATCAACATATTCGAAGTGACCATTTTGCCGAGACTGTTTAGCGTCGGTCAAATCGAGATTATCTGTTCTTGATTCACGAGTACCGTCCTCGCATTCTGTTTCTTCTTGATATGAGCCTGTGCCGCTACCCTGTCCATCCGCATTATATCTTTTTGTTACAGTACAGGAGTTACCCGGTCTCGTATTATACGTTACTTTATTGCTCGTAAATGCCGAAAGGGCAAATCCTCCGGCTGACGGATCCGAAAATGGTTCTGCAAACCAATCCCATACGCTCATATAGGAATCGCGGATCATCCAGTCTGGATTTTTCGGAGGCGTGACAAAAGATTCATTCTCAATGTTATTACTCTTAACCAGTTGCAGGAAAACATAAGGCACATCTTGAGTCGGCCTCAATACCGGTTGCCGTGCCTGCGGTTGGGCCGATGAATTTCCCGAGCCGCCCGTCACAAAATTGACGGCATTCGAAACTGCGCCCGCCACAAAACTTGTGACTTGCTGGAGGAGGGAGGGATTTCCCTCTTGTTGAACTCCTGACGAATTCACCATGCTTTGCTCTGCTGGATTAATTGGTGTGGGTTGTGCGTTATTGCAGTATTTTCTATCGGCAATCTGAGTTACGCCAGAAACCATATTGCTAACTTGATATGTGTACATAGGAACATTCGCTGATGGAGTGACATCGATACGGCTATTTTTATTGCCCCATGTAAAGATTCCCACCTCACAGTTTTTATCTGGAGTATTTCCTGCGACTTTTATAGAAGCGCAAGGTATTGTACCCGAATCATAGAGAGAGCCATCATCACTTATCTTTTGCTCCACGACCACCACACTGATCGGAATCCTATAGCAATACGCGGGATTTGCGTTGTTCGTGATTAGGAGAGCAGTTCTGTTGTCTCCCTGCAGTGTTTTTTTAATATTAGATATTGTGGCTGACAATTTTCCTACGGATTCTGAAGGAGGACCTCCCGTTGGGTCATACTTAATCACGTCTGATGAAGATGTTCCGTTGACACAGACTCTTTTACTAACCCCAGATCCAGCATAACTACCCGTTGAATCAGCTTGATATGTCTCATCGAGCGTGCAGGTCGAACCTGGTCTTGTGTTGTAAGTTGTTTTACTTTTATGAGTTGACTTGTAGGTATACCCAATCGCACGCTCATCCGAGAAAGGTGCTGGAAACCATTCCCAGTGTTTTATGTCGTAGTCTCCAATCATCCAATCTGGACTTATGGGGGGCGTAACAAAACCCTCCGTTACGGACCAATCACTCGAAGTACGCACTAGAGTGACAGCTGGCCATTGGTCAAATTGAGTTCCCGTTGGAGATGCCGAAGCTTGCACGCGCCATGCTATAAGAAGAAACCCCATTAGGAGCGGTATCCCAAAAAGAATCAAAGTCTTTTTCTGCATTGGTATGCTTATACTTTACCGCATTGCGCGGCATCGGCAACGCAAAGTTATGCACTTGCAGCCTAAATGAGGGCTGGACAATGCGTCGAACTATGGTATGATCCTTCATGTAAGTGATCTCAGAGGTATCGGAGCCCGTGCGCTAAGGCGTAAGGCGAGGAACCAGAAGAGAAAGATAAGGTCGCCTTACAGCCAAACAGTAAATTTAATGGCTAAACGATTATACGTAGGAGGACTTCCCTATTCCACCACGCAAGACGAGTTGAAAGACGCGTTCTCGCAAGCGGGAGCAGTGGAATCCGCCTCGATCATCACCGACAAGATGTCCGGCCGCTCCAAAGGCTTCGGCTTTGTGGAGATGTCCAACGATGGCGATGCGCAAAAAGCGATCGACATGTGGAACGGCAAGGAATTTGGTGGACGGAAATTGACGGTGAATGAAGCCCGCCCGATGGAGCCCCGTGCTTCTCGAACTGGTGGTGGAAACTGGTAAATTTCTTACTGCGTTTCCAACCCCCGCCTGTCCATGGACAGGCGGGGGTTTGCTTTTAGTTTCTGCGTCTTCCGATACCTAGAGTCTGTCGGGAAACCTCTTCAGTGTTCATTGGACCCCGCGACCGGACTCTCAGTTAAGGTTGTAGCATACGACTCTGCACATTATAGAATCTTGGGACATCGCAAGATGAAGGAGGTGCATCCTCTCTTCATGAATATTCTTCATCTTCTTCATAAACTCTCCATCTTGAGCGCGCTATCTTATATTTTGGGAAAGCGGGGCATGCGTGAGCACCACTTTTATTTTCACAAATAACCCTAATACCCTGAAGAAAGGAAGGTTCACACTACTGAAAGGATACAACCTATGCAAGGCATCATCTCTGCCTACCGACCGTTTATGGAAACCACCCTGAAAGAAGCTGGGGAGGCGCTCGTATCGGAGTTTTACAAGAACTCCGAAGTGCTTTACTCCAAGTCAGAATCTCCAGCAGATCGCGTTACCAAAGGAGATTTAAATTCCCATAAAATCATCTTGCAGCGGCTTAAAGAACACTATCCGCATCATCTGAAGATTGGAGAAGAAGGAGAAAAATTTCCAGAGCTTGATCCGGGATCTGAAGCGTGGATCTTTGATCCCCTCGATGGCTCCTGGAACTTTTCCGAGCGTTGCCCGCGCTTTGCAACGATGATGGCGTTCGTACGAGGATACACCGTCGAAGCCGCGGCAATCTACTATCCTCTTTCCAAGCAATGCTACTTCGCCGCGCGCGGGGAAGGACTCTTCCGTGATGGAAAGCCCGTCACCGCACGTTACGGCTGCGACGACTGGCATCGCCGCGGACTCTGCATGGGAGGAAAGAATTATCCCCTCCTCCTCAAGCTTCGGCGGCCGCTGCACCCGAGCGTCGAAACTCAATGGAACGAGTGCATCGCCCATGACGTCGACACGCTCATTCGCGGCAAAGTGAAAGGACTTGTCTCGTTCGGAGCGTGCGTGTGGGATTATGCTCCCATCCTCCGCATTCTCGAGGAGGCGGGACTCATCGTCACCAACGCCGAGGGGAACTCCTTCTCCTTACAAGACACCTCTCTCATTGCCGCTCCCCACCTCAGCCACCGCAAAATTTTGCACCTCGTGCAAAAGTTCGTGGTAGGCAATAAGGTTCCCAGACACGGTTACACCCATAGCATCTGAAGTGAATGATCACAAAAAAGCCGTTCCGCTCCCCGGAACGGTTTTTATTTTTGAAAATTATTCCAGTTTTTGCGCGATGTTCACAGAAAACTTCCCAATTCGGGTCCGACGCAGGTTCCAGAGTACCGCGGGTATTCCGAGACGATAGCCTAGTTCCTCCGCGAGCGATCGGATATACGTCCCACTTGCCACTTCCACTTCGAACATTACACTCACCCCTTGTTCCCTGCTTCTTATTCCTTGAAAATTTATTTTCTTTACCTCCATCTCTTTCTTCGGGGGTTCGAACTCTTCTCCTTTTCTTGCTCGCGCATACAAACGCTTTCCTCTCACTCTAATCGCTGAATACCGCGGCACTGGCAATGTGAGTTTGCCTTCCATACTTCCCAAAACCTTCATAATATCCTCTCCCGAAAGCTCAAGAATTTTATCTTTGTTTGGGAATTGGGAATTGGTAATTGGTAATTGTCGGCCCTCCTGATCTCCGGTGTCCGTCCGGATACCGAGCAAAACCTCCGCTTCGTATACCTTGGGAAGTTTGAGATACTTTTTAAGCTCTTTTGTAGCATGCCCTATCGCGATAATCATAAGACCCGTAGCCATTGGATCAAGCGTCCCCGCGTGTCCAAGCTTCGTTTTTGGAGGAAGCCGCACGCGGAGCCGCCGAATCACATCGAACGAGGTGATTCCCGCGGGCTTATCGATAAACAGAATCTCTTCCATGGATCCAAAATAGCATTTAATTTATGGTCTTGCGATGTCCAAAACATTAGGGGAAATCTTGAAACATCACAAGACAGGCGCTTCATTGTATAATAAAATTATGGAACAAAAGAAAAATCCGTGGGTGTTTGTAGGGGTGGTCCTCGCAGCAGTGGCTGTCCTCAGCGCAGGATACGGAATTTTCCGCGGTATAGAGTATTGGCTTGCGAATCGGCGTGACGATTTCTATAATCCTCCCGCCTACCCTACCTGGTGGAAACCACCCGCAGAGGAAACCACTTCTTCTTCCAACTCCAGTGCCGTCTCCTCTGCTGCCTGGAAAACGTATGAAAGTCAACAATATGGATTTGCGATGCAGTATCCTGGAGCATTCGACGACTTAGTAACTGCTTCTGATACCCGAGATGCTTCTCTTTCTCCCACTCCTCTCCTTCGCCTTTTTGCTCCCGGCAACATAAATCAAGGGAATCCTCGGCTCCGTGTCAATCTCGTGGTAAACGTCTACCCACTCGCAGGATATTTCTTCCGTGGGAGCACAAGTACTGAACTTTATGGATATGACTCCAAAAAAAATCAATGCAAAGTATACGGGGATACCAATACTTCGGGGGGAATTTTTACTTATTACAATGCTCCCCTCGCGCTCGGCAATTTGAATGCATGCACGATTGGCAAAAGCACCGCTGCAGGAGGACTTAATGGATACATGATTCCCTTGCCAAAAACAAAGAGAGTTGTAGAGATCCTTTATTCCTGGACTGACATCCCGAATTCGCGCGGCGCCTATGACGACATGCCACCGGACACAATTACCGTGGCAAACACAGTGCGCGAGCTCTAAGATTCAAACTCTTTCTTGAAATACACATGCTCTGTGAAGGGGAATACCATCCGCGGCGCACTGCTACAGCTCCATTCCATGGTTTCGCGTGCCGCCGCGCTCCTCCGACACTTCTCCGTGGAACAGAACAGGTATATCCAATCAACTCCTTAGGGGTATAATCTATAATCATTATATGGAACTCACCATTTTTATTTTTCTCGCGATACTCGCGCTTGGGCTTTTCCTTGTGTGGCAGGAAATGCGGCGCGCCAAGGAAGAAACAAAACCCGACCAGTCCCTTATCCTCCTTCAAAACCAGCTGCATGACCTTTCTCGCTCACTCGAGACAAAATTAGGCCAAGTGGCAAGCGAATCCAAGCACACCGTAAGCGAAGTTACCAAGCAAAGTGCGAAAATTATCAGCGATGTCACAGAAAAACTCACGCGGGTGGATGAAGCCGCACGCCAGACACTTGCGATGAACGAGCAACTCAAAAAGCTTCAGGACACGCTCACAAACCCCAAGCAACGCGGCGTGTTGGGCGAGTATTATCTCGCGACAGTCTTGAAAAATGTGCTGCCACCGGGACGTTACCAGATGCAGTATCCTTTCAAAAACGGTGTCATTGTGGATGCGGCAGTGCTTACGGATGACCGCGTGATTCCTATTGATTCCAAATTCAGCTTGGAAAATTATAACCGTTGGGCAGCTGCAGTAGATCCTTCAGAAAAAAAGAAACTGGAAACAGCATTCATCAACGATATCAAAATGCGCATTGATGAAACCTCGAAATATGTAAAACCCGAGGAAGATACCATGGATTTTGCATTCATGTTTATTCCTTCAGAAGCAATCTATTATGATCTCCTCATCAACAAAGTGGGGAGCGCGGCGGAAGACAAGAATCTTATCACCTATGCCTTCCAGAAAAAAGTGATCATCGTTTCCCCCACTTCCTTCCTCGCTTATCTTCAGACAGTACTCCAAGGACTCCGCAACCAAAAAATTTCCGAGGAAGCGCGGGAGATTATCAAACACGTGGACAATCTCCGGAAGCACCTCATGACGTACGAGGAATACTTTATGAAAGTCGGGAAGAATCTTACGATGACCGTGAGCGCCTATAACCACGCGCACAAAGAATTTGGGAAGATCGACAAAGATATTTTGAAAATCGCCGGCAAGAGCACCGGCACGGAGCCGCTCCAAATTGAAGCCCCTGCAATGGAAGAATCTGCGGAACTGCTTGACACCTCTTCTAAAAACTTATAGGTTGGAGTCTGAACTGTGACCGAACTACAGGTGTTTGGTCGTCCTTTTAAAAATTATGAACGACAAAGCAACAGTGGCTATTGTTGGTGTGAGCGGCAATGGCGGAAAAGAACTTCTCCGGTATGTCTCCCAGAATCGCCGAATGGAGCTTATCGACGCCTATGGAGACTCCAGTGCAGGAAAGAAAATCAGCGATATCTTCCCCGCGCTCGTGTGGGCGGGATGGACCCCTAACCTCACTATTAAAAGTTGGGAGGAGGGTTTGGACGAAAGAGTGGACCTTGTTTTCCTGTCTTTGACTATGGGGAAATCACGGGAGGTCGCGGCACAAATTCCGAAACATATCCGAGTGGTGGACCTCGGCGGTGACCACAGGTTTACGGAGGGATGGACCTACAGCATCCCGGAAATCACTGGCGTTAAACCTCTCCTCCAAGGATGTACGCGGGTATCAAATCCCGGTTGTTATCCTACTGCCGTGCTTCTCGCACTGGCTCCTCTGTTTCGGGTGAATTACTGCCCGCAGCAAATTATCATCAACACTAATTCAGGGTTGAGTGGCATGGAACGAGGAGGAAAAGAGGCCGGGCCGAGCTTTTCGGATTTGAATGAAGATGCCTGGACATATAAGCTTTTCAACCACTCTCACATACCGGAGATCCGAAAGGCCATCACGCACTGTTTCCACGCCGTTCCGGCGCAGGTTATCTTCACGCCTCAATGCGTGCCGATGAGCCGCGGCATCTCCGCGGTATGCGTGATGGAAGGAGGGCCTGAAGATTGCGCCGAAATTGCGCAGAACCTTTATGGAGGCTCGGCCTTTGTAAAGGTAGTGCCACACAGCCGCCGCATACAAAGTGGGCTGCTGGTACCAACATGGCATATCTGCACTACGTCGCGAGCGCAGAGGAGAAAATGGTAATTGCCTTGTCAGCACTCGACAATCTCGGCAAAGGTGCAGCAGGCCAGGCCGTTCAAAACGCCAACCTAATGTGTCGTTTTCCCGCAGCCGAGGGCCTATTGATTGCTCCCATGACGTAGGATTCTGGAACAACACAAATCTAACGAAGGCATGTACAAGCTGTACATACCCTCGCTCATTTTCCCAATCAAGAAAATTTTTATTATTTCTTTTTCCTACGCAAAAAGGTAGGTATATCCCAAATGTCGGCTTCGGGTTTGGATTCGCGATCGAGCGGTTTTTTGTGAGACTCGGGTTTTTCTGCCTTCTCTCCCTTCTCCGACTTCTCTAATTTTTCGAGCAGCGGAGCTGGTTTTTTCTCCATAAGCCCTTCGAGCGGCTTCGGTCGTTCTTCGGGTTTTAACGGGTTCGGAGATTTCCCAAATCCTTCGAAGAACGAGGAGTGGGTTGCGGGAGCCACGCGGACCGGAGAAGCCACTGCACCGCTCCCAAAGAGCGAGGAAGAGCCGGCACCATTGAAGCCGGCGGCAATAAGCGTGATTTTGATTTGCTTCGGCCGGAGACGGCGATCGTGATACGCGCCAAAGATGATCCGCGCGGAAGGATCCGCAGTCTGCGCCACGAGCTTTGCAGCTTCGTTGATCTCATTCATAGTAAGGTCACGGGAACCAGAAATACCGAGGAGGACACGCTTCGCGCCCTCGGCGTTGATCTCGAGGAGCGGCGAATTTAATGCTGCTTGCACTGCGTTTACCGCCCGTTCCGGCCCCGAAGCAAGTCCCACGCCCACGATTGCCGAGCCCGCATCCTCCAAGATATTTCGCACATCGGCGAAATCCAAATTAATAAGCCCATTAGTTACTACGAGTTCCACAATGCCCTTCAAAGAATTCCGGAGCACATCGTCAATGGCCTCGAACGCTTTTACCACCGGCGTATCTTTCCCAATGACAGTAAAAATGCGATCATTGGGCACCACAATCAATGCATCCACCTTATCTTTGAGTTTCACCACCGCCTCTTGTGCAATTCGCTCCCGCTGGCTGCCTTCAAACGCAAAGGGTTTCGTAACCACCGCTACAACAAGCGCACCGAGTTGCTTTGCAATTTCAGCCACCACGGGCGTACCCCCACTCCCCGTTCCCCCTCCAAACCCGGCGGTTAGAAAGACGAGATCTGCCCCCCGCAACGCTTCCGTGATTTCCGATCGGTTTTCTTCCGCCGCCTGACGTCCCAAATCAGGATTCATCCCCGTACCCAAGCCGCGAGTGAGGTTCTTCCCAATATAAATTTTGGTGCGCACCTCCGCATGATCCAAATCTTGATGGTCGGTGTTCACTGCCAGAAACTGTACCCCGCGGATAAAGTCTTTACTGATCCGCGAGACCGCATTACCACCACCGCCCCCAATACCAATTACCTTCACATTTGCGAGTGGAACCGATGATTTTTCTTTCACTGTCTTCGTATGACGAATTTTCTTAGCCATTGAAATTCCTTCCCATAATACCACCCCTTTCCGTTACGGCAAGAAGTAGGTAAAGAGGTTTTTAATTGACTTCCATTCAAGCGAGAAATTCCGCAATGGGTGTTCAAAACCTCCCCAACCTGCCTCGTCCGCCCCCCAGAGAATGAGACCCAATACCGTAGCAAATTCCGGATCTTCGAGATACCCTGAAAACTCTCCACTTCCCGTAGAAAACCCCAACGTGGCTCCAATCTGACAACTTAATTTCAATTCTTGTTTTACTAGTTCAGGAAGGCCGGGAAGCTTTGCCCCTCCTCCTACGAGTACTACTCCTCCCGGCAATTTCCCTGCCTTGCCAATCGCTTTCAACTCTTCTTGTATAAATTCGAGAATCTCCGCCATACGAGACTCCACCACTTCGGCAACATAGCGCCGAGAAGTAACTCCTTTCGCATCCGGGGCAAACTTCCGAATCTCGATTATATCTTTGCTTCCCACTTCCTCGGCTAAGGCATATCCGTAACTTAATTTGAGTTCTTCGGCAGCATCGACGGGAATCCGTAGCGCTACTGCCAGATCATTCGAGACGTTTGCCGACCCCACAGAAAATTTTGCAAGCGCAAGGAATTTATTCTCTTCATACACCGTCATGCCAGTGGTGCCCGCGCCGATATCGATGAGGAGCGTCCCTAATTCCTTTTGAGTCCGCGACAACGCAGCCTGCGAAGCCACGAGCGGTGCCCAGACAAGCCCACTGATTCTCGCACCTGCAAGCTCTCCCACTCGCGTAAGACTTTTCACATGAGGAATGAAGGCATCAATTACAAAGCTCACCACCTCAAGCCGAGAACCGGAGAGTCCTAAAGGATCGGGAATATCCCCCACTCCATCCACGATGAACTCTCGTGTAACATTATGAATAATCGTACGGTTGGGTAAAAGGTTCACGGCTTGCGCAGCTTTGACTGCGCGTTCCATGTCTTCGGGATAAATTTCCGTGTCTGCCCGAGATACCGCAACAATTCCACGCGAGGTTTGAACCTTCGCTTGCGGGGTTCCTATAGAGAGATAGCAGTTTTTGAGTGCGGGCTTTGCCACCTTTCTTACTTCCCCTATCACTCTACTCACTGCGTGTGACACTTCCGTGACATCTGCAATCGCCCCTTTTCTCATGCCCGCAGAAGGCTCACGATGCACGAATCGCAGCACGGGTTTCCCCCGTACATTTTCCGCCACTGCTACTTTTATTGAGGTAGTACCTATATCTAACGCAGTAATGAAAGTGGATTTCATGGAACACCTCTACAAGATAATGTCTTATAGACTCTCACAATAATTTTCGCGCCTCGGCGAATATCTTTCTTTCCATTCGGCGCATCTTGATCGTATCACGCTCCCGCGCATGACGGAAGCCGCGCAAATGGAGAAACCCGTGGATAACTAGAAAAAGGAGATATTCGGGATTTTTTTTAAACCGTTCGTGGTTTACGTATACCTCTCCAAAATATGTTTCTCTCCCTGGATGAGGGAATCCCTCTGGGGTTTCAAAGGCAAGGACATCCACCGTGCGCACACGTTTCCCCGTCGTTTTTAATTTTAGTGCGCACATTTCTCGACTGGTGAGAAAAAAAACCTCCATCACATCTGGAGGATATCCTTCCTTGCGTATCACGTGCGTGATTGCACGTTTGATCTGCATCTTTACGTCAGCCATTGCACTCCTTTTACTCTTCTTACTCTTCTAAAACCTTTTTTACCCAGGCGCTCACGCGACTGCCCTCCGCTTTTCCCTTAAGTTCCTGCATAGTTCCTTTCATAAGCATCGCGAAATCCCCACCTTTTTTATGGAATCTTCGTACCACTGCCTCTATTTCCGTATCACTCGCTTGCGGCGGGAGGTAGAACGCAATGATAGCAACTTCCCGAAGCTCTTTGTCGGCTAAATCTTTTCTCCCTCCCCGCACATACAACTCCGCTGCTTCTCGCCGTTTTTTAGCTTCCTTTTCTAACACGCGGAGGGTTTCTTCTTCGGTAAGCATCGGAACCTCCGACGGGCGTTTTTCTATCTCGGCGTTGCTGATTGCCGCCTGCACCATCCGCAGTGTCCCCACCCGTTCTGTTTCCCCCGCCTTCATAGCGGTTTTAAGATCTGCGACTAATCTCTCTTTAAGCATACTCACATAACTTATACCCTATAACGTATAACGCAACAATGCGACGAGGCAGTTAGCATACGTTGTGAGTTTGTTCAGTATTAGAGAACCCCTGCCTTCTTCAAACGTTCGATTTCTCGCTTTTTGGTTTCCCGATGGAGCGCCGAAAGGCGCCGTTTAATCCGGCTTACCGGCCGATCATGAAATCGGCGGGATTTAGCTTCTTTAAGGACCCCGCTCCGCTTCACTTTCCTTGAAAAGCGGAAAAACAACGCACTAGTGCTTTCCCCTTCTTTTTTTCTGGTTTCGATCATAGTAGGATGTAGAACCTCGCCCTTAAGGCTTCGCGATGCCATTGTATAGCTTTTTTTGAATTGTTTCAAGCATCTCGGAAGGAGGGTTGTCTACCACGCTATGGAGCGAACCCCCCCCCGTCTCCTTTAAACCGTGGAATAAGATGCACATGGAGATGCGGCACTGTTTGTCCGCTTGCTATTCCATCATTTATCCCAATGGTGCATGCGTCCGCATGAAGACGAGTTTCTATCGCCTTGCGTACACGCTGTACCGCTTCAAACAAGGGCTGTATACGTGGTAAAGGAAGTTCTGTAAGGGAAGGCACATGTGGTTTGGGAATCACCACTACATGCCCGGGAGCTTTGGGGTGGATATCCAAAAAGGCGAGTGTTTCCTCGTTTTCGTAGACGATATATGAGGCAATTTCTTTGCCTACAATTTTACAGAAAAGACACTCCATGGAGTAATCATAAATAATGCAAATTAAATCTCAATAATGCGAATCCGCGTCCGCAAGTTTTTCTTGTCCGCGTCATTTGCTTCCATGCGCATCATTCGCGATTACTCCTAACGCGAGCGCTTCTTGATTTCTTCCACTATCTTTTCTAAAGAAACAGTCTCCTGGAGCCCTGATTCCAAATCGCGCACGATCACTGTGCCCTCATAAATCTCCTTCTGTCCAAAAATGAGCGCGAGTTTTGCTTCTTCCTTATCTGCGGACTTAAGCTGGGCTTTGAGCGACTCCTTTGCGAGCGCTTCTTTGATATGAATGCCCGCGTGCCGCAGTTCTTCCACAAACCGGAACGATTTCCGTTTCGCCATATCTCCCGCGTGCGCCACGAATACCACCGCCTTCGGCCGTGGCTGGATCGCAATATTTTGCGCTTTCATGATAGCAATAATCCGTTCAACTCCGATAGCTGCTCCTACTGCCGGCGTTGCGTGCCCTCCAAGGAACTCCGCGAGATAATCGTATCGCCCTCCTCCCATGAGTGATCCGATTTCTTTCCCTTCGGCTTCCGTGGAAAATTCAAAGACGGTGCGACTGTAGTAATCCAATCCGCGCACGAGCGTGCTATCCAGGGCATAAGAAATCTTGAGCTCATCGAGATATTCTAAAGTTCCTTTAAAATGCGCGCTGCAGGTTGCACAAAGTTTATCAAGCATATTGGGAACGTGTTCGCGAAGCGGCACGCACCCGGACTCTTTGCAGTCGAGGAGCCGCAATGGGTTTATCTTCAACCGGCGCACACAATCTGGGCAAAGTTCTTTCTCGTGCGCCCGGTAGTATGCGAGGAGTTGGCGCCGATAGGCAGGCTGACATACCCGACAGCCGATAGAGTTCAGTTTCAATACTACATCCTTAATCTTCACCCCTGCGAAAAACCGCACACCAATGAGAATAATTTGTGCGTCGTAGATGGGGTCGTTTTGCCCGCCAATAATTTCGAAATCAAGATGCGAGAATTGCCGATACCTTCCGAGTTGTGGGTTGTCATGACGAAATACGGGCCCGCATGCAAACAATTTTTGCGGCTGCCCTAAACGTCCTAAACCGTGCCCGAGATACGCCCTCATAATGGGAGCAGTGTACTCTGGCCGAAGCGCGAGCGTGTCCCCTCCCCGGGTTTTTAACGTGTACATTTCCTTCATTACAATATCGCTCGCTTCACCCACGGTTTTCTTGAACACATCAGCAAACTCGAGTACGGGCGTTTCAATCCGATGGAATCCATATCCTTCAATAAGCTCTCCGGTGATATGCCGTATCCGATTCCAATAATCCTCCTCGCTCGGAAGCACATCATGCATTCCTTTCGGTTCTTGAAAAAGTTTCTGCTCTTTTTTCAATTTTCCGGTTTCTTTTTTGGAAGACATAAATTTACGTTACGGAACATATGAATAGCGAGGAGCCGCGAATGCTTCTACTTCGCGGAGCGGCCAAAGCCGGATGCGCACCACTCCCACCATATCTTTCGCCGGCAGCGCACCCCAGCTCCTCGAATCGAAACTGAAGGGACGATTGTCTCCTAATACAAAATATTCCGACGGTCCCAGGGTGTACTCCTCACTTCCCCCCGTTCCTATCCCCGCGGGAAGATACGGCTCTTGGAGCGTGAAAGAAGCTCCTGAAGAAGGGGTTATTTCCACTTTACTGTTTCTGATATCGACCCGCTCCCCAGGAAGACCGATGATTCGTTTGATGAAAAACGTGGAGGGACTGTTCTCGTATCGAAAAACTACCACCTCTCCCCGTTCCGGCGGGCGAAATCGGTAGGTCAGCTCATCCACGAGAAGGTAATCACCGTTTTTAAAATTTGGCGCCATGCTTGACCCGCTCACCACAAAGGGTTGTATTAAGAATGTGCGAACGAGGAACACCGATACTACCGCCACAAAAGCAATTTCAAATACTTCAAGGAACGAAACTAAAAAATTACGCATATAATAAAGTAAAAGCAGAACACCCTGTGGAGAGGAGTATACGCCTTCGTTCTTTTTCGCGCAATAATGCTCTGCGCGGCGCTCAAAGCGCGGTTGTGGGGAGGCTACCGGGCACAGCGGAACCCCACATCGGAGACCGTACTGCCCGTGCCCCAACTCAGGTACAGCGCGAACGGACCAGCACCCGAACCATTGCCCCAAGTACCACCACGGAGGAAGACGGTAGTTCCCTGATTCGCGCCGGTACCGTAGGTATACACCTGGCCCACGCCCTGATTCGAGTTCCAAGAAG
>CAZKRG010000021.1:0-14362 GCA_964555255.1 uncultured Candidatus Saccharibacteria bacterium
GGTTTCTTTAAAGAAGGAATTCTCGCCGCTCTCAGGGCGGAGTTTTTCGAGGGTGGATTCGAGGACGTCCGGCGTTTTAATATCTTCGAGCCGTGTCGGAGTCTCTTGGTGATCTTCTTCGGAATGTGGAAGAGGAGCATACGCTTCGTCAATGTCTTGGCGGATCGGGGCAAATACTTTTCTATTGATGGAGTCGGCAATCGTGGCGGCGGTTTGGAGGGGAAGTCCGGCGGACTCTTGTATTTCGTGGGAAAGGTCTTCAGGGTGAAGGAAACCAAGAAATACTCTTCCTACTGCGCTCGAAACCAACGGTATTTTTAGATCGGGTATATGATTTTGCTCGCAGGTTTTACTTATGATCTCAGTGATTTGTACGGAAAAGAGCGCTTCTTTCAGAGGTTCAGATAAGGAAGGGAAACGTTGTCTGACTTGTGTGGGCGTGATAGTAGTCATGATTTTTTCCGTTAAGGATATCTTGTTCGACTACGCGGTCCGGGTCCACCCGTGCCAGGGGGAATGATAATTGTAGGATTACTTCCGCTTGCAGGAGGAGTTGGACCAGGATTTCCACCACCAGGGTTGCCTCCGCCAGGAGGATTGCTACCACCTATAGCCTGTAATCCAAAGAGAACTCGGGCGTCTCCAACAAGATCTCGTGCTTGGTTACGGTCGAAGTAGTCTACTACTCCCAATCGGAAGTCTTGTGGGGTCAAGCTTGGAGCTTGTGCACTTGGAGCTACTGCCGCAAATACATCAATTCTTTGCTTCTCCGAAAGTTCCTTGAAAAATGCTGACATATTTGTGGGGGAGAACCCACGCGCGATTCCTTCCTTCGCTGCTTCTTGTATGCCTCGGGTCATAGCTTGATTCTGAGGGGTATTTTCGAGGCCAAGTCTTTCAAGAAATTCTCTCATATTCTGTGGAAAGACATTTGCTAGTACAGAGGCATCGCCATTCCTTCCCATTCGCTCGGCGACTTCTCTCGTTCTCCGCTCATATTCGGGTCTCCCAATTGTTCCAGCTCCGCCTGCCCAGTCGTGTTGGATTTCACGGAGCGTGAGAGTGCTTTGATCGCGGGCTCGATCGAAATCTTTATTCGCATCATATCTTCTGAACATTTCTCTGTTCTCCTCCGAGAGAAATCTTTCCTGATCCTCTACTGGCATTCTGTGCAGAATCTTCCGGCTGAGAGCTTCTTTAATATATGCAATCCTTTCTGGTGCGAATGAAGCGCTACTGATGGAATTTATAACCTGTTCATCCGTGGCTTTTTTTGCTTCGCCTCCATAGCTCCCCACCGCATGTTCTCCCATCGCCACGCCACCCGACTCTAAGAGACGACCCACTTTTCTTGTTGCCCATGCTGCACCAGTCCATCGTGTCAGTCCTCTTCCCTGATACTGTTGCATTTGCGCGAGTCGACGTTTTCCAGTCTCTGTGCGCAAAGGATAGGTGGCAGCCTGTTTCATGCGTTTGCCTACATACCCCTTCGCGGCGCTGCCGACGCTCTTCACCGCGCCGAGGGCGGCGTGGGCGCCGACGATCGAGAAGCGCTCCGCGGCGAGGAGCCCGCCCACCGTGAGTCCCACCACAATCGATCCTTGGAGGAAACTGCCGAGGATGTTATTTACTAAATTTCCAAAAAACCCGCTTAGGGCCTGACCCGCCGGGTTTGTCGTTATATCCGGCGTGTACCCCAAGCCTCCCAAGCCGGAGAGGGGATCGACTTTACTTGCGTTATTCATCGCTTCCGCCGTGATGATCGCGAGCCAAAGGAAGAAGAGCGAGATCGGAGCGAAGAAGGTCCACTTGAAGAAATTTTTCCACCACTTCGTCCACTGTCCCCGCGTGTTGGGGAAAATCCAAAGGAGCCACGCGATCGGCATGATAATAAGAAGGAGGCCGAGGTAGATATAGCGCACCGTGAGCATCACAAAAAAAGCGCCAATGGTGACGACGATGATAAGAATCATCGCGGAGGCGAAGATAATTTCCACCAGCGGAGTGAGTATGTTTGCGAGCGTCCTCCCTGTACCCGCACCCGCACTCGCCCACTTGCTCCAGTTCTCTTGCGTGTTTAGGTTGGAATTCCCTTGATTATTTAGCATATATCGCTGGGGGGACATTGCGCCTCCGATTGCGGAAGCGAAGGCATTCACCCCCTTCCCTCCTCCCGGGAGGGATCTCAAAAACACTCCCGAAAGCTGGTCCGAGAAATTCAGCAATCCTCCCGCGAACACCAAGCTGAAGTTTACGAGGAGCGCCGCAATAATGAGTCTCGAGAGGAGTTGTTTCATCCCATACGTTTCGTACCGGATGATGGTGGCGATCGCGATGATGATAACGCCCAACACAAAGCCGAGGTTGGCGAACTGAAGGGTGATGGAAAATCCTGCCTGCACCGCGGGGGTGTTTATGATGTTGGTGTTGAGTTGGAGGATGATGCCGATGCTATAGACAAGCATCGCGATCACGACTCCCCCTACATACGCAATGATGTAGCCGAGAACGAAGGCAACCCATCCTACCGCACTCCCAAGTATGTCTTCTATGGAAAACAAGGCATATGCGGGAGCGGGAGTAAGGAGATTCCATGCGCTGAGTATTCCCAGTACGCTCATCAGCGTGAGGATCGCGCGCTTCGAAGAGACGAGTTTTTGGAAGTGAGTTTTAAGAAGGGTGAAGAGCCGCATGTTATTGGACAGTGATGAGGGTTGTCGCCGGGACGCTGTCGAAACCGTCCGCGCTTACCGTGTAGATGAAGTAGTACTGGCCGGCGGGGAGCGTGTAGCGGAGCGGTGAATTTGATACCGGGTTGATCGGAGTGCGGAGCTGATCCTCAATTTTCACCTTGATTCTTGTTTGGTCCGTAATGAGCTTCGGTTGGTTGAACAGTGGGTATTCTACCGCTTGCACCCATGAGGCAGGGCGGGGGTCAAAGTCGGTGGAGGAGGCGATCGAGAGACTGCTTGGCAGCTTCAGTCCCACCATGGGGTTGAGATGGCGGAAGAGCGCCACTTCCCGGAGCTGGAGCACATCCGCATTAAACCTGATGGAGGCGATGAGGATTTTATTCAGAGGTACTTCTGGCGAGTTCCCGTTTTGATCTTTGATTTTTTCCTGGACCCTCGCGCTCGTAAGATCAATTATCCCCGTACTGCTGTTTTCGAAAAGATTGAGCTTATAAGTATGTTTGCTGCTCACATCATAGAAGAGAATGTTGGGTTGGTTGTACCCGGAAGTGTTCGTATAATAACCTGTGAGCGGGGAGTTTGTTTGGAAATCCAGTCTGTCCAGGTATTGAGGAGTGGGGAGCGCGAGTTGCCAGAAGGAGGGATTACCGCCGGAAGCGCTCGAATAGGTGCCCAACGACCTGTCGATTGCACGATAGGCGGGGCCGTTTCCGTAGGGGGCATCTGCATCGGTGGGATTTTGTGCAAGGTACGTGAAGTTGCTTGTGAGAATACTTGAGAGGTCTACGTTGGCGTTCGGGAGCGGGAGCGGGTTCGCGCCGCCGGTCGCGGGGCCGCTGTAGCTCGTGTCGCCAGGGGGGTTCGCATTCGCGTTCGCGGCGTTGGCGTCGAGTGGTTTGTAGCTTGCGATGGTCTGCTTGTTGTCAGTGAGTATTTGCAGTCGTTTTTTGGCGCTGTCGCAGCTCGGTCCGCTTGTTCTCCCATTGGTGCAGTCCGCGATCTGGGCGTTCAGTATACATTCTTGGAGGGCTTCGTTCGTAAGGCCGTTGCAGCTCGCGGCAGCTGTGCCCGCGAATCCTCCGTTGCCGTAGGTAATGCTTGTCACCCCCGAGCCGGTGGTCTGGCCGCTTGCGGTAGAGACGCCGAGGGTTACGAGTCGGGTAAGCGCGGCATCCGCGACCGTAGCGACAAGGCCGGCAATGTCGTTCGCACTCACGATGAGCGATTTCGGCATGTCTCCGATCGCGCTGCTCAAAGTATCTCCGAGCACTTTCCCCGGCGTGCGCACGATTGGCGACTCCCCGTTGGGGCATCCTTGCGGTCCCGGTTTGGCTTTAGTGCTCGGACAGATTTGGGTGCTGAGGAAACCGTTGCCTGCAAGGACTTTTTTCTCCTCCGCATTCGCGGCATCTATCGCTTTTTGCACTAGCGTGTCGTGGCCTTCGATGAGGATGCCGAAGGGGTTCCCGGTGGGTTGGAAGGTGACGCCATACTGAAGCCATCCTCCCGAGCGTATGTTTTGATAGAAGTTTGTTACATTATTTACCACCTGGTTCAGCGTGCAACCGTTGTAAACCGGGATGTTCACGCTTGGGACTTGGAAGGTCAGCCGCAGCCACGGTTGTATGGGATAGCAGAGTTGGGGGATAAGCTGCTCAATCGCGGCTCCCGCGGCATTGTTGAATGCGTCTGCAAGGAATCCTTTCCAGTCAGTGACGAATTGAGGGCTGCCGCCGCCATTGATCCAATTCACAATTTGTTGTTCGAGCATGCGGATAATCTGGTTCTTGAGTTCCTGGAGAAGGATGTTATTCGCGATGTCCTTCGTTTTCTGGAACCAGTTTCTGGTATTGCTTTTTGTTTGCTCCCCAATAAGTCTTTTCTCTGCCGCTATTGCTCCGGCATCTTTTACGGGGACTTGCTGTCCCCCTCCTATTTCCCCGCCCGTGTCTGCTCCGCCTTGCCAATCGGTTCCCAGTTCTCCTCCCGGGTCGGTTTGAGCGCGCGCAACCTCAATTCCGAGTACGCGTTCCACGAGCGGGCGAGATGATGGAAGAAGAGAGAGGTTTAAAGCGTCTATTTCCAATTGGAAATTACGCGCGTCACGCGTGAGGATGTATTCTATTTTCCCCCCTATCTGATTCAATATCGCGATAGATTTCAGCGGGTCATTCGGAGAGCCGAGGTCGGCGTTCACCATTTCTTTTTGGTTCGAGAGGAGCACTACGAGTTTCTCGTGAAATTTTTCGAGCGGTGCCGGGACAGGAAGATCCAAAAGCTTTTTCACCGCGCCTCCATACACGCTGATGCCTGCGTAAATTGCTTCGATGCTCGCGGGTTTTTGCTGTAGATTTTCGAAATCATTGCTCAATACCGTATTTTCGAGAATATTTCGAGCTTTAGAGAGATACGCGATGAAATCCTGCTCAGTAGGATTTTCGATTATTTTCAGGCTGTTTGGGGGAAGGTTTTGAGGAAATTCAGGAGGAGCTATCTGGAGAGTGGCAGCATCTGCGAGATTTTCTTTGATGAGCGTTTGTAAGTCTGTTTTTGAAGGTGCAACGAGGCCGGTGGGAGGGCCATCCAGAGTACCTGCGTCTTCGTTTACTTGGATTATCTTGTTCGCGAGGAGGGTTCCCAGCCGCTCAGTAAGGTTGTTTGAAGAATTACCGGCGTTTGTTTCAGAGGGGAAAGTAGTATTGGAATTCGCAGACTGCTTGGCAAGAAAGGCGTTCTCGGGAACGGTGGTTTTTGTGTTGTTGCTGATATTTTCGAGTGAAGTACTTTTTTGAGCTTGGTAATTGAGAAAACTTTTTATCCCAAACGAGATGGTTGTAATAATGGTGGCAACAAGGAGAAAGCCGGTAATCAGTTTCTTTATGTTGGGGACCATGTCGTGTGCAAAAGGTGTGGAGAGGCGGTGGACAGAATACGCCACTCCAATTATACCCTGCGGCAAAACGTCGAGCTGCCACTTTATGCACAGTTTGTGGATATGCAGCGCCTGTATTATTTATATAAACCGATGTGCGATATTTTCACGTTCTCCTCAATTTTTAGGGCATCACACGTCGTTACTATAAGATGAGACGAGCATTTGAATTTTTTCTATAGAAAGAGTCTCGGGGCGGGCATGAGGATTGATCCCTATTTTTCGGAGTCGTGCGGAGAGTTCTAATTTGGAGATGCTTAACGAGTATGCCAGATTGTTGATGATCGTCTTTCTTGGTTGACTGAAGAGCGCGTGTACTACTTTGAAATACTGTTTTGTCTTTCCCCTTCTTGGGAATAGAGGAGTGAGGAGGAGCGCTGCGGAGTCTACTTTAGGAGGAGGGTTGAATGCTTTTCTCGGAACGCGCAGAAGTATTGAGGGAGTTGCCCAAAACCCCACGCTTGCGGCAAGCTTATTCATCCCGTGAGAGTCCGAGGGTTGCACACAGATGCGTTCAGCAACTTCTTTTTGCATGAGAAGTACGGTGCGGTTTGGGGGTGAGGGTAATTCCCCTATCATTCGCAACAGGAATCCCGTGAGGTAGTAGGGAATGTTGCCGATAACTTTATAAGGAACATGGGACAAGGAACCAGGAACAAGAGAGGGAAGAATTTTGCGCACATCACCTTCGACAACTTCGAGATTTTTTTCTTCAGAGAATCTTTGCTGAAGCAGTTCGGCAAGTTTCGAATCTTTTTCGATAACAATTATTTTGTTCCTTGTTCCTTGTTCCTTGTTCCTTGTGATGAGTTCTTCCGTGAGCTCCCCATGTCCTCCTCCAATTTCAATAATAGTTTCTCCTTTTTGAATCTCAAGCGCTTCCGCAATTTTGCGGAGCATAGGACGGTTTCTTAAGAAATGTTGGCCGAGTTTTTGTCCCATGTTTTTCTCGTCTTGCGATATCCCAAAAATTCTATAATGTTCGGACATCGCAAGACAAAGTAATTTTTTTCCCCCATATCGTATATAATAGAGGAAATGAGCAGAGATAAGGAGGTTATATTGGGTGGCGTTGCTCTTGTGGCTCTCGTCTTTATTATCTTTTTGGTGGTGCGTTTTTTCCCCCATTCGTCCGTATCTCAGGTTTCCCAGAATATTTCTCTTAATCAACAACCCGCTCCGGCTATTAGTGGAAATGCTTTCACCGGTTCTCCTCTGGGCCAGTTAGTGCTTCCCGGAGGTTCAACTGTATTATTGCTTCCCTCTCCCGCACAGCCGATTCTGCCTCGTTCCACCACCACTGCGCCGAGCGAATTGTCTCCGGTTCCTTCTGGTTCTGATGAGGCCCCAGGTGTTCCGCAAAATTCTGTTTCTCCTTCAGCCCCATCGGTTGCAAGCGTATCTCCGAGTATCGTAAACAACGGAGATACGGTAACGATCCGCGGATCCGGATTTTCCCCGACGGGCAACACAATCATCGCGCAGTACGGAGTTCTCTTGGAGCGTGTAGGAGGTGTTTCGTCTCCTGATGGGAAAACGCTTACGTTTGTGTTTTCGCCGCCTTCAGCTCCTTCTCCTTCGGATGCCTTCAATTCGCTTCCGACGGATGTACAAACAAATATAGAAAACCAACTTAGATCACAAGGAGCGTCAGTAAGTGCAATTTTCCATCCGTACCAAAACATCGCGAATGAGGGTGATTTGGCAAAGATGCTTGCAAAATATGGTAGAACGCTTTCCGATCTGCAAGACCCGTACAAAATTGTCGTTATTAATGCGAGTGGAGCGGTATCGTCAGAAAATGTTATTCTGAAGATGAAGAGGATAATTAATTTCGGTCAATGAGAATACTTATTAAGCATATTTTTCTTGTTTCTCTTGCGCTGTTTTTCGGATTTGGCATCGCGCTTTTTCCGGTTCGCCATCTTGTAGAGGCGCAAACGTGGGGCGGCGCCGTCATGAACACCATGTTTATACAATGCACGTGCGGCGACGGGTATCTTACGTTTATACAGGGCGCACAAGGAACACCGTCAGGTTTGTATTACTTCAGTTCAAAAACGCAGAATGTGGTCGGTAGCGGCCAGTCTTCGCAGGTTGGATTTATGGAATATACGCCGGGCGCCGGAATATGTGTGATTGAGGCCGGAGAAGATTGCGTCGACATCACCGCGAGCGATGTGAGTTGGTGGGGAGGGAATCAATGATCATTGTTATGACGGAGAGCTTGCGATGGCGGGGAGGAGTTAAATACTTTTAATCCAAAAACTGAATCTCCGGTTCGTCGTCGAAACTTTCCGAGCTCGTATCGTCGGAGGTAAGGCGAACGAATTGCGCGAGCGCGGGCGGAATTTCCCCGATGAATCGGGAGGGGAGATCATAAAATGAAAGCGAGAGTTTATGGCGCGCGCGCGTCATTCCTACATACATTAACCGGCGTTCTTCTTCTATTTCTTCTCCACTTTCCATTGAGCGGGCGTGCGGGAGAATGCCTTCAGAGCAGCCCGCGAGAAAGACCTCATCAAACTCCAGGCCTTTGGCGAGATGAATGGTGGAGAGATGGACTGGTAGCTGCACGGGTAACTGGTCCGCCGGCTGGCGGATGGTAATTGGTGATTGGAAATCTTTCACTCTTGACTCTTGACTCTTGACTCTTGTTGCTTGATCATCCGTGGATTGGACAAGGGCGATGTGTTCAAGGAACGCTGGAATGTCTTTGAAGTTTTCCGCAAAGCGCAGCAACTCTTGGATATTCTCGCGGCGTTCCTGGGGGTTCATCGTTTCTTTCTCGAGATATTCGAAATAGTCCGCCGCGGCAAGGAAGCTTTCTATCGCGGTTTTGGGAGTGGAGTGGTCGCTCTGGACAAGTTTTAGGAGGAGTGCTTGGAAGGTTCGTACTCGGAAGGCTTTTTCGAGGCGTTCGCGGCTCATCTCATCCTGCGGATTTATAATAAGCCGGAGGCCGGCGACAATGTCCTTTATTTCTCGGCGATCGTAGAACTTCAGCCCGCCGTAAATTTTATAAGAAATGTGTCTCCGCAAGAGCGCTTGTTCCAGTGCTCGGGATTGGGCGTTTGTGCGGTAGAGCACCGCAGTCGTGCGGCGTTCACTGGTGCTCGTAAATTGCTCCGCAATTTGCGAGGCGATCCACTCGGCTTCGTCATTTTCGTCAATCGTCTCCACAATGGTGAGTAACTCACCGTCCGGGTTTCGCGTCCAAAGGTTTTTCTCGCGCGCAATACGGTTGTTCGCTATAACTGCACCCGCAGCGTGAATGATTGTCCCGCTCGAGCGGTAGTTTTCTTCGAGCAGGGTCACTTGAGCCTTCGGCCACTCACGTTCAAATCCCAGGAAAATTTCTATATTTGCGTGCCGCCAGCCGTAGATCATTTGCGCGTCGTCCCCTACTACGCTTATTTGGCCGCGGTTGCCTGCGAGGAGCCGGAGGAGTTCATATTGCGCAGGATTTACATCCTGATATTCATCTACCAAGATGTACTGATATTTTTCTCGGTACTTTTCGAGAATATTCGGCCGGTTTTTAAAGAGCCACGTCGCCTTTTCAATAAGGTCGTCGAAGTCAAAGGCGTTGTTGCGTATGAGGGCTTGTTCATATCGTTCGAATATTCTTTCATCATCGTAATGGTGGCCGAGAGAACTTTTTTCTCCGGCGCTGCTTTTTCTCCATGAGATGTATTGTAAAAAACGGGGAGGCTTTCCGCCTTTTATATCTAACTCCTTCATAATTTTTTTTATGAGTGAAAGATTGTCGCTGTCATCGAAAATAGAAAAATGCGGAGTTCTCTCAAGTTCGCGAGCCTCGGCGCGAAGGATTTTGGCTCCCAGGGAATGGAAGGTCCCGATGAACGGTTTATCCCCTGCTTTTTCTCGGACACGCTCCGCCATTTCTTTCGCCGCCTTGTTCGTGAATGTTACCGCGCAAATTTTTTCTGGCGTCGCGCTGTTCTCGATGAGATAGAGGAGACGGCTCGTGAGTGTCCTCGTTTTTCCCGTCCCCGCTCCTGCTACAATAAGAAGCGGTGTATGTGGGGCTTGCACTGCTTTTTGTTGTTGGGGGTTTAATTTGGAAAAATCCATCTTCGGAGTATACTACAGCCTATCAGTACTAATCCACCGTTTTTAGGGAAGGAACAAAGCCCTCTCGCAGTGGCAGTTTTTTTGTTGGGGGGCCTTATCTTTTCTGCATTTCTTACTTCCTGGATACAGCCGGTTCGTGGAGGTGAAAAAGGGATGTGGGGAGCGGCGGTGGTGAAAAAAGCTGCTTCCTTCTCGTCGCCCGCGATTTTTTTGGAAAGTCAACCGCGTCAAGGTGCGTCGTTGACGCATGGTCCTCTTCGGGAGAGTGGAATAAGTTCTCCTTTTCTCGCAGCTGCTGTTGATACCTTTGGTCGAACTCCTGAGTTTTCTCCCCGCAATCAATTTACTTCTTATAAAGTGGAGTACGGAGATACTCTTAATAAAATTGCTAGTAAATTTGGTATCTCGCTCGATACTGTGCTTAGGGCGAATCCCGAGGTGAAGGCAAAAAATCTCCGAGTAGGGATGACACTTCAAATTCCTCCGGTATCCGGTACGGTGTATACGGTGCGGGAGAATGATACAGTGGAATCTGTTGCTGGTCTTTTTAAGATAAGCCCTCAAGATATTCGTGATGCAAATCCTTTAGTTTCTCTTGCGAGTCTTCCCGTGAGTGCTCAACTTATTATTCCCGGATACACAGGTAGGGTGAATGTTGTTACTAAAACCTTGCCTGTTCTCAAGGGATATTTTATCATGCCGGCCGACGGGTTCAATTTAGGGCAGCTTCATCCGCAGAATGCCGTGGATATTACAGGAGTGTGTGGCGCTCCTGTTATTGCTGCAGCGGAAGGGCTCGTTGTTTCTGAAGGACAGTATGGGAATGAAGGAAGTGGTGGATGGAATGGAGGATATGGAAAATTTGTATTGTTAGAACATCCGGCAGGAGGAACACGAACGCGTTACGCGCATCTTCGTTCAATTATTGTGGGGGTGGGAGATTATGTGAAACAAGGGCAAAAGATCGGGACTATGGGAGATACTGGTGACGCTTCAGGATGCCGTGTGCACTTTGAAGTACTAGGGGCAGTGAATCCGTTTGTGAAGTAGCGTATTACGTTTCCTCGCGGATGCGATACCCCCATGCTTCCGCTATATTTTCTCCAGAAACCGATTCTTTTTTGTCTAAATCTGCAATGGTACGGGCGGTTTTGATTAGGCGGTAATAGCTTCGAGGGGATATGCGATATTTTTCCAGCTTTTCTAAGAATGTTTCCGCGGAAGGTTCAAGATGTATAAGAGTTTCAGTTTGTTGTGAATTCATTTCTGCATTGGTGCTAATGAGTAGCCCTCGAAATCGATCTCGCTGTATTTCTCGAGCGGCGTTTACCGCCTGGGCGGCGAGGGCACTTTTCCCTTTTATATTTTCTTTTATTCGCAACTCTTCAATAGGGATTCTCGGCACATTGACATGAAGATCGATGCGATCGAGAATTGGCCCGGATATTTTTTTCTGGTAACGCGCGACTTCAAAGGCGGTACATTTACATTCTTTTTCTCGGTCTCCATAATAGCCGCAGGGGCATGGATTCATCGCAGCTATTAAGGTGAATTGAGCTGGAAAGGTGAGCGTACCCCGAGCTCTCGCGACATGCACGATCCCGGTTTCCATAGGAGCTCGGAGAGATTCGAGGGTATGTCGTTGAAATTCTGGGAATTCATCGAGGAATAATACTCCTCGGTGAGCCAAGCTAATTTCACCAGGTTTGGGGTCTGATCCTCCCCCTACGATTGCGGGGAGCGTTGCCGTTTGATGAGGGGAGCGGAAAGGACGCATTGTGAGAAGCCCCTCCACACTTATTCCGGTGGCGCTCCATATTTTAGTAACTTCAATTGATTCTTCCGCGCTCATTGATGGGAGAATCCCTATCATCGCTTGTGCAAGGAGACTTTTTCCTACCCCTGGAGGACCACTCATGAGAAGATTATGTCCTCCGGCAGCTGCAATCATTAAGGCGCGTTTCGCGTTTTCTTGTCCTTTAATCTCCCCGAAGTCGGGTGCTTCTGCGCGGGTCGCATGGGGAGTAACATAAATATGCGCAAGAGAGGGACGTCGTTCTTCTAAAATTTCTATTGTTTCGCGGAGATCCTTAAGAGGAATTACGCGGAGACCTTTTACTACGGCGGCTTCATTTGCATTTTCTTGTGGAAGGAAAAAATACTCGAACCCTCTTTCTGCAGCCATGTGGGCGATATTTAGAGCGCCGTGTATTGGGCGGAGTCTCCCATCTAAGGCGAGTTCACCTATGAAAATTTTATTCCCCGTTTCAAATTTTTTAATTTGTTGGGTGGCAAAAAGATACCCAATGGCGATTGCAAGGTCATACTGAGTTCCTGTTTTTTTAACATCTGCAGGCGCAAGATTGATGGTTATTTTCCTATTCTCGCGGTTCGGAGGTTTTACTCCCGAATTTTTAAGAGAGGAATTTACACGCTCCCTCGCTTCATTCAGGGCTTTATCCGCAAGCCCAACAATATTGAACGTGTGGAGACCGACATTTAAATCCACCTCGATCTCAATGCATCTTGCATGAATTCCTTCTAGTTCTGCGGAATGTACCCGAGCCAGATGTTCTTGCATTATGCCGATATTTATGTATCTCTAGGAAATTTTTTTACAGGTTCGGCACATTGCAGACTCGGGGGCAGTGAGGAGCACTTCTTCTTCTATGGTTTTCCCGCAGCGCTCACAAATTCCATAGGTGCCCCGGTGAATTTTTTCTAAAGCGGATTCCACTTCGCTCAAGTCGGCTTTGAGGGCTTGTGTAATTGCAAGTTGATTTCCCTCTTCTTCCGCCTCATTTTTTTCTTCATCAAAGGAATCAACATCACTTCCAAAATCTTCTGGCTTGGAATGATTTGCAATATCCCTCAGAAGTTTTGCCCTCCGCTTTTCTAGAAGCTCTTGATATCGGATGAGGTTTTTGGAATCCATTTTTTTAGCATAGCATACTCCCTTTTTTTCTTATAGGATTGAAGTACCTTGTGGCGCTATATGATAGACGCAAGTAACTCATAGAATTGAAATTATGAGTCTGTTTTCGATAGGCGCTTATTATAAGCTACTTCGGGGACAACCCACATTTTGCCGATTATTGCCTATTTCTTAATAATGTTGTGATAGGCCACGCTGCTCTTATGTTGTGATGTGTCAATAGAATAAATTGTGTAAGTTCTTCTTTTGATAAACATTTTTGTTTGTCATAAATAAAACACATATGTATTTTCTCTTTTTCCTATTGATGTTGATGTTTATCGACAAACAATTTTTTCTAGAGGCTTATTTTTCAGGTAAATTTTTCCCACTCCTATTTTTTTGTTTAGCGACAAACATTCCTTCTTTGAATTCATATTTATATTTTCCGATAAACATCCATTTTTCATAGAATCAGACATATGGGATTATTTTTTAATCATTCTGTATCTCTTATTATTATGTATTTGTCCCGTTTCTCTTGTATCTATCTGCCGATATTTTTTGATTAATTTCGGTAAATCGCTGTTTTCAGTTTCATCACTTCTTTTATTTTTTCTATTTTTTTGTTCCCCTTATGCATTGAGAGAAAAAATGTTGATATTTTAAATATTTTTGTTCGCATTCTCTTTCTTGGAGGGTATAGAGCAAAAAAACAGATGTTTCATATATATTTATTGTCCAACGTATTAGATGGCATTGTTTATCGCGTTACATTCATATAATGTTATCGTATGCACAATATAATAATGAAAAAGAGTGCAATTGGAAAATTTGGAGAGGATTTGTCCTGTATGTTCCTAAGTGGTAAACATTATAAGATTTTAGAAAGGAATTATCGCAAGCCCTGGGGAGAAATCGATGTCATATCCTTAAGTCCTTCCGGAGTTCTCGTCTTTGTTGAGGTAAAAACAATTCGGCAAGGAGATATTTTGCCGGAAGAGCATCTTACTATTTCAAAGTTGCACAAATTGCAAATTACTTCTTCATTGTTAGCTAACGGGGATTACTCAAGATTTTCTAAGAAAGGATGGCAAATTGATCTCATTGCAATCGTCCTTCAAAATCCCAAGGAAGTTTTTCGCATTTCCCATTATGAGAATATTGCCTAATCTCTCTTAGCCCCCGAAGCTATTTTCTTACTTTCTTGATTAAAAACATCGCTGCGGAATATCGCGCGATCAGACGAACTGCGGGGCGACGCCCGTGCGCGCTGCCTGCATGCCTACGAAACATTCTCCGCAATTTACCATGAAACGGAAGCTGCAAGAAAATCAGAGCAGCCGTTCGCGCAGCACGATATGCTTCTTACGAGGTTGCGGGCATTTGTGGTTCCTGCTGTCAGCGATCCTCTGAAGCTCAGGCGCATCAAAAAGGAAATTAGCAACCATCCCAAAGAATTCCTCGCCTGCCTCTGCTGTCCAAATGTCGCCGCCGACAACAACGCTGCCGAACGCTCGTTGCGCCATCTCGTCATCAAACGCAAAACCTCCTTCAGCTCGCTCACGGAGTGCACCGCCGAAATCATGTCGGTGCTGTATCGATGTTCTTGTCATACCGACGCAATGGCGGATTGCGCCCCTATTTACTTGGGCTGTGAAAGGTTGCAGCACAGGTCCCTTGACGACTACACTACCATAAGTTATATTGTTACTAACGTACGTA
>CAZKRG010000022.1:0-13792 GCA_964555255.1 uncultured Candidatus Saccharibacteria bacterium
TTCATTATTGGATTTCGCGAAGCTACTCGAGTCGCATGCCGACAATTAGAACAATGATGCGGCAGAGGGATAGACATTGATCTATAGAACTCCAGTTCGGAGGCTTCTATTCTAAATCCTCCTGAGCACTGATCCTTGCATTGAGCTTTATGTTCACATTCGATGATTTCTTCTGTAATCGAATCTGGAACATTTTTAATATTATCTTCCAGCTCTGAAGATATTTTTGTGGATTTATACTGTTTATCCCCAAACTCTTTCCATTTGAACCCTTGGCTTATTACTTCTTCTTTCGTTAAAGGCGCATACACTTGAGCCAAGGTTTCATTGTAGCCATACGCAGTAAATTCAGGCGGGAAAAATTCTCCATATTTATAGACCCTGCCCTTTTCATCAACATACGGCATCTCATCCATATGTTTTTTAATCTTCTCTCGCAATTCATAGAAATCCTTCTCGGAGTATTGTTTATTCAATATGCAAAACTTCTTTTTTATGAGTGAAGTACACCCAAAAAGATAGGAGCTCCCTACAATTTCATCTTTGCAATACTCTAAATCCATTTGCTCTGACCAAGTATTAAAACAAAACCTTACATTCTTAGCTCCTCCACCCGAAGCGGAACACTCGTACATTCCAATTGCTATTCCTCCCCATTGTGTAAAATCATACGAATCTCTTGTTCCATCGATGAACATAAAATGTACATACTTTGAATCTTCGGCACCAAGCACTTGATATCCATTTTTTACATTCTTAGACTGAAAAATGTATTCTCCGGAAACATTCACATTCCTTAGTCCAAACATGTATCGATGAGGATATTGAAGCTCGCGCTTCTTCATTTCCTCCAAAATTTTCTTTACCTCCAAATAGGAACCCACATTAAATTTTTTCAATTTAGCGAAGTAATCCTCTTTGGAATACGGTTGGTTAAAAATATAGAATTGTTTATCGCGGAGATTAATACACCCAAAACAGTTAGAACAGCCCGTGCAATTTCGAGAAAAAGAAACTTCCAAGCAATATGTGCAGTCAGTGATATAACGAGAGTGGTAACACTTATAACAATTTACCGCCTGGTAACAAAGTTCGCAGGAATGAGAGCCGAAAAGATCCACGCATTTCTTGCTTTGTTCGAGAAAACTACTATACATACAATCCTCGTTATAGTCGGAATTAAAAACGAGGTAACAATTTTTTAAATAGGAAGCGCTCTGACTGTATTCGCTATTTACCATCGTTGGAGACGAAACATTTCTTCCGATCCTAGGGACTTTCTCGAATAGTTCTTTGAGCTGCACAAAAAACTGCTTAGAAAAATCATAATCCCGACCATATGTTAGTGGGTCCCAATTATCTGAGTGCCAGCAACGATCGCAATATACCGTATAAGGAGAATCTTGTGGAAAAAGACCTATAAATTCTTTCTGACATAAATCGCATTTTCTCTTGTATAACGTTCGCTCGTTATAAAAGAGTAGCCTTCGAATTAATCTGCACTCCGGGCACCACGTCGGTGGCGGGACTTTTATTTTTTCGTAGAATTGGAAATCTTCCGGTTCGATCGTGAAATCCTTCTTGCAGTTTTGACACGTTTTCTTTTCAGAACCGTTCATTACTTTCTATAATATACTTCTTTTTTCTTCTCTGCATTATTCGCTCATTCCCTCCAGAGGCGGGCAGGCGCGCGAATGAGCGAATGGCTTCATATCTGTAATTAGGTGACGATCGTTTCTTAATTACAATACCTTTTTGTACGCACCTTTCCTCGCCTCTCTCCTTCCGCACACAATAATTTTTCGTTCTGCCGAAGTCGGCTCGGCAAATTTTATAGTTCCCCAAATATTCAAAAGTTCTCGGAGATTTTCTTTGACTTCGCGAAGAGTTTTCCCCTGCGTGTTCACTCCGGGAATTTCTTTCACCCAACCAATGAACCATTTTCCCTTTTTTTGATATACGCCAGTGAATTCCATTTTCTTTGCTTTTACCATACCATACATTCTTTCCAAAAAAATAGTTAATGTTCGATGAGCTCTATTCATGGATTGCTTCGCTGCGCTCGCAATGACGGAGGCGTAAAGCTAATTTGTTCGCACTAGTCACTAGTGTGGCTATTTCCTATTTTCTCACCCACTCTACGAAATGAAGTCGGTACGGCGTATCCTCGCCGGGCTCCACCGTGACTTCCGAAGCTTTGTTCCAACCGGAAAAATCCTGGAGCGGGAAATGAGTATCTCCCTCGAATGTGGCTTCGATGTGCGTGAGGCAGAGTTTTTCCGCAAACGGGAGGAATTCTTTGTACACCGCTCCCCCGCCGATTACAAACACTTCTTCAGTTTTCGCGAGTTCCAAAATTTCTTCGATGGAATGTTTTACTTCACACCCCTCGGCTTTAAATTCCGTGTCGCGCGTAAGGATGATGTTCCGGCGCTTTGGGAGCGGTTTTCCGATGGATTCAAATGTTTTCCTTCCCATTATCACCGTTTTCCCCTTCGTCGTTTCGCGGAAGTGCTTCATGTCCCTCGGAATATCCCACGGAAGGCCATTCTCTTTCCCGATCAGAAAGTTTTTATCTACGGCGGCGATTAAGGCAAGCATAGTGAGAAGTGGTAAGTGTGAAGTGATAAGTGATCAGCAGAATTCCAGTTATAAGTTATAGGTTATAAGTATGCGAATGGTTACACCGCAATGGGAGCGGCGATGGCGGGATATGGATCATAATTCTCAAACTTGAAGTCCTCGTATTTGAAATCGAAAATAGATTTCACGTCTGGATTCATCTTCAGCGTCGGAAGCGCACGCGGCGTACGGCTTAACTGCTCTTCTACTTGCGCTATGTGGTTTGAGTAAATGTGCACGTCGCCAAACGTATGCACGAATTCTCCGGGCTTGAGTCCCGTCACTTGCGCCATCATCGTGGTAAGCAAGGAATACGAGGCGATATTGAACGGCACACCAAGGAAAATGTCAGCGCTCCGCTGGTAAAGCTGGCAGGATAATTTTCCATCCACCACAATGAACTGGAAAAGCGTGTGGCACGGTGGCGGTGCGTGATGGTGGTTCTTAATAAGCTCTTGAATCTCGCCCACATTCCAGCCGCTCACGAGGATACGGCGCGAGGTGGGATCATTTTTGATGAGATCCACAACATTTTGAATCTGATCCACCTCTTCACCGGAAGGCGCAGCCCACCGCCGCCATTGCTTGCCGTAAATCGGGCCCAATTCTCCCCACTGTTTTGCAAATGCATCGTCGGTCTTTACCTGCTCCACAAATTCAGCCAATTTTGTTTTCCACGCATCGGAGTAGCGCGGATATTTTTCTACAAGATTATTTTTCTCGAGATAGATTTGATACGCCCACTCGTTCCAAATTTTCACATCGTTCTTCGCGAGAAACTGAATATTCGTGTCTCCTCGCAATAGCCAGAGTAATTCGTAGATCACCGCCTTCATGTAAAGTTTCTTCGTCGTCATCGCGGGGAATCTCTTTGAGAGGTCGAACCGTATTTGCCGACCGAATGAAGAAATCGTTCCCACACCGGTGCGATCGTCTTTTTTCGTGCCGTTTTCTTTTACATCTCGCAGAAGGTCTAGATATTGTTGCATGAGAAATTTCCTCTATTTTCTAGAGAATAGCAGAAATCGCGAAGAAGGAAAATGCTCTTACCTGCTTATTGCGAGCGTTCCTAAAAGCTCTTTCAGAGCTATATGCGTTGGATCATTTTCAGTGTCTAAGTTCTGATTTGTCCAATCTGTTCCTTGATCCACCGAATCAAAACGATAGACGTAGGAAGGCGTGATTAGATAATAGGCGAAGCTTAAAGTACCCTCAAAACGACTCGTCATAATAGAATAGAATTCTTTTCCTCCGATGGCCTTTTTCGTAAATTCTGCAAGGGATTTTGGATGAAGACCACTCGCATCTTTCACCGTATTCTCTAAAAGAATTCCTTCAAATGAACCGCTTGAAGATATTGCATATCGGCGCACCAAAATCTCTTCGTCGGGATATGTGGTGTTGTCGGGAATACGTTTATCCTTATAACTATCAAATGCAGCGAGGGTGTCTGCGGGAATACGAGCCCAGGTGGGACCTCTTCGCGCTTCACTAAAGCGAGCCGAATATTCAAATGTTATGCCAAGAGCTGTGTTTTGATATGTTTTCATGTCGCTCACTTTCACCAACTTACCCTCCGTAATTCGATAGGAAGCAGTTTCGGGTAAGGTGGGGCAGCACATGCCGTCACCCGGACCTTGGGTTAGAAAATTTATGGTTACTGTTCCATCCTGAATCTTTATGAAGTTGATTTTTGCCCTATCTCCTATTCCCGCGTTTCCTAAATATTTTGCACCTTGGGTTCCATTTACAAATACCTTGATATCCTCAAATGATCCACTCCCACCGAAGTTTTCTGCAAAAACTGCTGCGGCATCTCCTATCCCGTCACCATCTAAATCCCCAAATGCGATGCTTTGCTCAAGTATTTGAATGGAGCGAGTGCTGTTCGGCGTACCACTTCCCCTCCCCTCAAAATATCGTTCTTCAAATTTCCCCTGTACAAGCTGTACATCTTTACCATCCATAGCGGCGCCCGGGAGTACTGCGCTTTTAAGATCTTCGAGCGTGAGTACGTGAGAAGAGGTCGGGGTATGAGTAGGACGCAGTTTCAACGCCACATACACACTGCCCAAGACTATGAGCAACCCAATAATTAGCGGGATAATGGAGGCGAACCCTTTTCTGGAGTTCATGTCTCCATCGTACGCTCGTATCCTCTAAACCACAAAACCTCCCGCGTTAACGGGAGGTTTTGTTTCATATCTTTCAACAAACAATAGACTCTTAGTAGTCCATCCCTCCTCCCATACCCATCCCACCCGGCATGCCGCCACCGGCGGGTTCTTTCTTTTCCGGAATTGCAGCCATTGCGGCGCCTACCGTAAGATAGTTCGCGGCAACGGAGGTCGCGTTCATGAACGCGGTACGCACCACCTTTAAGGGATCCACGATGCCCGCTTCTTTCAGATTTCCAATCTTATTTTGAATTCCATTAAACCCAAGCCACACATCTCCTCCTTTTGCCTTTGTCGTTGCAAGCTCGCGGAGCACTACTGCTGGGGTCTCTCCACTGTTTGTTACGATTGCAGTCAAAGGAGCCTCCAGCGCACGGCGTACGATCGCTTTCGCCCCCGCGGGGACACTCCCCCCATCAATTTCACCCATCACTTCACCCACAAGATTGAAGAGTGCGATTCCTCCACCAGGCACGATTCCCTCCTCCATTGCGGCACGGGTTGCTGCCACCGCATCTTCCACGCGCTGCTTCAATTCCTTCTGCGCGGATTCGGTGGGTGCGCCCACTTTCAAAACTGCAACTCCGCCCGAGAGTTTACCCAATCGTTCCTGTAACTTTTCTTTATCAAAATCGGAATCGGTTTTTTTGATCTGCGCTTTGAGCTGAGTAACGCGCTCTTCAATCGCCTTTTTATTCCCCTTTCCTCCCACAATTGTGGTCGCATCTTTCGTTGCCACGACGCGGTGTGCGTGTCCAAGATCCTCCACTTTCACATTATCGAGTTTTTTTCCCACATCTTCCGAGACAAGTTGCGCACCGGTTACAATCGCAATATCCTGGAGCATTTCTTTCTTCCGGTCGCCAAAGCCTGGGGCTTTGACCGCAAGCACGGTGAAGACGCCGCGAAGCTTGTTTAGTATCAACGTCGCAAGTGCTTCACCCTCCACCTCATCCGCAATGATCATAAGTTCTTTCTTGCCACTCTGCACAATTTTCTCGAGAAGCGCCAGAATGTCATTGATTGCAGAGATTTTTTTGTCGGTCACGAGAATATAGGGGTCTTCCAGCACGGCTTCCTGCCGTTCGGCATTAGTCATCATATATTGCGAGACATATCCGCGATCAAACTGCATCCCCTCGACAATCTCGAAAGAGCTCCCAATTGTGTTTGAGTCTTCCACTGTTACCACTCCCTCTTTCCCGATCTTTCCCATCACCGTCGCAATGAGACCTCCAATTTCTGAATCTTTTGCAGAAAGCGTCGCTACTTCTTTTATTTTTTTTGTGTCATTAATCACCTCCCGCTGGGATTCGAGTTTTTTAGTCACGGCCTCACCAAACTTTCTCAATTCTTCGGCGAGTTGAATAACATTGAATCCTTTTTCACGGATCACTTTTTCCCCCTCGTCGATCATTGCGTGCGCGAGCACCACCGAGGTGGTCGTTCCATCGCCCACATTATCGTTGGTCTTATCCGCCGCCTGTTTGATAAACTCGGCGCCGAGATTCTCGTATTTATCCTCGAGTTCCACTTCTTTGGCCACCGTCACACCATCAAAGGTTACTTGCGGTGCGCCGTAGCCTTTTTCGATCACGACCGCGCGACCACGAGGTCCCAAGGTCATCTTTACCGCTTCCGCAAGCTTGTCAATTCCCCGCTTCAGCGCGACTCTGGCATCTTCGTTAAATTTGATTGATTTTGCCATTGTTGAATAATTTACAATTCCTAATTCTCAATTTCCAAACAATTTTCAATTGAAAATTGCAAATTGAAAACTGGCGATTTTGGTTATTCCAAAATCGCGAGGATGTCATCCTCATCTCCCACGAGATATTTCTTGCTTTCGATTTCAATCTCGTCGGGACCGTATTTTTTGAAGAGGACCACATCGCCGACCTTGACCGACATCAATACCCGTTCCCCTTTCTCGTTCAATTTTCCCGGACCTACTGCAATCACTTTTCCCCGCACCGGCTTTTCCTTTTCCGCCGTTTCAGGAAGCACAATCCCCGACTTCGTCTTCTTCTCTTCCTCAAGCGGCTCAAGGAATACATGATTAGATAAAGGCTTGAACTGCATACTAATGACAAACTAATAACCCATAACTAATAACCGAAATTGTTCGTTATTAGTTATCAGTTTTCGTTGTTTATCTTTTTTGTTAATTTTGGCACTCCCGACTAAAGAGTGCTAACGAAGATTATTGTAGCTGCGGAAGAAACACTGTCAAGCATCCTAATAGGTGAAAAGGTTATTAGGCGAGAAGGTGAAAAGTTTTACAAAATCAGGTGCCTTGCGATGTCCAAAACATTAACGGAATTTCGGGACATCGCAAGCCAAGAGATTCAGAAAAGCAAAATGCCTCGGTGTACAACACGTGAGGCATTCTGTTGAAGTTGCCACTTCAGCTACCCAACGCGGACAAGCCAGCGCCAACGGCCGTCGAAGTCACCCTCAACCCAGTCGAAGCCGGAGCGGCCGCAATCGCCCACGAACGGGAAGCTGACGTCGCCATCCGGATCCAACCACTCGGAACCGGCGAATCCGACAGGGCCATTTCCATCCTGCTGGGGATACTTAGCTTTGAAGGGCTCGCGCCATTCCCCTTCTGCGAGCGAGGTTCCTTCCGGCAACTTTTTTGCCTTGACTGCCGCGACATTGGCACAGTATCCGACGCGGATAAGCTTGAAAATGGCCTTCTGCTTCCCTTGGACTTTCGGGCCGTTGAACTTCCACTCGCCGGTGTACCCGTCATTCCGCACCATCTGGAGCGGATCGATGGCATCGCCGTCGAGCTCGAGCTCAAACGCTTCGTCATCGGCGGGGTAGCGGGGAACAGGTGATGATTCCGAAACTTTCTGCCCCACGGGGCAAAACATCTTCCAAAGTCCTTCGGCAATCGCATCGGGCTTTTCAATCCATCGCTGACGCGCTTCCGTAGATATAATGGGCAAGCTTCGGAGCATTTGGGCCTGCAGTTCCCTGTCTTGTTTGATCGCTTTCGCGATTAATTCCTTCACCTCCTGTTCGGTGTAGGTTCTTTCTGTAGTGGCTTTTTCCGTGGTTTTCACGGCTTTTTCCTTTCTTTGCTTTAAGCTCACTTACTTTTCTACTCGCTAAACCAGCAAGAAGAAGTCCGTGATTTAATCTAGTATTTAGAACTCAAAGAACGTAGCCAATTTGTACCACGTAAGGTAATAAAAGCAAAATTCTACCATTTGACGATCGTCGAATGGTAGAAGTAGCTCAAAATGAGATGAATTCCCCGCTCCTTCAGAGCGTAAGTTTAAGAGTTCAACCCCTAAGTACTATCGTCTAAGTCATAAGTCCTAAGTTCTAAAGCAGTCGCGGCGTCGGCACCGCAAGCGTAGCAAATACCACTTTCAAAAGTTTCCCCGTCCCGCGCTCTGGTATCATAAGAAATCCCTGCTTGCGGTATAAGTCATAAAGCTCTTTCGTAAGCTGGACATCCTTCAAACAATATTCTTTGAGTTCCGCAATTTTCCCTTGCCGGTATAATTCTGGCGCCTCTGCTCCCTTCCGATCCTTCCCCACTCCAAGATTCGCCTCGGCCACTTTACTCAAACTGATTCGCGATCCCACCGCCATTTCGATTTCCGCCAACAAATCCACACGCTCCTTTTTCCAAAGATCGGGCTTTGGCCCGTTCGGGAACCGCCCGAAATATGCCTGGAGCACCGGCACATCATAGCGATTGATACTGAACCCCACGATCCGCTGACTCCCCTCAAAAATTTCTGCTACCTTTTGGATTTCCGATTCTTCGTAGCACACATACGAATTCGTCGCATACGAATAGATACCCACCGCTGAAATCTTGAGCGCCTCGAAATTATTCCACCCCACCCCGGGATCGGTGAAAAAATTCTGGGTCTCGATGTCGAATACCAATGTGTCCATGGGTTAAAAATTTTCAATTATCAATTTACAATTTTCAATTTGAAATCACTGAAAAATTATTTGAAAATTGCTACTTGTTACTTGAAAATTGATTCTATACGTGCCTATCCGCCACGCTCGAGGCCGCATAACTCTCGGGCTTGGTTTTTGCTTCAAAGTTATTTGCGCGAATCATCCCTACCACCTCTTGGATCATCGGCTTCGTCGGCCCATGCTCTCCCACATCTACGTGAATTTCGAAGTCAAACTCGGGAGCCGAGGCTTTTTTAAGCTCCTCTAGAACCTCCTTGGCAAGGTCAAGTGAAATGAGCGCCTCTTTAATGATACGATCACGAAGAGTATGAATAGAATGATGCTCAATGCGCCGCCAAAAATAGCGCCCCCCATTTCCAAGACGATGTACGACGACCGCGGTCACAAAATCTGCACGATTATTAGACAACCGCTCTGAATCTGTCCCGATCATTATTTTATACTTCCGCCGCATGTCCTCATGCATAAACTGAATAATCTCCCGCACCACCTGTGGAATTGAAAGTGAAAACCCAAGCGAGCTATTGAGAAAATCGGACGGCATTGCCCCCACTATATCCCAGAAAAACAGAAAAGGTCAAACGCTTACGTTATACAAATCTATAACTCAAAATTTTGTACCCAATACACCATCGCACGTGAAAAAACTTTGCAATCGTACGCACCCACAGAGCTCCGGAACCGCGCAGACTGCAACGGCAGGAGTAAAAAATTTTCCGCCCGAAAATTTTGCGCTCCGAAGTTCTATGAATGCGGACATATCACGCCACTTCCAACGCGTGCACGTTCACATTAATACTGGAATTCCAATTTACTTCCTCAAACGTACGAAGTAGTTGATAAAGATATGTGCGGAGTTCTTTATATCGCTCGTTCGTTTTTCCTTCAAACTTGATGGTAAGATATGGCCCATTTTGAGAATAACGCACAACAAGCATCCCGTCGGGAAGATCCATACGAATTCCATCCCCCGCACGCTCGTCATCAATGACTACCGCCAGAGGAAAATCCTTTGTGAGAAGCGGTCTCACCTTTTTCATAAGTGCCACTTTCCGGTCATCCGCACAATATACTTTTATCTCTGGACTCGAAAGATATTGTGGCAATGCTGCGACGGCAGCAGAAAGAGAAAACTGTTTTTTCCCAAGAAAACGAAGTAGGCGAAGAGTAGAATAAAGCCCGTCGTCGTGATTATAAAAATCCTTTGAAAAGAAAAAATGGCCCGAAAGTTCCCCGATAAACGCCGCTCCCACCTCCTGATTTTTTTTCTTGAGAAACGAATGCCCCGTACGCCACATGAATGGCGTCCCTCCTGTATTCCGGATTGCTTCCTCCACCACTCGGGAACAAAGCGTGTTATACATAATGGTTGCGTGAGGGTGCTCATCCAAAACATCCTGCGCAAAAAGCGCCACAAGCACATCGTTCCAAATAATAGTTCCCTTCTCATCGACAATCCCAATTCGATCCCCATCTGCATCATAGGAGAAACCTATATCAGCATGAGTTTCAAGCACCTCCGTGCGAAGTCGTTCTGCCACTTCTGAAGAAGTAGGGTCGGCAACCCCGAGGGGGAAAGACGGATCCACCGCGCAATATTTCTCGATCACCTCGCATCCTGCGCGGCGCAAAAATTCCGGCGCAAAAGCTCCCGCGGTAGACGCACTGGGGTCCACCACCACCCGGAATGGACGTGAAAGGTTTACGCGCCCCAAAACATCCTTAAAATAATCCTCGCGAACATCACTCGAAACTGCATTCCCAGGAACTTCTCCTCGCTCATAATCCTCTTGCTCCACCATGCGCCGAAGCTCCTGTACCCCTTCACTCACAAGCGTTTCTGAGAAACCGTTCGCAAGTTTGAATCCGTTATACTCCGGGGGATTGTGCGAAGCCGAAACAAATACTCCTCCTTTTCGATTCAGAAAATATTGAGACCAATAAAAAATTCCGACGAGAGACATCCCGATATCAATGACATCTGCCCCCGTCCAGCACAACCCCCGGAGAAGCGCCTCGCTGTAGGCAGGCCCCGTTGCTCGGGAATCGCGTCCCACCACCAATTCCCGTATCCCTCTGCGCTTGAGATAGGTCCCGTAAGCCCGCCCCAAATGTTCCGCGAACTCTGGGCTTAAATCCTTTTCCACTAGTCCGCGCAAATCATAACCTCGAAAGATATGTGGGTTTACCTGCATGGTTTCATTATATATTGATAATTGAGTATAGAAAAACTCTTCAACAATGAGGTGTACATGAATGCAGTGGCGCTTCTGAAATATTCTGCGGCCGTGCGCACCACGACGGCGGGAACAAGAGGGATTTCACGGCAGCAAAATATCCGTGCCGCAAAGTATTTCAGAAATATGGCTTACAAACCCTGGTGAGAACCAATAAGGAGAGGTAAAATAGACACATATTCATGGCAAAGAACTCCAAAAAACGCGCCAGCGAGTCTGATATGGCAGCAGGAACCCTCTCCAGTCTTCACGCCGCCACGAAAAAGAGCATCGCTGCGATCCTCTTTATAGGAATTGCACTTGTGCTCGTACTTGCACAATTTTCCAAAGCAGGCCCCGCTGGAGTATATATTTATAAAGGCCTGGAAACCTTGCTCGGGGCGGGATATGTAGTACTTCCCGCTACACTCCTTTTCGCCGCAGGCGTATTTCTTTTCTCTGAAGCTCAGCGCATCGTAGCCACAACTTCAATAGGGATAGTAATAATCCTCCTTTCCCTTTTAGGGCTCATTGAAATCACGATTCCTGGCCGGGGAGGATGGATGGGGCTTGCCCTTGGCTCACTTCGCATCCCCTTCGGCAACCTTGCTGCAGGGGTTCTGAACGGCGTCCTCTTTATCGCAGGAATTCTTCTCACTGCGAATGTGCCGCTCAACTTCTCCCGCCTACGACGTGAACGAAAACCAAAAATAGAAATCGGAGAAACGGTAATAAAATCGGATGACGAGGAACCTGAAGAAATGGAGGAAGAAAGAAAACCATCGAAAGAAAAAAATAAAAAAGAGGAGGAGGATATCATCATCGCCGAACCTACGCGAACCAAATCAAGTAGAACAGCTGCAAAACCAATCATCCCGACAAACTACACTGCTCCCCCACTTTCACTCCTCCAATCCGGAAGTGAGAAACCCACCACCGGCGACCTTCGTGCGAATGCGAACATCATCAAGCGCACATTGGAATCTTTTGGCATTGCGGTAGAAATGGGAGAAATCAATATCGGTCCCAAAGTAACCCGCTACACCCTGAAACCCGCTGAGGGAGTAAAACTCTCAAGGATCGTGGCCTTGAACCAGGACCTCGCCCTCGCCCTCGCTGCACACCCTATCCGCATCGAAGCTCCCATTCCGGGGAAGTCACTCGTGGGAATAGAAGTACCAAATAAAGCCGCAGCGCTCGTACGATTGGGATCCCTCATGGGATATCCAGAATTTCACTCCACGGGTCCGCTCTCTTTTGCGATCGGGAGGGATGTAACGGGCGAACCAATTTTTGGAAATATTGAGAAAATGCCTCACCTCCTGATTGCAGGTGCGACAGGATCAGGCAAATCAGTAACCATCCACTCACTCATTCTTTCTTTGCTCTACAAAAACTCCCCTACTACACTGAAATTAATTCTGATCGACCCGAAACGGGTGGAACTTTCAATTTATGAACACATCCCCCACCTTATCGCTCCCGTAATCACCGAAAATAAAAAAGCGATTGGAGTATTCCGTTGGGCAATTTCGGAGATGGAACGGCGTTATGATGTTCTCTTAGACGCCGGCTGTCGCGACGTAAAGAGCTATAACAACTCACACAGAGAAGAACCGCTGCCATTTCTCATAATTGTAGTCGACGAGCTCGCCGATCTTATGACCACCTATGGCCGTGAGGTGGAAGGTTCGATTGTGCGTCTCGCCCAAATGGCGCGTGCCACAGGTCTTCACCTTATCCTTTCCACCCAACGCCCCTCAGTAGAAGTGATCACCGGCCTCATCAAAGCAAACATTACAAGCCGCATCGCCCTTCAAGTAGCAAGTCAAATCGATTCTCGCACCATTCTCGACACAGCGGGCGCAGAAAAACTCTTAGGAGGCGGCGATCTCCTCTTCGTCTCCGCCGAACTTTCGAAACCCAAGCGCATCCAAGGTGCCTATATCACCGAAGGCGAAATTAACGGAGTGGCAGACTTTATCCGAGACCACAACGACGTCGCCCCCCCTACCGATATCCAATTGGGTCCAAAAGAAGGTTTGAGCGCGCCGCTCGACGGCAGTCCGGATTTTGATGCTCTGGGAGAAGAAGGCGACGACGACGAACTCCTCGAAGAAGCTTCCGCAGTGGTGTTCGAAGCCAAAAAAGCGTCTGCATCTCTTCTCCAACGACGCCTTAAAGTGGGCTACGCTCGCGCCGCGCGCCTCCTCGACCTTATGGAAGAACGCGATCTGATCGGTCCCGGCGAAGGCGCCAAACCCCGCGAGGTCTACCTCGAGAAGTTTCCCCAAAGTATGGAAAATCCGTAATTGAGTAACTGGTAATTAGGTAACGATGGAACTTGAAAATCTTGAGGTATATAAAATTTCTCGGGAAATTTCAGAACTCGCTTGGAAGGAGTATGAGCAGTTAGATTGGCAGGATAAGAAAGTGATGGGAGATCAATGGATTTCTGCGCTTGATTCTATCGGAGCAAATATTGCAGAGGGATTCGGCCGTTTTCATTATTTGGACAAAAATAAGTTCAACTACAATGCCCGTGGCTCATTACTTGAAGGAATCCACTGAACCGAGGTAATGTATGAGAGAAAACGCCTCTCTTTAGAAAAGTATCGTCTGCTATCAGAGAAACTGGATATATTACACCATAAAATCAACAACTACATTCGAGCAATAAGAGAACAATTGCGCCAGTAAGTTACCCAATTACCCAGTTACTTAATTACTATCCCATGTCCAACCCCACCCCCCAACAATTCGGCACCTTCCTCCACGATCGCCTCCGCGAGAAAAATTGGAATTTGGAAAAACTCTCAC
>CAZKRG010000023.1:0-13271 GCA_964555255.1 uncultured Candidatus Saccharibacteria bacterium
TACCCTTAGCTGTATCGAAGAACGGAGAACAACATTCCAACATTCTGCAGAATGTTGGAATGTTGTTATATGACAGTTAGTAGTTTACGGAAGAAAATAACTCTGCTACCCTTGAGGCAGCTATGAATACTTTACAACCACTTACAGAATCAACGCTTCGGGAAATAGATCGCCTCCCCGTATGTCCTCCGCTTTCCTCTAGGGAACTCGGCGAAATTGCTACAACCGTTTTTGTGCCGTCGAATCCGCAGCGAGCTGATGTCCTTTTCGTATTCGGCTCGCGCTTCGGAGATCAATGGAGCACTGTCGCTGATCTTTTCCACCGAGGACTGGCTCCGGCGTAGGATTAAAAACCCGCGGCGGTTTCTATTTTCTATTCTTCTCCAACGCCAGTTCGATTATTTTGTCTAAAAACTCCGAGAAGCTCCAACCGAGTGCTTTGGCTTCCCTGGGGGCAAGGCTCGCTTCGGTCATGCCGGGAATGGTGTTGATTTCAAGGAAGTGAAGCTTGTTGTTTGTATCCAAAATAAAATCAGAGCGAGAGAGGCCGTCGCATCCAAAAAGCGCGTGCACTTTTTTAGCTGATTCTTGCACAGCGCGAGTGATTGCTTCGGGCACTTGCGCGGGGCAGATTTCCTGGGTCTTTGCGGAAGTATATTTCGCTTCATAGTCAAAGAATTTATTCGCGGCCACGATTTCAATCGGCGGAAGCGCAAGGAGTTCTGTACGGCCAGTGTTTCCCATAATCCCGCAAGTAAGTTCGCGCCCCGGAATGTATTGTTGAATGATGGCCTCCTTACTTTCGGCGAGTGCATTTTCGAGCGCCGATTTTAGATCACTTTCTTTTTCAACGAGGGAAATTCCTACCGACGAGCCAGATTCGTTTGGTTTTACAACACACGGATATCCTGCTGTGGATTTGGTATCAACCGAGGTAGTGAGCGTGAAAGCAGGAACTACAACTCCAGCGAGGGCAGCAAGTTCGGAAGTTTTGGCCTTATTCATCGCGATAGCACTCGCCATGACGCCGGAGCTGGTGTAGGGAATTCGGAGGAGTTCTAAGATGGATTGGATTTTTCCATCCTCACCGAAGTAGCCGTGAAGTGCGAGGAAAGCTACGTCGGTGCCGCGAAGGTCATTTTGAGAAATTGCCGTATCACGAGGAAAGACTGTGAGTGCTTTCGAAGTACCTTCTTTAAGTTGTTTTGAATTAGAAGAGAGCAACCACCGGCCATCCTCGGCAATCTCAATAAGTGATATATCATACCTCTTCGAATCCAAAGATTGGGCAATTTGCGCTCCCGATTTAAGGGAGATTTCTCGCTCGTTTGAAAACCCGCCGCAGATAAGTGCCACCTTTATTTTTTTCATTTGATTTCAAAAACGTGTGCGTTTGCCGGAATTGTAGCACGATCAGCAGGGAGCACGTAATGGATATTTTTCTTCTGCTGCTTGTCCGGGGTGAAGGAGTCGGTGATAAACATCACTGTTTGCGCGGGCACAGGAATGCCGCGCACGTCGACACCGCCAGCTTCGACGAGTACATATTTGGGAACTTCGCGCGGCAGCGCATTCATCGCATGCCCGATGGCGACGTAGTTGGCATTAAAAGCGTAAGCCACGTTGGGGTTCGGAGCCCAGCGACCGAAGTAGGTGATGAAAGGTTCCACCATGACAATAACGATGACGATGACCGTGATAGGACGGAGGAAATGCAAAGACAAAAAGCGCGCGCATATGTTATAGACTTGTACCGCTCCCACGGCAGCGAAGGTAATCACCGGTGGGATGAGGAGGATTGCGCGGAGTGCGTGCGGGATACCTTCATTCGAAAATACAACAGGAAGCGCCGCGAGGATACCCCACAGAAAAAGAAACGCAAAAGAGAAATTCTCGCGGAAGTTTCTCCAAAGATATATGGCTCCAGTGCCGATACCGATAAGGAAGAAAATGCCCACAGGCCAAAAAAGTTCAGGGCGACCTGAATAATTATGCCGCCAGTTCGAATCGCCTTGGAAATTGAACATGCCAGCGGTTTTTATGATGTTCACTGCAAGATCGCGAAGCGGGGTGGGGGAAGAAAATACGGAAATCTCTGACGTACGGCCAAAGAAATCAGCGGGATGACCAAGATAGTACATTCCTATGGGAAGGGCAACAAAAAAAACAACGAGTATGAAGATCAATGCGATCTTGCCGAAATTCTTTTCGCGGCGGAAGAACGGGATAAAAAGGAGGAAAAGAAGAGGCATCACGCGGAAAGAAATGTAGGAATAAAATCCCAAACCGAAAAATATTCCCCCCAAAATTCCATCCCATATCCACCTGTTCGAATTCGTGGATTTATTCACCGATCGGAGGAGAAAGAATGTCGCCCATACAAGAAAAAGCGGTGCAAGAATTGCGCGGAAACCGATCCGTGAAAAATTGATATGCCAAAAGTTAGTCGCAAGGAAAAATGCCGCGAGGAGTCCTACGCGGATTGAGAAAAATTCTCGCCCAAGAAAAAAAATCCCAAGGACGGTGAGGATGCCAATGAGCGCACTGGGGAAGCGGAGTGCCCAAGGTTCAGCTACGCGAAACCACTGGAGGAAGAACGCTTGGATGTTCATGAAGAGCCCTTCGCGCCCGTTATTTTCGGGGTAATACACCTTAAATTGCCCCGTGTGGAGTGCCTCAAGTGCATTATTGCCATTTATTGCTTCGTCGGGATACAACCCGGGCGGAATGGAAGTAAGGTGGTACAAGCGCAAAAAAGCCGCAAGAATGATGATGCCCACAAGAAAGATTTTTTGATTGCGAGACATAGTTCTATTCTATTACCTTGAAAGTTTTGAGACCAGAACGTAGAATTGAGATATTCCATGGCTGCCGAATCAAGGATATGCAAACAATGCAAAGCCCAGTTCGCGATTGAATCTGCGGATTTCGATTTCTACAAAAAAGTAGATGTCCCGCCGCCCACGTGGTGCCCGGACTGTCGCCAGCAGCGGAGGTACTCGTGGCGGAATGAGCGTGCTCTATCGGAGAAAATGCGATCTCTGCGGCAAAAGCACGGTCACCATCTACTCGCCAAACAAACCGTTTAAAGTGTACTGCCCGCCGTGCTGGTGGTCGGACAAGTGGAATGGAAGTGACTATGCGAGAGATTTCGATTTCTCCAAGTCATTTTTCCCGCAGTGGCAAGAGTTACAACTGCAAGTGCCGCGGATCGCACTTCTCACGAAGAACAGCGTGAACTCGGAGTATACCAATCATTCGAATAACAACCGGAATTGTTATTTGAGTTTCAGTATGTTCGACTCTGAAAACATACTATATTCCGCAAATGTGTGGAAACAGTCTCGTGATTGCGCAGATTGTTATCTCGCGAGCGTGGAAGGTGGCGCAGAGCTCTGCTATGAATGTGTGGATTCTGCGCGAATTTACAATTGCCAGTACTGTGCGCTTCTCAAAGATTGCACCAGTTGTTTCTATTCGTACGACCTCCGGAATTGTTCAAATTGTTTTTTGTGTTGGAATTTGAGGAACAAAAACTATTGTATTCTGAACCAGCAATATACGAAGGAAGAATACGCAAAAAGAGTTGAAGAGTATCAGTTGGGTTCGGCGTCGGCAAGAGAAAAGTTGTACACGGAATTCCGCGAGATGCTTGCGAATAAGACTTTGCGAAAATCTGCAATTATTGAGAAATCTTTGAATTCGACCGGAAATATGGTCACTAATTCGAAGAATTCGCTTTTTTCTTTTGATGTCGATAATTCAGAAGATGTTAAATATACGGTTGTTAATGCTGGTTCAAAGACAGCGATGGATTCCTATCACTTCGGATTTACGTGCGAACTTATCTACGAATCTCATGCCCTGATTCATAATTACGATACGAAGTTCTGCCATTTGAGCTACGACGATTCCCACATTGAATACTGCGACTCCTGCCATAACAGTGAAAATTGTTTCGGGTGCGTTGGCATAAAGCAATCGAAGTATTCCATTTTCAACAAAGCGTATTCGGAAGGGGAGTATGCGGATATCAAAAAGAAGATCATCCAACATATGAAACAGTCGGGGGAATATGGAGAATTTTTCCCACCCTCGCTCTCGCCCTTCGGTTACAACGAAACCCAGGGAAATATCTATATGCCTATGAAAAAGGAGGAGGCAATCAAAAAAGGATATAAATGGGAGGAGCTCGTATCCGGTACCTTCGGAAAGGAGACGGTACCGCCGGAGAAACTGCCGGATACTATTAAAGAAGTTCCGGATACTATTGTGAAAGAAGCGCTCGTGTGCGTGCAGTGCAAAAAAAATTATAACATTGTGCAGATGGAGTTGGATTTCTACCGAAGATTACAGATTCCTCTGCCGCGACTTTGTCCGGACTGCCGGTACCGCCGGCGGCTTGAGTTGCGGTTGCCCCGAAAGTTATGGCACCGCTCTTGTCAGTGTACTGGCAAGATGCAGATGAACGCTGATACTACGCAGATAAACGCAGATGAATCCAATCTGCGCCAATCTGCGTCGTATGTAAATACGAGTAGTCATTTCCACGGAGGCAGCCCATGTCCGAACGAATTCGAAACTCCCTACGCTCCCGAACGTCCCGAAATTGTCTACTGTGAACAGTGTTATCAAGCTGAAGTCGTATAATCCTCTATCCACCGACTGGCGGAGACAAATAAAATGGCGGTGACTCATGTATGGACATCGCAAGACCGCCGGTCTTGCGATGTCCTAAAATGAAGCCGTGCATCACTGGCGAGTCCTCTGGTGGCCTATTGGCTAACCACTAATGACTAATGTTCATGGTAGAATATATCCAATGGGGAATTTTTATGTCGCGGTCCTTGCGGGAATAGCCCTTGCCACAGGTTTTTACTTCGTTATCAAGTCCATTCGTACCCGAGGAGAAACGAAATCTTCTCCATGGGCACTTTTTCTCATATTTCCCAAAGAAGAAGATGCGACACGGGAGATTCAAAAGGCAGAAAAACTATTAACACTCCTCGCTGGTTTTAGAGAGTCCTTTGCATTAGAGGCAGTGATTCCGCATGTGGGAGATAGAATACATTTTTACGTGGTGGTGCGCCGGCAATTAGCAAATAAAGTTTTTTCTTCACTTACGCGACTTTTCGGAAAAGCCGCGGTAGAACGCATCCACGATGACCACATTGTTTTTTCTCCACATGGAGCTTCCTTTGCAGCACACCTTACTCAAAAAGAACACGCCGCGATTCCATTCCCGGTGTATCGGGAAATGGGCGCAGATATGTTCAAAGATGTGCTCCACGCGATCCGGGAAGTAGCGGCAATTGGAGAGGGGGCGGCGATTCAATTCGTGGTATCTCCCATGAATGTAAAAAAATTCCGGAGTGGATGTGAAAAATTACATCTCCCCCCGGTGGCGCAGGAAAAGCTCCAGTCGCCGCTTTTTGAGCTGAATGCCCGCGTGGTAGTGTCGGCAGGATCGGAGTTTCGCGCACGAGGATTGCTCGACGATATTCTTAAAGGATTTGAAAAATTTAAAGGGCAGGGGAGAAACGCATTGCGTCGCATGGTGCCGCGGAGCTCCAAGAATCTCATTCGGCAATTTTTGGACCGAGAGTTTGATGCGGATCAGTCGCTGATCCTCTCGCGCGAGGAATTTGCAAACGTGTATCACTGCTCTTTATTCCCCCAAAGAGAAGGAGTATAGTAAAAAAAGTAGGTGTGAAATAAAAGGTTCCTGCGAGCGAGTTAACTTGCCAGACGGCGAGGTGAGGGTGCTATGCCCATATCTTACCATTAGACTCGCGAAGCTGTGAGAACTTTCTTACTTAAGGAGACAGGAACGGTGTTATGCCGTTCCGTTTTTTTTGCACATTACCCCAAACGGTCGTTCTTGATAAATAGCATAAGCCCTTTGATCCAGGTTTTGAATGCGCGGAATGGAGACATGATTGAGAGGAGATAATTTAGCTCGATGAGGCCTTTCAGTGCCCATCCCCAGAAAGAAGAAAGAAAAAAAGGCCCAATTTTTGCGAGTGCAAATTTTCCCCCGATAGGGAGAATATAAGGATAGTTGCGGGGGATATAGGAGATGGGATTGAGAATATAATTGGGATTCTCGGATTCTTTAATGCACTCCATCACATTGTGGGCTATAATGGTGGCTTCAGAAAGCGCTGCGCGCGCGATGCTAGGAACAGGTTGCTGGGTTTTAGGATCGTGAAAACAAACGACATCTCCGAGTGCATAGATATAAGCCTCGGGAGGAAGTCCGGGTTTAAACTGGCATTCCATCTTTGCATTCACAAGCACCCGTCCGTGATGATCCAATACAAAAGGCAATGCACGGGTGAGTAAACTCGCGTGCACGCCCCCCGTCCAAATACAAATATCATGGGGCAGAGTTCTGCCATTTCCAAGAAACATCATATCTTTTTCTATAGAAGCAATTTTTTCGTTGGTGAGAATTTCAACTCCCAAGTATTCAAGTCGCTCCTTTGCTGCCGCAATGATGCGAGCGTCAAAACCAGGAAGAACGGTAGGCTCACCTTCAATGAGCATAATTTGAAGTTTACACCGCTTGAACTCGATTTCTAATTCTCTACACCATGCGCGGAGTTCTCCTGCAAGCTCCACACCAGTCGGCCCCGCCCCGCCGATGATGATGCGTATTGCTTCCTGGCCTTCCATGGTGAGCATCCATATTCGGTTTCGTATGCGGATAGCATCCATAAATGTTTTAAGAGGAAACGAGTACTGCCGGAGTCCGGGGATATTAAAATAATTTGTTTCGGCTCCCATCGCGAGGACAAGGTATCTAAAAGAGAGCTTCTCTCCATCTTTGAAAAGAAGTTGCTGTCGGGGAACATTAATTTCAATTACCTCTTTTTCGAGAAAGGTAATCGGACGGGAACCAATAAGAAGAGAAATCGGGTAGATGGTAACATCTGAAAGTTTACATGCATCTGCCGTTTCCTTTGAAGTGGTGGCAACTTCATAGAGAAGAGGGGTGTAAGTATGCTGATCATTGCGATTGATGAGGATGACCTCGTAATGATCAGTGAGATCATAGTGACGGATATATTTTGCAAGAAGCCGCGCGGTGCGCAATCCGCCGAAACCGGCGCCGAGGACGACAATATTTTTCTTTTCCATATCTCATAGTATATGAGGTATAATAAAAAGTAAGAAATTCGAATCTTTAGGACATCCGATGTCCGAATATGCATGTAATATGGAGACATCGGATGTCCAAAGCATTAAATATACTACAATCTCCGTCTTACGATGTCCCAAAATTCTGCAATATGCTGGACATCGCAAGACGCAATAATTATATTTTCGTATCCAATGCTTTGAATTTTGAAGATATGATCCACTTTCTTAAAACTACAGATAGAAAATATTTAACGGGTGTAGCATTGCTTCGGCTCGATTTTAATACCGAAGACGATTGGCGACTTCGTTTTTCTTTGCCGACCATAAAATTTTTGCTTCAAGCCGCAAAAGCAGTGGTGATTATAAGTCATAAGGGAAGGCCGAAAGGAGTGGAACCAACATTGAGTCTGAAAAAAGATGGCAAACTGCTCGAACAACTTTTAAAAAGAGAGGTTCATTTTATCCCGCATTTCCGGTTTGAAGAAATAAAAAGAGAAGTATGTGCGGCACCACGGAGTTCGTTGTTTTTGCTTGAAAATATCCGGTTTTTGAAAGGAGAGATGACGCCGCAGCCGGAACTGGCGAAGCAACTCGCCTCACTTGCAGATTATTATGTAAATGACGCTTTCGCAGTGTCACATCGCACCGAAGATTCAGTGACCGGAGTAGCAGCCTTTCTACCGAGGTACGCGGGACTGGAGCTCGCGAAAGAGATGGAAGTGCTCGGAGGAATTCGTGTGAAGCCGCAGAAACCCTTTATCGTGATCTTGGGTGGTGGCAAAGCAGAAGATAAATTGGGTGTCATTGAAGCTTTCCGAGAAAAAGCTGATGCGTTTCTCTTAGGAGGGGCGGCGGCAAACACATTTCTCTTCTTGCGCGGGGTAAATGTGGGATATTCAAAGCGCGATCAAAATCCGGAAAGTTTGGAGAAGCTCAAAAAACTGATTCGGATGAAGAAAATAATTATGCCGGTGGATTGGAAAGAAAAAAATGGAATGATCCTCGATATTGGACCCAAGACCGTGGAAGTCTTTAAAAAATATATCGCGAGAGCGAAAATAATCTTTTGGAGCGGCCCCATGGGGTATATCGAAGAAAAAGAATTCGAGAAGGGGAATCTTGCCATCGCAAAAGCAATCGTAGCGAATAAAAAAGCGGAGACCATTACTGGGGGAGGAGAGACAATAATGTTTTTGAAGAAATATAAGCTCGATACAAAATTCAGTTTTATCTCCACGGGTGGAGGAGCTATGCTTGAATTTCTCGCCGGGAAAAAGTTACCCGGCATAGAGGCGTTGCGTCAATAATTCCATAGTTACCTATACTACGCCATGGCGTAGTATAGGTAACTATTTTTCCAAAAGATTTTTCTTTATTGAATGCAAAAAAAGTGAAGTGTTATAATGGAGGTATAATTAAAGTCGAATAAAAAAATGAATATTACAAATACAACAGCGAAAGTAATCGCAGTAATAGTTGCGGTGGTGGTGATTACATGGGCAGTGGCTTCGATGGTTTCCTCGCATCCCTCGAGTCAACCTGCTCAATCAACCACTCCATCATCCGGAGGGGTCGTGAAACTTGGGTTTATCGGGCCGCTCACGGGAGATGCGGCGAACCTCGGACAAAATGCGAAAACCGCAGTGCAGTTAGCGGTAGATGAGGTGAACCAGTCGGGCGGAATTCAAGGAAAGCAGCTTCAGATGGTGTATGAAGACGGGCAGTGCAACGGCACGGCGGCTTCGAACGCAGCGAACAAACTCATGAATGTGGACCAGGTGCCGGTGATCTTGGGAGGTGCTTGTTCGGGGGAGACGGGAGCGTTTGCACCTGCGGCGAAGCAGGCAGGAGTGGTGGTGTTCTCATATTGTTCTTCCAATCCAGCGCTTTCCAAGGCAGGGATATTCCGTGACTATCCCTCGGATGCATATCAGGGATCATTCGGCGCGGACTATGTGTACAATACGCTCGGCAAACGCAAGGCGGCAGTGATGTTTGCAAAGACCGATTATGGCGTTGGCATCAAACAAGTGTTTGAAAATGAATTCCAGAAGCTCGGCGGGACGATCGTGGATGAAGAAGGGTTCGATCAGGGCACGCGCGATCTCCGCACACAACTCGCGAAGGTGAAAGCAGCAAAACCAGATATTGTGTACTTCGTGAGTATGACCGATGAGGCAGTCGTAGGAATCAAACAAGCAGGAGAACTCGGACTTAAGATGCCATTTTTTGGAGGAGATGGGTGGGATGATCCTAAAATTCCCAAAACCACAGGAAGTGCTTCAAATGGAGACATGTACACGGTGCCGAAACCTACTCGTCTCGATGACTTTAAGGCGCAAATGAAAGCAAAGACGGGAAGTGACGAGGTGCTCACGTGTAGTCCATACGCATACGATGCCGTGAAACTCATGGCGCAAGTGATAGGAAAAGTGGGAACCGATCCCGCCGCGATCCGTACCGAGATGTTCAAGACGTTGTACACCGGTGGCGTCTCTTCCGACAAGATTTCATTTGACGAGAATGGAGATTTGGTCGGAGCAGCATATTCCGTGAAAGTGATTCAGAATGGAACGGCTACAGTGAAACAATAATAGTCATTAGCCAATAATAATTAGACGTTTAGTGGCAGATCAGAATGACAACTTACTTCACTGTTTCGGAATTCGCAGGTGATGGCGCAGCGTAAGCTTGGCCGAACGGCCTCGAATCTGCGACAGTACCTGCAATTCCGAAACCATGTGGTTGCAAACTCACAAAATGCCCTTATAAGGGATGTTTGTTATGATTAATAAATCATGGAATTATTCGAGCAGCTCCTCGTAAACAGCTTCATCTCGGCAGGCACCTACGTTCTTATCACGCTCGGATTCAATCTTATCTACGGCACCACGAAATTTGTGAACATGGCGCACGGCGCAATCGCAGCGTCCGGCGCCTATATTGTGTTCTCGTTCGCGCGCGTGAGTGGAGTGCCCGTAACCTTAAGTGTGATTCTTGGAATTGCGGGTGCCGGGCTTTTAGGGTGGATGTGTGATCGCCTTATTTTTTCCGTACTCCGAAAAAAACATGCTTCGGATAAAGTGCTCTTCGTGGCATCTCTCGGAATTTTCATTATTCTCCAGTCGCTCTTCGCGATGCTGTTCGGAGTGGAGTTTAATGCACTCCTTCCCAGTTCCCAAAGTATACCGACATACCAATTAGGAAACGCCTCAATCACGCTCACACAAATTATTATCATCCTTGCCGCTGCGATTGCTTATTTCGGGCTGCTTCTCCTCCTCAACTACACGCTCTTCGGCAAAGCGGTGAAGGCGATTCAGGACGATGAGGAAGTGGCGCGAGTGCTCGGAATCAATACCGATCGGATTGTCGGGTGGATATTTTTCCTTGGTTCTGCAATTGCAGGAATCGGGGGAATTTTGGTGGGATTCGATATAGGAATTTATCCTGCCGCCTCGCTCAACATGCTTGTCGAAGGAGCCGCATCGTCTATCATCGGCGGAATCGGCGTGCTAGGAGGCGGTGTCGTGGGCTCGTTCATTCTCGGGTTTGCGGAGAACTTTGGAATTTGGAAGATCACGAGCGAATGGAAGCCCGCGATTACATTCGTGATTCTCATGTTGTTCCTGATTTTTAAACCACACGGAATTTTCAAGAAATGATTCCATTCCTCATACATATTCTCATTATCTTCGCGCTCTACGCCATCATTGCGGTAGGGTTGAATTTGGTGGTTGGCTATACTGGACTTCTTTCTATCACGCAAGCGGGGCTCGCGGGAATCGGCGCATACACGACCTCCATTCTCGCCATACAAGGATGGAACTTCTTCCTCGCGATGGCGGTGGGGATGGTATTCACTATATTAGCCGCAGTGCTCGTGGGATTTATATTGAGCCGGCTTTCGGGGGACTACTATGTACTGGGTACTGTGGCATTCAACTATATTATGTATTCAATTTTCTTGAATTGGGACGGGCTCACAGGCGGAGCGCTCGGCACAAGCGGTATCCCTCGGCCGGAACTATTTGGAATTACTTTTCTCCAAAGTCTATCATTTTTAGTACTTGTGCTTCTCTTTTTTGCATGTACGTACGGAGTATGCCAATTTCTTGCAAATTCTTCCTTCGGTCGCACGCTGAAGGCGATTCGGGAAGATGAAAAGACGCTTGCAGTGTTTGGATATCGGACGCTCTATTATAAAGTAGCAGTGTTTGCAGTTGGCGCAGCGACCGTGGCGATTGCGGGAGCATTGCAAGCGTCTTATGTAGGATATATTGACCCCACAAACTTTACCGTGTTTGAATCAGTAATTATTTTCTCGATGGTAGTGGTGGGAGGCGCCGGAAATATGAACGGGGCAGTACTCGGCGCATTCCTTCTCACAATTCTCCCGGAGCTTCTGCGTTTTGTAGGATTTTCTTCAGACATTGCGGCGGAAATGCGGCAGGCGGTGTATGGATTACTTCTTATTCTTCTCATGCTCTATAGGCCTCAAGGATTGATCGGAGAATATAAATTATAACCTTCTCACCTAGTAACCTATGTATATTCTCGAAACCAGAAACCTCACAAAACATTTTGATGGCGTCTGCGCAGTGGATGGCCTTTCGATTAGCTTCAAAAAGGGAACTATCACGAGCGTGGTAGGACCAAATGGTTCCGGCAAAACAACCCTTATGCACCTTCTTTCGGGGATGATTCCTTTCGATGCGGGGAAAATCGTGGTTCAAGGAAAACAATTTTTCGATCTTCCCTCGTATGCTGTTTTGAATCAAGGGATTACGCGTACGTTTCAAGAGGTCCGACTCTTTAACCAAATGACGGTGCTCGACAACGTGCTGGTAGTGCTCACCGACCGGCGAGTGCTCGGATCAATATTTAAGAAACACCGAGCATCAGATTTGAGGAGAGCCGAAGTGGTGCTGCAAGAGATGGGAATTTGGGAAAAGAGAAATGCGCTTGCAGGAACACTCTCGTATGGCCAGCGAAAACTTCTAGAGATCGCCCGTACGCGTGCAGTCGAGGCAAATGTGTTTTTATACGACGAGCCGTTTGCGGGGCTTTTCCCCGAGATGCGCGCAGTGGTTGTGGAAGTTCTCAAAAAACTGAGCGAACAGGGGAAAACGGTTATTGTGATCGAGCATAATATGGAACTCGTCCGCGCACTTTCCGATCACGTATTTGTGATGGACAGCGGGAGACTCCTTGCATCCGGAACTCCCACAGAAGCACTAAACCGTCCAGAAGTTATCGAGGCATACCTTGGAAAGTAAACGCATGAATACTCTTCTCGAGTTGGAAAATATCAATGTTCACTACGGTGGCGTGAAAGCGCTCACTAATATTTCGCTCGAACTCCGGAGCAGGGAAGTAGTAGCACTCATGGGGCCGAATGGCGCCGGCAAGTCCACGGTCTTAAAATCAATTTTCGGCCTCGCCCCGCTGGACTCCGGACGTGTGCTCTGGCATGGAAATGAAATTCGGCCGGTGTACTACGAAGCGGTGAAACGGGGAATTTCTTTTGTGCCGCAAGGCAGGCGGGTGTTTGCGCACCTTACCGTGACCGAAAACCTGGAACTCGGCGCGTTCCATGTGAAAGATAAAAAAGAACGGGAAAAAAGAATGAAGCATGCATTTGGGCTATTTCCCGTGCTCCACCGAAAGCAATATACAAAAGCCGGAACGATTTCCGGCGGCGAACAGCAAATGCTCGCCTTGGCCCGGGGGCATATGATGAACCCGTCGGTGATGCTCCTCGACGAACCCTCACTCGGACTCGCGCCTAAAATAGTGAAGGAAGTGTTCAAAAAAATAAAAGAGATAAGCGCCATGCACGGCACCGCGATTCTCATTGTGGAGCACAATATTAAGTCACTCCTTGATATTGTGGACAGAGGGTATATTCTCGATAAGGGAAGAGTCATTGCGGAAGGGGATACTGATTCCTTAAAGCGTGCTGGCATCCTCGAGAAGATATTCGTAGGAGCGCTGGAGTAGTATTTACTTTTCCTTTGTCAAAGGGGTAACCGCCTGTGCCTCATTCGGGCAAATAAGAGAATAAAACTGTCATGCAGGAAAAAATGAGTAAAGAATGCCAGAATTGTAAACAATCGTTCACG
>CAZKRG010000024.1:0-11688 GCA_964555255.1 uncultured Candidatus Saccharibacteria bacterium
TGGTGGACCCGAGGGGAATTGAACCCCTACCTCGGCAATGCGAATGCCGCGTAATGCCGTTTTACTACGGGCCCTCTCACGCTCCACATTGTACCGACACTCCGTACTTTCGCAAATTGTACTCATCCAGCACATTTGAGGCTCTTGGGTGGTGAGCTTTGTTGTAAATATTACCTCTTTCCCTGATACAAAAGTGCCTCCAGCTTGCCGCAGCCATCCCGGAGCTCTTTTTACCACCGAAAAAGCGCTGGCCTGGATACTTCGAACGCCTCTTTAGCTTGCGATATCGCCGTGATTGTGCCAAAAGCGAGGATACGGGCGCTCCTCAGCAGAGGGAGTGATCATATCCCTTCGCCGTAGCGCCTCGGCGTAGGTTGAGACAACCCCCTTTGTTCCTGTCAGTTTGCTATGAATTTGCACGACTTTCCTAGCTGCCGGAAAGTTTCATATATATCTGAACTTATACAATTATATAATTTCCACCACTTTTATTTTAGAGGCGCGTCCCGAAATGAGTTGCACGCGGGAGAGGGATATATGAAAATGGTGGGCGAGAGCTTCGAGGGTGGCATAATTTGCCTTGTTTTCTCGAGCAGGTTCTTTAATGAAGACCACAAAATGGGTTTTGTCTAACTGCTGCACTTCGATTTTTTTAGAACAAGGCTTTGCCGTTACAAAAATTCTCATAGTATCTTTTTTTAGTTATTTTTAGGCTAATTCAGGTGAGGCATTTTCAGTAAACGCAATTCGTATGCGGGGTGTTGATAACTTATCGTAGCATGGTTATGTGGCGGGTATATAATTGATACAAATGATCACTGATCAACTTCGTGTATATGTAAAAGCACAGTTTGCAAAAGGAGTAAAAGCTGAAACGCTCAATGCGGCGCTTCTTAAAGCGGGATGGCAGGAAGCAGATGCTTCCGCAGTGATCCAAGAAGTATATACTCCAGTAATTCCCGCTGTGTCCGAGACCCTTGCTGCACCGCAATCCTCAACTCCGCTCATCACCCCCTCCCAATTCACCATACCAAAGAGTGCTCTACAAGAAGGAACTCCTGCAATTACGGATATCTCTCCTGCCACTGCCTCACTCGCTACCGTTTCCGATTCCTCATTATCCACCATGGATAAATTGATGGAACTTAAAAATACGTCGTTGATCGATCAGTCAAGTCGGCCAACTAGTTCTGAAAATGTGGTTCAAAAGAATACAGTCCAGATTTCCACGGAACCGGAGGTGGTGCAATCCAGTCAAGAACAAGAAACGGCAGTTTCTTCCATACACGCACCGGATTTTGCTTCCATTAATGCCGAGGTGTATTCTGCAAAATCAGAAAATAAAAAAGCTTCTCCTCTCATTGTGGGTCTTCTTGTAGTGATCGTTGTGGGTGCGGGAGTTTTTGTATATTGGTATCTTACGAAAGAAGAAACATTTTCTTCCACGCCGGCTCCTGCGGTAGTGACATCTACTTCCACTCCAAGTGAAACGGCAGGAGCTACCGCTATACCTCCCGTGGAAGATCCTGATATTACAAATGCAAAATTAGTCTTTGCTGAAATTCAGCAGGCGAACAGCAAGAAAGATGTTGTTTTAGAGCGGCGGTATTTAAGTGAGAAAACCCTTGCCACTATAGCTTCTTCTACCAAATGGCAACCAGTGTGGTACAAGAATATTGAATTTTTACTGGCTTCGAAAGAAGGCGATACGGTGGTTATTAGTGTAATTACCACCAAAGATATCGGAGCAACCAGCACCAACGACATGGTATTTGTGAAAGAAGGGGGGAGCTGGAAATTGGGTCTTACGGAGGCTCTCGACAGGGAAGCTTTTCTCAAGACTATGGCAACCAGTACTGCGACGAGCACCCCCTAGAAACACTATTTCCTCTATCTCTATACTTAATACTAAACGTGGTAAGTAAATAGTTCAAATACACACTAGATTTCGGACTCCGGGGGCAGAAAAATAAAATCCCTCCTTTCGACGAGGAGGAGGGGAACGATAAGAATGATAGTAAGTATTAAAATAAAGAATCTTACACATTCACTCTCGGTTAGATTTATAAGTGGCGATATTTGAAGTTATCATTGATTCACTAAAGACTGAAGCCAGTGAAGCAGGAGTGAATTATTATAGACCAGGGGTTACTTTACAGGTATAGTGGCAGGGATGCCAAAGAACCCTCTTTTTATGGTTATAGGAAGGGTGAGAAAAGGTGCTGAGAGAGGGCGTGTATTGGGATTTCCTACGGCAAATGTTCCTTGTCCTTCCGCACTCACGCCAGGGATCTATGCAGGAGAAGTGCAATGGAATGGTACGACATATCCCGCGGCGCTCTATAAAGAAAAAGGGAAAGAAATTCTCGAAGTGCACCTTTTGGATTTTAAAGGCGAATTATACAGAGAACGGCTTATTTGCGTGGCATATAAAAAAATTCGCGAGCCGAAACAGTTTGATACCGAAACCAAGTTAATTGCGGCGATGCAGCAGGATATTCAAATCATCCGCGCATGTTTACAGGAATAATTACTGCAGTCAAAAAAATAAAGATGGTGGGAACCCGAGAGGCACACAAAGTAGTAACAATAGATACTCCAAAAGGTTGGCGTATGCGCAAAGGAAAGAGTGTGAGCGTGGATGGAATTTGTTCCACGGTAATCAAAGCGAGTCGGGATACATTTGAGGTATGGTATATGCCGGAAACACTTAAAAAAACTACTGCAAGAGATTTTGCTCCCGGAAATGAAGTGAATTTAGAGCTTCCGCTTCAATTTGGCGCTCGCCTCGATGGGCATTTGGTGCAGGGTCATGTGGACACCATAGGAATTGTTGAGAATATACGGAGAGAAAGAAATTCTCGGGTTTGTACCATAAAAATTCCTACTCAATTTGGGAGATATATTGCGCCAAAGGGTTCAATATGCATTAATGGAGTGAGCCTTACAGTCGTCGATACAGAGGGGAAGAGCGTTATTGTGGCACTTACTGCACATACGCTCAAGGCTACAAATTTAGGAAAACTCAGGAAAAGAGAAAAGATAAATATAGAAATAGATATTCTTGCACGATATCTAGAAAGATTCATACATGCCCATGCAACGAAAGGAAAATAAAAAGTTCCCCAAACTCCTTCGTGTTTCCTCTCTTAAGATAGGGATTGTAGTTTCTGATTACAATTCTGATATCACCAGCGGGCTTCTTCGAAATGCATGCAGAACACTGAAACAAGCGAAGGTGCCAGAAAAGAATGTGGAAGTGTATCACGTGCCGGGTAGTTTTGAACTTCCTATAGGATGTCTCTTGCTCCTCAAGCAATTTCCATGTGACGCGCTGGTGGCATTAGGATGCGTCGTGAAAGGAGAAACAGAACACGATATCTATATTTCCTCCGCAGTTTCGCAAGGGTTAATGGATATCGCCCTCCAACAAGAAATCCCCGTCGGCTTTGGGGTGCTCACGGTACGAAATCTCGCGCAAGCAAGGGCGCGCATACATAAGGGGGGAGAAGCAACCCGTGCAGCACTCACGGTCGCACTTCTCCGAAAAGAAGAAAAATTTTCCACGATATTTAGGGGTTTCGAATAGCATAATTAAGAGAATATAGGGAACTATGAATGTGAGATGAGAATGCCTTTTTCACATCTCTTTCACCCCCTTCGGTGCAGGCTGGAAACCAGGTCGAAAATTTAAACGTAACCTACTAAGCGTACGCGCACTATCACTATGTGGCAACAATGGGTGAATGCCCTCCTAGGACTGTGGGTGCTTATTATTCCATTCTTAGGATTACAAGGATCGGGACTTACATGGACGCTGGTGATTACCGGCGCAGTGATTGCTATTTTGGGATTTTGGAGTGCAGGCCAAGCAGCGTAGCTCCGTAGCCCTCATCGATAGGTGGCACATTTCTTGAAGCGTGGTACGTTTTTGTACAGTTTTGGGAGTTTCGATAGCTGATAGGGTATGATTATAAGTATGCGGTTTCTCTTCGCCGCGGTGGGGGTAGCAGCGGCAAGTATCCTTTTTTCTTATTTTACGGTTTCGCGTCTTGAAGGGCAGCTCGCCTCGTTTGGGGAGGCAGGGGCCTTACTTTCGAGTTCTTTTACGGATACGGAGTTCTCTCAAGGAGGAGTTTCCCGAGTGCCAATAATGGAAATCCCTTTGTATAAAGCGGCAGCGACTTCGAGTGTGCAGGAGATAGTGTTTTCTCCTCCAGCTTTATCTCCAAAACAAAATCATCCCACTTCATCCCTTTTACTTCCTCCCTCTCCGGCACCACGCGGGGTTGCTTCTTCTCTTCCACCCCCACCCCCACCTCCTTCTCCTCCTTCCTCGATGCGTATGGCGCAGTGCGATTTTGGATACAAGGACCCAACCCATCTTGCACTTTTGAATGAAATTGCTTGGATGGGAAGTCCTCTTCGTGGAGAGGATGAAGGGGGGGGACCACAGGCGGAATGGATTGAACTCAAAAATAATTCCGGCGGGATTCTTCGACTCGCAGGATGGCAACTTTTGGATTCTGCGGGGAAATTCAAAGTACGATTCGGCGAGGAAGATGAATTTTCCGGAAATAGGTTTTATCTTCTTGAACGAGGGGATGATGAAACAGTGCCGAATGTGGCGGCGAATGCTATCTATACTGGTACACTTCCGAATGCCGGAGCGTGGTTGCGATTATTCGATGCTCGTTGTGAATTGGTAGATGAAATCGATGCTTCTCATAGTTGGCCGGCGGGGAATAATGATTCTAAGCGCACTATGGAGCGGAGTGCCGTGGATTTAAGCTGGCATACCAGTGCAAATCCGGGAGGCACGCCTTCGGAGGAAAATTCGACGATGTATGAACGGAGTACTCCTCCTTTAGTTACTGCTTCCGTGGATTCGCCGCAAACCATTCCTCATTTTTCCGAATCTCCGTCCTCTTCTTTTTCTGGATCAGCCAGTACTTCTTCCTCCATGCTTATCAATATCAATTCCGCTTCTTTGGAGGAATTGGATCGTATTACGGGGGTGGGGTCTATAATCGCCCAACGGATTATTGATTATCGAAATCAATATGGACCATTTCAGGCCATTGAAGACATTAAAAACGTGAGTGGTATCGGAGATGTCACTTTCGAGAAAATGAAGGGAGAAATTACTGTGGGAGACGTCGTTTCTTCCACGGTTGCGGTCGCCGCTTCTTCGGAAACATTTGCCACCTCCTCGGTGGCTTCTTCGTCAATTGCTGCAACCACTCCGGCGAAAATAAATATTAATACGGCAAGTTACGAGGAGCTCCAGAAAATTACCGGGGTGGGACCCACGATTGCGCAGCGGATTATTGATTATCGACAGGCGAATGGGCCATTTCAGACCATCGAGGATATTGAGAAGGTGAAAGGAATTGGAGATGTTACTTTCAATAAGATGAAGGATCAGATAACAATATAGAAAATAGAAAGGAGAATTCGCATGCCATATCATCCAAGTACTAAGTACCAATTACGGATTGTAGTTTTGCTCCACAACATCCGCAGTCTCCATAATGTGGGATCTATTTTCCGCACTGCTGATGGTGCGGGAGTAGAGAAACTTTTTTTGTGTGGGATTACTCCCGCGCCTTTGGATCGATTTGGAAAATATCGGCAAGAAATGGAAAAGGTAGCACTTGGCGCAGAGAAAACAGTGCCGTGGGAGTCGGCAAAAAGCACTGCGTCTCTCCTTAAACGATTAAAAAAAGAAGGATGGACCATCGTGGCGCTTGAGCAAGCGAATAATTCTATTTCCTATACCCAGGTGTGTGCACGAGTGAAGGGGAAGAAGGTGGCGCTCGTTCTTGGAGCGGAGGTCGAAGGATTGTCAGTTTCAATTTTGAAGCTCGTTGATTACATTGCGGAAATTCCCATGCACGGTACAAAGGAATCTTTGAATGTGTCGGTTACCGCGGGAATTATACTTTTTATGCTCCGCGCATGAAAGGCCGGATACAAAATCACTTCTTATCCGCCATGGCGGATAAGAAGTGATTTTGGAGAGGCAGTATGCAATCGGAACCAGCTGTGATGGAATCGGGTATAATGGATTATAAATGAAACGCATGTATTGGATTCTTTTTCTCATCGTCATAGTTATTATAGGTGTTTCTGTGTGGTGGTGGCGCGGGACGCACGCGCCGATGCGCACCGCTGACCTTTCGATCCGCGGGCATCATTACGCCGTGGAAATCGCGGACACAATTCCGCTCCGCACGCAAGGGCTTTCTGACCGACCGTCACTCGAAACCAATAAAGGCATGCTCTTTATTTTCCCCTCGGCTCAAGGAACTCCGTTTTGGATGAAAGATATGCATTTCTCGTTGGACTTCGTGTGGATCAATGGGAATATGGTAGTGGGGACCACGGTGAACGTGCCGTCGCCGGGACCTAAAACTTCTCTCCTTTCTCTTCCTTTGTATTATCCGCCCTCGTCGGTGGATAAAGTTTTGGAAATTAATGCGGGGGAGGTAGCGAAGTGGGGGATTCAAGCGGGGGATACGGTGGAAATTCATTAATCGTGTGTCGCGTTGCGAGAACCCCCGACGCACGCGATTCACTTTATCTCAATGATACATATCAAAGAATGTATTGGAGCACTTATATCTTTAGAACCGGTTTTTGCCCGAGCAGGAGAGCGGGCGCTCGAATTGCAAGGGAAAGCAGCTATTTCTAAAAAGCTTGACACGGGAATCGCGGGAGTAGACATCGTGACCGAGGCCGATTTCGAAGTGCAGGAAATGATATTGCAAGCCGCAGTTCAGACTCCGCTTAGAGATTGCATTCTTATTGCAGAGGAAAACACTCCTACGGTGCGGAAATTCACCGGGACGTACGGTCTCCGTTTCACACTTGATCCGATCGATGGCACTGCTTTCTATGCGGTAGGGAAGGGCGTGTTTTCCGTGATTGTTTACCTCCATGATGGGACTCGACCTCTCTATACCTACTTCAATTGCCCCAATTTTCAGTGGACTAGGAGGATTCTAGATGACGAGGTCACGGATTTTGGTACGTTGCCGAAAATTCCACTTATCACAAAGGATAATCTTTCTAAAACGATTATATATACCTACGGCAATTGTAATCCCCGTGAAACAGCACCGAAGATGTATGTTGAACTTACCGCGAAGGGATATTCATTTCGTAACCGAAAGGAGGTGGTGGGTGAGGAAAGTGGTTCAACAGTTCTCTTTTTGACGAATGAAACTGTCGGCGGATTTTATACTGAAGATCCGCTCGTATACGATGCGATGACAGTTTTTCATTTCGGACTGGCGTGCAAGTTGCAAATGTATTCCACGGTAGATATGTCACATATTCTTAAACGCTCGCACGGGCCGTATTATCCGGGCTGGTATGTAGTGCTACGGAAACTATAGGATCGTTATCAAATCTGAACTTCCCCTCTCTATGGAATAATTCTATAGAATTATTCCATAGAGAGGGTTTTACAGTTCGGAGTATGGTAAAATGTAATCATGAAATCTACACGAATTGCAATCAATGGGTTCGGGAGGATCGGGCGGCTTTTTTTCAGACAGGCCTTTGGCGTAGAAGGGATCGAAATTGTGGCGATCAATGATCTTGGGGATGTGCAAAATCTTGCGTATTTGCTTCAGTATGACACGGTGTATGGCAAATATGCGAAAGAGGTGAAAAGTTTAGAAGATGAGAAGGTGTTGAGTGTTGATGGGAAGAAAATAAAAATATTACAGGAGAAAGATCCGGCGGCGTTGCCGTGGAAGGATTTGGCGGTAGATGTGGTGGTGGAATCCACGGGATTTTTTGAATCCTATGAAAAGGCGAAGACTCATATTGCTGCCGGCGCGAAGCGTGCAGTGATTACGGCTCCTGCGAAAGATGAGGATGGGACGCTTGGGCACACGGTGCTTATCGGAACCAATGGCGGCGGGTTTGAGGAAGTGCGTCTTACGTCGAACGGATCTTGTACGACGAATGCGTCCGCGCCGATTGTTGCAATTATGAGTGAAAACCCGGGGGTTAAAAAAGCAGTTTTGAATACGGCGCATGCTTACACGGCGACACAGCATATTGTGGATAGTCCGGAGAAGGGGGCCGATTTCCGCCGGGGGCGTGCGGCGGCACAAAATATTGTGCCTTCAACCACTGGCGCGGCGATTGCGATCACGCGCGTGGTGCCGAGTTTGAAGGATAAATTCGACGGAATTGCCTTACGAGTACCGGTGTCCGCGGGTTCCATTGCGGATGTTACTTTTGTCGCGAAGCGGAAGACATCAGTCGAAGAGGTTAATCAGATTTTCCGGGAGGCCGCGCAAAGTTCTCGATGGAAGGGAATTCTTAAAGTAACTGAAGAACAGCTGGTGTCTTCGGATATTGTGGGTGAGCCATATGGCGCGATTGTGGACTTAAATTTTACGAAAGTGGTAGATGGTGATCTGGTGAAAGTGCTTTCGTGGTATGACAACGAGTGGGGGTACGTTAGCACTCTGGTGCGGCACGTACAAGCAGTAGCTGCACTCCTCTAACGCCATAAAAATTTAGTTTTCGAGAACAGGACCTCGCTTGCGCGGGGAGTGGGTCACTAGTTTTTCCTAGCGGCATTTTCTTGTTGCTCCGTTTTTTTATGCTTTTCTCGGTCGCGAAGATTGTTCGAGTGCACTCACGCGTTGTTTAAGGTCATCAAGTTCATCGCGCCAGAGGGAAAGAGTTGCAGAAAAGTGGAGGTCGAATGCATCGAAGCGATTATTCATTTCTGTTCTAAGATTTCTTACTTCTGTTTTCACATCAGCGAGATCTGCCTTGGTTGCCATTTCTCCTTTTACTTCATCAAATCCTTGCGCAACCATTTGTGCTAATTTTTCGAGAGTCATTTCGCTTTTCTTCGCCATGGGGGGAGTATAACATATTCCTTCGTTTGTCATCGTCATGGTTATATAGCCAATAGTTATTCCGTGTGCCTGCTTGTTATAATAAAGACAATGCCGCGACGGACTCGGAGGCCGGGAAAAAATTACTCCACGATTGCACGATGGTGCGCTGCCCTCGCGACAGGAGCTGTCATTAGCATCGTCGTTGTTATCATGCTTCGCGGTACGCCTTCATTTCGCGGGTGGTTTGAAGGCGTACTTTCGGGATTGGTTATCTTTCCTGTGTCTCCGCCAGTGGGCGGACCTTCCTCCGCATCCTCGATTCCCGCAAATCTTTATCAGGCCGATTATACCGAGCTTTTTTCCGGCACCGGATGGATGAATCCCGCGCGCACCACCGTTTCCCAGGATTTAAGCACGACCGTCATTTCGTTTCCGCCGGCGTATGCCATTTCAAAAGAAGAAACACTCACTGCAGCGTTGCATGGCGCGCGTGTGGTTGCCGCGAAAGGAACGAGTGCGGGAGGAACCGCACTCCTCACTTCGACAGGCGAGGTGGTGCTTATAAATCCCGCCGGCGGTCTCGTTGGACCTCTTCGGCTTGTGGATGCGGTGAGTATGGCGGCATTGGACTTCGATTCCGATTCCAATCTCTGGATCGCGGCGATGGTTACTCCTGGGGGTTTCTCGGCGGTATCGTTTGATTCCCGCGGGAGTGTAATTTCCCGCGTCGGCAGTGAGAAAATAGAAAATAGTATTGCGGCGAATATTTTGGATGTGGCCTGTGTCGGTGGGAAGTGTCTTATTGCCGTCGGTGGGCATATGTGGAGTTTTAGCGAACGCTTTGCGGGGTTACTCTCTGATGTATCTTCGTCATGGTCATGGTTGTCATCATCGTCATCGTTCGTATCCTTCTCCGTCGGCAAAACCGCCTCTGCTTTTCTGGTTGGCGCAGTAACAAAATCAAGTGATGATTATTCCGCCACGGTGGTGCCAGTGGTTGGCGACAAGTGGCTGGCGATTGGTTTTCAATCACTAGTCGCGAGCGGCCAGCCGCTCATCACTAGCCGATACCCGGGCGTTCTCCGTTTTGGTTTCGACCCGGACACGCAAAAACTCCTCGTGCTTTACGCGGCGTATGTAGCGCAGGCATATGAGATTCCCGCATCGGCAGTGAAGGATAGCAAATTACTTACCGCAAATGATGCATCACTCGCCACTGATTTGTCTCGCTTCTTCGGCACGCGGGTTTTTGGAGGGTCTGCCGCAGGTTCGCTTGACGTGGTGCCCACAGTTTCGGGCGGCGGAGGAGTGTGGTGGGTGAGTTCTAATGACAGTCGTGGTCTTCGATTTATGCGAGTGGAAGGCGGCCTTGTCTCCGATATTACTAATTCCTTGCCCGATGGTACCCGCGGCATTGTGCTTGCGCTCGGTGGTGAGGCGGCACTTCCTCTTTCTGCGGCAATAGCGGATGTATACGCATCCAATTTTTCCAAATCCTATTCCCCTTATATTTTTCTTTTTCAGAACGGCGGAAGTGTGGCCTATCGGGTTACCGACCGCGGGTTTGACGAGTCTGCGGGAACGCTCATATGGGAATCGTCGAAACTCAATTCCAAAACCGGCAATGTGGTGAAAGGAATTCTTATTCGCGCGGAGGATTCGAATTCCGTATCTTCCGTATATCGCTTACCGCCCGTCGCTTACTCATTGTCAAATAACGGCGGTCTCACATGGTATGACGCGAAGCTTGGCGTGCCGGTGATGTTTTCCACGCAGGGGAATGATTTCCGTTTCCGCGTTTCACTAGTCGCCAGTCGCCAGTCGCCCGTCGCTTCTGTGAGTCCCTGGGTCGATACTGTGGGCGTGCAGTATTTTGAGGAGCAGTGACATTTTAGAAAATAGAAATAGAGAAAGTAGATACGATGACTATGACCATGACGATGACGAGTAGAATCGTTTACTTCTACTGTTTGACGATCGTCAAATGGTAGAAGTAATTACCCGTAGCAGTAATCACACACGGAGCGTTTCTCGTTTTTCCTTCCTTGCAGTACAATCGAAGTTATGGAAATTCGCATAATAGACACCTCGATTTCACGGCAAGAGCTCACAGAAATGGCGAGTAAGGAATTTGGAGATGTAGTGAAGGTAGTGGTGGATATTGTGCAGGGAATTATGGCGATTGGGGGGGAGCTTCATGCAGACGAAGAAGTGGTGCTTTCAGAACAGCGTGGTTCGCAGCGTGAGCACACATGGGGTATCAATTTGTATCCGAAACATTTACAAGGAGAGGAATGGATCGAATTTGACTCGATGATCAATATCAAGCCACAGTTTAGTAATCGCTCGCGCGGGGTGGAAGATAAAGATATTCAGCAGAAAATTGTTGTAATTGTGGAGAAGTTAGTTCACTAAATTTACGTCTTGCGATGTCGTTACTCCATAAAAACCTTGCTGCTGGTGGATGGGCGAAACTTTCCCTGATGGAACAGCTCGGGAATATTGGGAGTGAGGTGTCGCGTGCGGCGCGATGGCAAAATAAAAACAAAGAAACGTTTGAAAATACTGTGGTGCGCGCGTTGGAGCTTTTTGATCTCACACTTGATGATCCGCGTTGGCGCGGGAGACGGCGGGAAATTGCGCGGGCGCGCGAGGTATTTTGCGACGCGGTGTACAATGCGAGTAAAGAATATGGTACCGTGCTTGCAGATTTAGATAGGTACTTTTATCCCTTCGCATATGCGGCGAGGAACAGAACGCAGGGTATAGGGTTTAGGGGGTAGGGTATGGAAGAAACAGAACTACAGGGTTT
>CAZKRG010000024.1:11788-13244 GCA_964555255.1 uncultured Candidatus Saccharibacteria bacterium
AATTTCTTCGCTTTCTCACTAAACCCCAAACCCCATACCCTATACCCTGTATCGCTTGGTTGTCCACAGTCTTCCAAAATCCCGTTTGCTACAATTAAGGAAACGTGATGAAGTATTCTGTACGGGCTGGGAAGGATTCATGTGTGGACATCGGAAGACCGCTGGTCTTGCGATGTCGTAATATTGGGGTTTCCGCATTCCTTCTATTTTCTATTTTTCCGCCCGAAGCGGATCAGCGTCGGAGGGCAGATCTATTTCAGCGGGTAACCTGATGGCGCACGTATGACTCATGGACGGTCACACAGTAAAAGCGAAGGTGTACGTGGATGGTGTCAATGTGTTTTATACGCAGAAGAAGCTCGGGTGGTCGTTCAATTGGGTAAAGATCAAGAAGGAAGTTGAAGCAATGAGGGAGGTATTCGAATGGCGATACTATGTGGCAGTAAAAGAAGGAGGAAAAAATGACTTCATATCTTAAATATCTCAACGCAGTCGGGTTCTCACCGCTCACCAAGCCCCTCAAAAAGATCCGAGATGGCGCGCGCGTTTTTTATAAAGCGAATTTCGATGTGGAAATGGCGGTGGATATGATCGCGGATAAGGCGCGTGTGGATGAGGTGGTGCTGGTGAGCGGAGATGGCGATTTTCATTATCTCGTGAAAAAGCTTAAGGATATTGGAAAAAAAGTCATCGTGATTTCTTCTCGCAAAACTCTTTCGTGGGAACTGAAGCTGCAAGCCTCCGATATTGTATACTTTGAAGATATGCGGAAGGCAATCGAACGGAATGGAGGCCAAAATAAAACCGCCCCGATTGCTCGGAGCGTTCTGTAAAACTATAATGAGTATAATGCGCCATTTCAAAAAGTCAATAGCGAGCCTTGCGGGAGGGATTTTTAATGTGCGGTCATCGCAAGACCGCTGGTCTTGCGATGACAGAAGATGGGGAGTGCTACTGTCATTAGCGCTCGCGGTCACCTGCCCCGTTAGAGCATAACTACCATGTTCTATACCTATCTATTACAAAGTCTCAAAGACAAGAACTGGTATACCGGTTATACAGACGATTTACGGAACCGCTTAAGTGTTCACAATGCAGGTAAAGTCTCATCTACGAAGGGTCGTGGTCCCTTCGAAGTAATTTATTACGAAGCGTGTAAAGAAAAATATGATGCCCTTGCTCGTGAACGGTATCTCAAATCAGGCCCTGGCAAACGATATCTCAAAAATAGACTTAAGCGGTTCCTTGCACCGTTAAAGCTCAACTTAATTTCATGAGGACACTTTTTCGATCAAATCAGTTTGCAAAAAGAATTTCGAGCTTAAAAACAAAGAGGGGCTTTAACCGGCTGCTTGCTCTAACGGGGTTGATCATCGTGATGTCCTCCGCGCCTTCGGTGCACGCCGCCGTCACCTCCGTCGGAGGGCAGATCTATTTCAGCGGGAGCAATGTGGGA
>CAZKRG010000025.1:0-11968 GCA_964555255.1 uncultured Candidatus Saccharibacteria bacterium
CCTTCATGCCGCTTTCGGCAAAAGCCTTATAGCCAAGGTTATCGGTGATTTTTTGGGCTACGGCGGCGGCCTGAGTGACACTTTCGTCAAGTTCGACAAAGGCTTGTTCCAAAGGAAAGCTCACCTCCGCCGATTTTACGCCGGGGAGTGTTTTAACGAATCCTTCGATGTTCCGCGCGCAGCTTACGCACGTCATCCCTTCAATCGCAATTTGTATTTTTTGAGTCATGGTTGTGAAGATTGATTATTTCAGTATTGAGCATTTACAGATAGGATATACCCCTACCCCCTATTCTGTCAAGAATTTGGAGTTATCCCGATAACCATGATGTGGTGGCCATCTTCCGAGAAGAATGTTTATGTTCTCAATCTCTTAATCTTTGGATTAAAAAAATCATTTACCATTCCGGAGGTTTTGTTCCTGGCATACGAAAAAAACCGGTTCGCCAATTTGCCGAATTCATCGCGCACATAGCGGACATTGCCGTAATCAGAAGGATAACCGACAAGTTCCATAAAGCCGACACCCGCCACTTTTGAGTTTCCCATCATGCCACTTACAATAAGCGGCCCTTCCCAATAGTTGATTGAGCCGAAAATAATCTCCTGATTTTTTATGGGCGCCGAAACGTCAAGTACGATGTTTCTTTCAGGAATTTCAATGCGCCAGGACAGGGGATAACGCGCTTTAGTTTTTTCACTTTCCCAAACTTTTTCACCTTGCTTAAGTAGAAGCCACTTCAGACTTTCTTGTCGTCCATCCGGGTACGAAATATCAATCAAATAATCCCTGTGTTTGCCGTCGCTATATTCGCAGCACATTATTTCGGTGTTGCTGTCGAGCTGAATAGAAAACCAGTTCCATTTGTCCTTTGAATAACCGACGTCGGCCCATTGGTGATCCATCCAAGCTTTCCCAGCAACTTCAATTTTTTTTCCGTTCCTATTTACAGTACCAGAGACTGTCAGATTGGTGAGAGAATAATAGTAACTGCTCCGGTTGCAAACAGTAATAAAGCCGCGGCCTCCTTCAAGAAGGGGAGTTTTGACCGACTCCAGAGTCAGATCGAAATTCTCGGTTTTGAGATGGTAGCAAAATGGTTTTATTTCTTCAATAATCGAATTAAAATAACCGTTCATCATATTCAAATCGGTATAATTTACGAAAAGAAGGGGTTTGGTGAAGCTATCTTTTGAGACTAAAGCGATGTTTTGGATATCCGGATAACTTTTCTGTCTGGCTATATCCGACAAGATTGAGTGGGCAAAATATACCGTTTTGAAAGGCAGAATACTTAAGAAAGGAATTTTCACTCTTTTTACATCCGCCTTGAACAGGCAGTCCATAAAAGCGAATGACTTCTCTTTTTTGTCCCGCAGATGGCCGTTGAAATACCACCACTCGATGATGGCGGGGTGATTCTGCCCGGCTTTAGGAAATTGTAGTGGTTTTATTTTAGTCCGCAGCATATTCTTCATTTCTATAATTTTTTGCATAAGAGAACAAATAAAGTTTTTCGTTTCTCCCTATTTCCTTTACTACCATATAATGTACTCCGATCTGCATCTTCCTTGTTTCTGGTGAGCGTCCCGTCAAGGTCGAACATGATAACCTTCCTACTTTTTAGTTTATTTAGCATCGGCATAATTTGAGAATTTCTAAGAGCTTTTGGAATTCTAAAGTTGCCACTTCCACTGTTTTATCGGCTCCTCCGTAATAAACGAAAAATTTTTTGTTTATCAGCACGGTTCCGCAGGGAAACACAACATTAGCAACTATCCCTTCTTTCTCATAAGGGGTTTCCGGTTCAAAGATCGGATAATCGGTGCGGCCGATAATTTTTAATGGATTACGCAGGCTCGCCAATACTGCTCCAATACGGTAAAATCCGTCATCCTCTGAAACTCCATGATAAAGCAAAACCCATCCTTCCGCGGTCTTGATTGGCGGCGCAGCAACACCGACCTTTTTCGAATCCCACCACCCTCTTCTCGGGTGTATCCACCGATATTCCTCAAGCCAACTTGTCCCGTCGAAATCGAGCGTTTTATGGAAAGAAAGATCGATATCGTCGCCGCTGCGATGGATGACAAAATATTTTCCGCCGATCTTTTCTGGGAACATAGCTGCATCTTTATCATCAAGGTCGGGAGGAGAGATGAGCATAGGTTTCGCCCAATTCCATTTGTAATTTAAAAAGTCGCGTGCGCTAATCGAAGTTAAAGCCACTCGCGGGGGATTTTTGCCGTCAAAAGCGGTGTAAAACATAAAGATTTTTTCTCCGATTTTTACGAGTCGCGGATCTTCCACGCCTGAATTGCCGCCGGGCTGGAGTTTTTGTTCAAATTTTTCCCGGGGAATGTACACCGGTTTCTGGGGACGATAGTCTATATGAACGCCATCTTGGGTTGTTGCGTGGCCGAGAACCGAAGTGTTGTCTTCGGACATCGCTCGATACAAAAGGTGAACTTTCCCCTCGAGATAAATCGCCGCAGGATTGAAAGTGGCTTTTGCCTCCCAGGGATGATCTTTAACCGGCTGAATAATCGGGTTTTCTTTAGCACGATCCAACTTCACGATCCTTTTTTCTTTTTCAAGTAGTTGTTCTAAAAACGAATCAAGCTTTATTTTGGCCAAACAGCAGGTGGTATCAGCCGCACTGTAATAAAGATTGATCCATCCTTTGTCTACAATCGCCCCCGAGGGGAAAACCACGTTCGGGACCATTCCATGTTTTTCGTAATACTCTTCGGGAGAGAGAATAGGGAAGTCGGTTCTTGTTATAATTTTGAGGGGATTATTTAAATCCAGGAGTACCGCTTCAATGCCAAAAGCCCTTTGCGGCGAGAAATAATTTCTGATGTGGGAATAAAACAGCAGCCAGCCATACTTTGTCTTGAGCGGCGGTGCACCGGCTTCAACGTGGTCTTGGGGTCGGCGCGGGAGTGGTAAGGAATAGTTTTCAAAATCTTGATACCATTTGTTCCAATAGGTTTCCCTCCAGATATCTTCTTCTTTATCAAAAGAAACGAGGCATATTTTTGCCGGAGGACGATCGGTATGAACAGTCAGAATCGCCCATATTTTTCCGTTGATCTTTTCTGGAAAAAGAGCCATTGCTTTAGCGTTAAAAGGAGTGATGAGATGTTTTCCTTCAACGTTCTCTAAATTTTTGCTGATGGCAAGTCCTACTCTGATGCTTTCCGCTCTCGGGGGCCAGCTGCCAAGAGCAGTATAAAAAATGTAGTACATGGTATTGAGTTTCGTTACCCGCGGGTCTTCGCAGCCGAATTTTTCCCATTCGCATTCAGGAACTATAAATCGTGTGCGATTACCGAAATTGGTGCCATCCTTGCTTTCAGCGATGCCGATATCAGAGACCATAAGTTTTGCTCCGGCGGCGCTATGATAATGAGATAAGGAAACGGCGCGATAAAGGAGGAAGATTTTCTTTCCTTTTTTTGTTGGACAACCGTTGAAAACCGCCTCGGCTTCCCAGGATTGGTTCTTATTTGGCGTCAGTATCGGATTTTTGTTGAATCGTTCGATGATCATATTTTTTATTTTTTGTTTAGTTTATGGCAACATCGGTTTTATCCAATCTGCCCGAAGAGTATAAGCACGCACAAAAGAATCATCAACATGAGCATACAAAATACCATTTCCCTTTTCTCGCGGCACAAAGTGGCTCGCGAAAGTGATTATCTGTGCTTCGCTGTCTCGGATTAACGGCTCCGGTGAAACCCACTCAATCCGTCCGTTTTCATAATCGTAAATAAACAATCCGACGGAAAACATCCCGTATATAACTTGGTGGCCAATATGCTGGTCCGCTTCGCGTCCGTTCATGATGCCAACCAATTTCCTTTCGCCGATATCGATGAAATGTTTTGGCAGTAACGGTCCAGGCGAAGCGTGGCCAGCAATCCAAGAAATGTTATGTTCCGCTGGATGAAAAACCTCATTGCCCCACTCCCACAATCCTCCCATATTCTTAACTTTTGCCGCCCGTACCGTTGAATAGCGTTTCGTTCTATGATCGCTTGATTCAAATAAATTATAGCGAAGCCCCTTACTGTTAAGCGGCGCGAGAGAAACTTCTTTTGCCCGTTCTTTGGTGTCGTCGGCTGTGAGAACTGGCTCGGTCATTTCCAAAGAATTGAGATCTTTCCCGACCGCATGTCCCAGATGCGTAATTGTTCCTCTTTTGCTTTTATGTCGCAATGGAATCGTAAAATAAATATGCATTGAAGCCGTTTTCTCATCGATCCAAATGTCGGGGTCCTCAAGGCCGATAAAATCAAATTCAGTGCCGGCAAGCTGTTTTATAATTTTATCCTCATTCTTGATCTTGAGATGTTCGCCTATTTCAAAATGATCCAGCGAATTTCCCCTCACGATGTGCAATTCGCTGCGATCAACATATCCTGAAACCTGTACATCGCCGGTGCGGTTTATAACGCAGCGAATAATACCTTCATGATTGTCGGTTCGAGGGTCGAGCGTAATAGCCATAACGTGTGCAAATCTTCTATCCGGCTGAACAGCTTTGCCGGGATGCTCAATATATTTTTTTTCAGTAGTCATACTATTTTATTTTTTCTTTAGCGGTTTTATTTTGAGCTTCGGCCTCGCCTCCTCGACGAGTGCTTTCAAAAATTCTTCTAAATTAGCATGAGCGACGCCGATGTAACTGTCGGCTGCTCCGTAATAGACAAGAAGCGCTCCATTTTTAATGACCGCTCCAGTAACATACACTACTCCCGCTTTGAATCCGTTGTTTTCATAATTTTTCTCCGGCTCCAAAACTGGTTCTTGAGATCGATGAAGGATTTTTGTCGGATCATAGAGATCAAGAAGCATAACACCGACCTTATATTTCCCCGGATCGCTTCCATCCATAGCTTGATAGAATAAAAGCCATCCGGCCGGAGTCTTGATTGGTGGCGCCCCGGCTCCTCTTGGCTGATTATCCCAGCAATTTTTTCTCCGAAAGTTGCAATCATGATAACTTTCTATAAATTCTCCTTCTTCAAATTCGAGTGTATCGCGAAAGGCAACGGCTATTTCCGGGCAAATGCTATGCACGATGGCATATTTTCCTCCTATCTTTTCCGGGAAAATGACCCAGTTCTTATTCGTTTCGTTCGGATTGGAAATCAGCTTAGGCGGTTTCCACTTCCATTCTTTATTTAAGAAATCAGCGACCCTTATGGAGGTGAGCGCAACACAGAGCCCGTTATCGCAGGCAGTGTAGATCATGTATAAAACATCTTCTTCATCGACTCGAACGATGCGCGGGTCCTCGGTTCCTCCGCAACTGCCGCCGGAAAAATATGAAAAAACGTTGAAAGCCGGGGTTTTAATGGTGTGTTCGTATATGGGGGAAGGAACCCGCTCATTAATATGAAAGCCGTCTTCCGAAGCCGCGTAACCAAGGCGAGAAATTCCGTCTTCGCCGATTGCGCGATAAAGAAAATGAATTTTGCTATTCAGCAAGATCACTCCAGGGTTGAACGTTTGCCACGCTTCCCAACCATTTTCCTTCTTCGGCAGAATTATCGGGTTTTCTGTAAACTTAACTAATGCGACAGCGGATTTTTTTCGCCTTTGTTTTGGCGTTACTCGTTTTTTCCTTCTTGGCGTTTTTTTCCGGTCCTGTTGTTTTCTCATATCCAATATTAATTGTTTATTTTCCGACTTTTTGTTTTGTCTGCGGCGATGGTTGAGCGTGCATCGAGCAAATATCCCCGTGAATTTTATGGTCGTTATAAGCCGAGGTGGCGGCTACGGCACCCGTTGCGGCCGCAGTGATGTCCTGCTTAAATGATCCAAAATGGTTTGTTACATCTCCCGCGGCGAATACGCCATCAACATTTGTTTTCATCATGTTATCGACTTTAATATATCCGCGCTCATCCAATTCTACGCCGAGGGATTTCGCGAGCGCGACATTTGGAACGGCTCCGATTTCTACGAATAGTCCATCAACAACCAGTACTTCAGAATTGTTAAATGGATGGGAAATCTTTATTTTTTCAAGTTTTTTCTTGCCGATTAGTTCTTTAATTTCAGTCTCCGGAAGCACTTCTATTTTGTCGCCGAGTTTCTGCATGCGCTCCAGGTTGATTGGTTCGGCGGTGATTTCTTTGAGGCGAACAATGAGAAATATTTTCTTTGCGTACTCAGCTGCAAAAACAGCTCCTTTTACTGATGCATCGCCGCCTCCGACCATGGCGATGGTCTTGTCGCGATAAAGTGGCCCGTCGCAGGTTACACAATAATGCACGCCGCGTCCCGTAAGTTCTTTTTCATTGGGCAGTCCTAGACGGCGGCGTTCAGCGCCAAGAGCAAAAATAATCTCGTGTGTCTCGTAGATGGCAGTATCTGCCAAAACCCGAAAGCAGTGTTCTTGTTTTTTTATATCTATACCTTCTGCTTCAAGCATCTCTACGCCGAGATTTTCCGCTTGTTTTTTCATTGTTTCCATCAACTCAAAACCGCCGATTGACGGAATCCCCGGATAATTTTCGATGGTGCCAGCGCTCGCTGTCTCGCCGCCGAACTCTTTGCTTATCACAAGGACTTTCAAGCGATATCTTCCGCCGTAAATGGCAGCTCCGTAACCTGCCGCGCCGCCACCGATAATAATGAGATCGTAGGTCATCTATTAAGTTTCCCGGTTACTGTTTTTTCCACTGCGATGCTATAAACAAGAAAATTCCTATGAGTACCGCGGCGATGGAATCATAGAACCAAAGCTGCGGAGGCACGCCCCACGCATTGCTGTTTCCCAGAATTGCCGCCCAGGCAACAAAGTAGGTAATCGCGCCACACAGGAAAGCAATCCAACCTATAACTAGCAAAGTTTTACTCATTAAATTTTTTTTTATTTGCTTTTCTTAAATTATTTTTTTCGGCCTTTTTATTTACGAAGATTGGTAAAAAAATAGCTGTAGTATTGCGCCTGCAATAATGAGCATTATGCCGGTAAATGATTGCAGCCATTCTCTGCGCATCGCCTGAAGCACATCCGCATCTATCTTGCGTTCTTTAAATATGTGACGGTGCACCCTCAAGACGGCAATGCCGATAAGCACTTTCCCGATAGTATCGATCACAAGGCCGATTGAAAATAAGTTCATGTTGTATGTCTCTGCTATTCCTTGCCTCTGTTATTTCTTTAGCGTGTCCAGTTTTTTAATGAATTCTTCCTTTTTGAGCGCGCCGGTCGAAAAAAGTTCGCCGTTCACGACAATGCCGGGGCTCGAAAATATGCCATATTTTTGAATCAGCGTGATGCCTTCGGCAGAAGTGGCGTCAATTTCCGTGATGTGCATTTCCGGATATTTCGGTTTCAATTCCTCAAAAATTTTCTTCGCCCTTGCGCACTCATGACACCCCGGTACTGTGACAAATTGAATAGTAATCATATGATTATGTATTTTATCTATCAGCAAAGCGCACGATAATAAAGATCAACGCCATACCGAGCACCGTCATGGCGGTGGTGAACGCTTTCGGGTGGCGGTGGTAACTTTCCGGTAGTAACTCGCTGGCGCCAATATAGAGGAAGTCGCCCGCAAACAAGGCAAGAATAAGCCCCAAAGTTTCCTGCGGCAGAGTAAACAGAAGCGTGGAAAGAACGCCGGCCAAAGGAGCGAGTGCGTCTGCCACAATCCACCCTATAGCTCTGCGGACAGTCCCGCCGCTTTTTAACACCAGATTGGCAGTGTTTATGCCGTCCGAGAAATCGTGAGCCAAAACCGCTGTTGAAACAATGAGACCAACCGCGGTTGACGCTTGGAACGCCACGCCGACGGCTACTCCGTCCAGAAAACTGTGGACAGACAGAGTGCTGGCTCCCAGCGTTCCTCTTTTTTGGCTGGTATGCTTTTCTTCGGAATCGGCATTGGCGTGTCCGGAAGCAAGGATCACGCGGTCAAGGATAAGATATGCGAGGAACGCCGTCCCCATCGCTGCAGCTATGGTCGCGGACTCATATTTGTTGCCTGCCAGTTTGATGGCTTCGGGAATAATTTCGAAGAAAGCGACCGCGATCACCGCGCCGGCGCTGAAACCCAAAACGAGATGCAGCTTGTCTTTGATGCGCACGGCAAACAGGCCGCCGATAGACGTGGCCGCTACTGCAATAATGCCGATTATAATACTAGTGGGCATAATAACGGCGGAAAGTTTATAATTTTTTTTCGCTTATGGTGTAGCCCATCTGCTTAATTATCTTCTCGACCTCTTTAAAGTTAAATCCGGAGTCGTCAAGCTCAATGACTGCTTCTTCATTTTCGAAGCTCACTTTTGCCGATTTCACTCCGGGTTGGTTTTTGAGCAGCATTTCAATGGATGTCGCGCAGCTTCCGCAATCCATTCCGCTGATTGAATATTTTTTAGTTTGAGTCATATATTTTGTGATCTACCCCATATCGACCCCGATGGGCATGGTTAATAATCCCCAAAGCAAGAAAATGGAAAGCAAAATCCAGAATGTTTTTTTGGACATTGCGGTTTTTTTCTTGAAGTAATACCAGATAAGAATAACCGGTGGCAGCAGCAGATTTATCCACGCGCCCAACCAAACGAATGGCACCGCCGTCTCAAACTGCTGAATCTGAATGCTAGCTTCCGTAACCGTGCTGCCGATTTTCCCGAAAAGCATATTCAGGCCTTCATGAAAAACAGATCCTTCATACCATAAGTGGCCGAAGACGCCGTTTAAAATAATGAAAGCTGAAATAGCGACCAGAGCCCAGCCGGTGATTTTATCCACCTTGGCCTTGTGCTTCATAATTCCTCCGGCCGCGTTCACGCCCAAAATTCCCAAAACCGACAAGAAAATGAGAGGCAGCGCTCTGCCCAATCCGTTTACGGCCATATACCAGGCGCCGACAGCCACGCTTCCCGTGCCGGCTGCGGCAGTCAAAATCAGATACGTAATTGGATTGGGGCAGCCGACGCCGGCATTTCCCAAAAAGAGTCCCAAAAACAGCGACTTGGCGTAATCAGGCTGCTTTTGAATAAATGCCGGGACCTTGGAATAAGAAGGCATTTTGAACGAAATAAGAGCGAGTTCGGATAAACCAAAAATGAGGGCGGCAATTCCGGCGATGATGTAAAGATATTTGGTGGCTTGATCCAAACCGAGATATTTGCCGACCAGTGCAATCGCCGCTCCGTAGATTGCAAGCATCACCACAAGGCCGAGGCTGAAGAGAAGAGCCATCATGAGACCTTTTTTATATCCCTTGCCCATGGAAAGAGGGACGATGATGAACACGAGCGGCAGAGTACATGGCAGAACGATATTTGATACGCCGCCGGCAAAGGAGAGGATGGTCGTGAGCGTTTCCCCGGCTGAAGTTGCGAGATAAGTAAGAGCAATAATAATTGCCGTAAGCAGCCCAAACGCCAAACTGACGAAAAATACTTTCAGTTTCTGAGTCGGCTGTAGAATTGAAGGTTCATTCGGAGTCGCTTCTTTGGTGTGGGATTCCGGAGTTCCCGCTGGTTCCTCTCCTGTTTTGAAAATAGTTATAAATCCAAAAACCAGGAGGAAGATGGTTATGAGCGTATTAAGCGGATGGAATCCGTGACCGGCGACAAAGGTGGTAAACAGGAAATAAAGAACCGCGCCGACAATTAAGATTGTGCCGATGGTTTTGTTTTGTGTACTTCGCATACTTTAATGGCAGCAGCCGTGAGATTTATTGGATTGTTCTTTTACTGTTTTCTTCCGGTATTCTTCGCGGCAATTTTCCGAACAAAACTGTTTACCGAATTCCTCCGGATATTTTTTACCTTCCTCTAGTTTCATTTTGCAAACAGGGCACTTTTTTTTAAGAAGATTGAACATATTTGTTATTTATTTGATAGCATATAGACCTTGATTAATTCTTTGATGGCTTTTTCTTCTTCTTTGCGATTCAATTGATGTTTTACATGCGTTCGTAAATGATTTTCCAGCATGTAGGCATCAAGGCTTTTGAGCGACCTTTGAACAAGGAATGATTGTCCGAGCAGGTCGGGACAATAAACCTCTTTCTCGATAGCCTTAATCAAACCATCTATTTGACCTCTAATAATTTTGGCGCGGTGAAGCGATTTTTTTTTTAGTTTTTGATCCAGCATGGTGACAAACGTTAAAATTTAGTTCGACCTATTACTTATATCCTATACCCTTACCCCCCATACCGTCAAGATTTGTTTCTGTGGATAACTGAAAGCACAGAAATGCCATATCCCAGTTTCCCGATTGGCCATAAGTTATATACTGTGAGCACAGTGTTAGTAGGCAGAAGCAGTATAAAAAGGGAGTGAGTGTAGAAAAAGAAAAAATTGTGTAAACCATAGAAAATAGAGAAAGATTTTTATTTTATTGCGGTAAAAATTTTTTTAGAGAAAGATGGAAACCTTTTGATTCTTAAAGATAGTTTCGGCGACTGGGATTTGCCTGGCGAGCGGATTACCAGAGAAGAATTTTGGTAAGAAATATCCAATACAGCATCGGCGAGGCCGCCGTGTTTATGCGCCATGAGCGAGTGGAAAAGGCGTCGGGGAATCCGACCGTGAAAATCTTTGCGGCGGGATATGAGGGTATATTAGGAAAAGGGAAATTCGCATTTCCAATGTGACAATTATGAGCCATCCCCAGCACAATTTTATACGTATGAGAAGCGATAGGTGATTCCTGCGCTTACGTGTGCTGTATGGTATATTGATGCTATGTTCAAGAAGGAGAAGAAAACTTCATTACCAGTTAGGAGGTGGAAATTCTGATCGGATATTTTGATGGGAAGCTTGATGCGGTTGTAGAGGAGTTTTCTGCCTTTTGGAAAAGCGGGTAGCGGCGTTGGAAAAAAGAAAATAAACCATTGATTATCGGTTGCCGTTTCACGTCGACTCCGCATTTACGTCTTGCGATGTCGTAAGGAATGGGATTTGTGGATAAATACAAGTTGCGCGTCTGATATACTTTAATGGATTTAGAAAAGGTCGGGCATTCGACTTACATTTATGCAAGAATCAACGAGAAATTTGGTAATCGGGATCATTGTGGTGGTGGTCGTGGTGGGCGCGATTTGGTACCTTGTGTCGCAGCAGGGAGGTCAGCAGGCGGTAATCCCACAGGGACCGCTCACGGCCACGACGACGCAGGGCACGGTGGTGGCGCCGGGCGCGAGCTCCATCGCCTCAAGCGGCCAAGTGGTGACGCCGCAGGGTGCGCCGGTAAAACTCGACGTGGCGCCGGGGTCGCCGCAGGCGCCGCAAGAGTCGGCGCCGATTGCTGCGCAATCGATTCCTAAAGCGGACGTGATAAAGATTACCGCGATCACCGGCGGCTGGTCGCCGAACACCTTTACGGTGAAGGCGGGCGAGCTTGTGAACCTCGTGGTGTCTGACGGCGATCAGTTAGCACACGTGTTTGCATTCCAGGATCCGTCGCTTTCCGCAGTGGCGGTGGGCGTGGGCCCGGGGGATGCGAACCGCATTATTTCCTTCAACGCACCGACGAAGACGGGCACGTACACTTTCTTCAATAACATTCCCGGTCGCAACGGTGAAACGGGAACGATGGTGGTGAAATAATAGCGACTAGCTACTAGCGATTAGTGGCGAGTGTGGATGCAAAGGGTTTTGTGAGGAAATCCTTGTAGCTCATAAAAATGACTCTTAGGAGTCATTTTTTTTTCTCCTTCCAGGAAACCCCGGGCCGCGGGCCCTTGTTCAGGAGGTATGCTTTGTATATCACACGCCCGCGCCCGGGGATGAATGGAAGCCCGGAGCCCGACGGAGGTGTGTTCCCATGCGCACGCGTTTCCTCAATCACAGCACCTACAAACTCCAATACCACGTGGTCTGGGGCACGAAGTATCGGAGGAAATGGCTCAAGCCCTATGTGAAGGCTCGGCTCAAGGAAAGTCTCTATGCCACCTGCACAAAATACCCGACGCT
>CAZKRG010000026.1:0-11647 GCA_964555255.1 uncultured Candidatus Saccharibacteria bacterium
CTTCTCCACCTGACCGACCTAGACGAGGCCGATCTGTCTCCATTGCCTTTCGGCGAAGTTTTCTCTCACTCTGCCCTGCGAAACCTGCTGGTGTCGCAGATTTCGTCGCAGAGATAGCTTGGCACGGTGTAGGATCGCAAGTACCCATGCGGTACCCGCGGATCCACCAGGTAAAAACTGTTTCCGCGCGTAGGCGCCGAAACCTGATGGTATCCTTGGTTGCATCGATACTGCAGCCATCCGGCTGGCAACACCGTCCCATTTTCGGCAATCATCTCGGGTTCCCAAAATGGAAGATTGGGAGAATAAGTAGCTGTCTCATCCTCGATATCCCGGAGGATACCCTGCAATTTTCCGACGTACACCGCCGGTACAACTACGTACCCCTGCCGAGTCGGATCGATTCCTATTCTCGATCCAGCGTTGACCGGTTGCACTGTGCGTCGCACATCCGGACATTCACCCGGGACCCAGGACCACTCCTGGGGAACCGACACCATGGGAAGTGAATGAGCCCACCTCTCAGCAGCGGCATCTTCCCGATCATAAGCCAAGGATCTGTTCCCGGTTAGGGAATCTTGTAATAATTCAATCGCGTTCATAGCAATAGAGATGCGCTGTGTGCGGTACGGTAGCGCGGTCCGTCGTCTGCGAGGATAGATCCTCATCGTTTGAAGTAACGACGACTTACTTCGCTTCCCGCACAACTCGCATGAGTTCGCACGAGGATAGCAATACATTAGCCACTAGGACTTAGCCATTAGAACTTAGTGACTCGCATATCGCTACCCTCGTGCCTCCAAAGCTATGAAATACCGGACTTGTCCTGAGCTTGTCGAAGGATTCCAATCAATTTATTTAACAAAGAGCTGTACCCTGCAAACTAGCAGGCACATTTTAGCATAATTTATGCCTTTTTGTCAAATATCCCAAAAAACCATTGAAATATAAGGGTTCCTCGCGCGTTCACCCGAAACGTGGTATGGTAGCATTATGAACCGGCTTATTATCCTGTTCGGTTCCCGGGCACGCGGAACGGCAGGAAAAAATTCAGACGCTGACATCGCGGTGCTTGCCGATCGTCCACTTACGCTCGCGGAACGATATGCGGCAGGCGAGCGTGCCGCCAAACAACTTAGAATTTCGCCGGACAAAATGGACGTGATAGATTTGTGGAATGCTCCTCCTCTCCTCGCGCACCAAATAGGGGAAACGGGAAAACTTCTCGAAGGGGCACCCTCTGATTTTATCCGTTTCCGCATCCGAGCGTGGAAGCAGTATCTCAATGCCGCAAAGTTTCGGCGCGCCCGAGAGCAAGCTCTCCAAAAATATGTCCAAAGCCATAATTCTTAAAAAGTTGGAGCAGCTCAAGACACTCCTCGGAGCACTTGAGCCGCTTCTTCAAGAACCGCTTCCGCAGTTTATTACAAATCTTGTGAAAGTCCGCGCGGCGGAACGCAACTTCGAGCTTCTCGTGGAAGTGGCGAGTGATATCAATACACAGATTCTCCTCGACAAAGGAGAGAAGACGCCGGATTCTTACAAGGATTCCTTTCTCATTCTTCAAGAAAAAGGAATGCTCTCGAACGCCCTGGCCTCCCGATTAATTGAAAGTGCCAAATTGTGCAACATTCTCGTGCATGAATACGATTTTGAAGAGGATTACGAGCGTTTTTACCATAGTGCGAAGCAGTCAATGCCCGCGTATCGAGAATACTTCAAGGTGATACACGCGAGTCTTCCGAAAGATTAGAAAAAAGTCCTCGGTGCTTTGCGTCGCTCCCTTTATGAAGGGAGAATAAAAAAACAAAATAACCCATAACCTTGTGGTGAGTTATGAGTTATAAGTTGAAAGTTTTTAGAAACTTTAGTACGCTGCGCGTTCCGAAAGTCCTACTGCGTAGTCCGGCCAGAATACTCCCGCAGAGGGACCACCATTACAGTTGCCGTCGGATTCTCCGGGGACTTTGAGCCAAAGGAATGCGTCGGTTTGAGCGTTGCCGGTGTTCGCGGTGGGTTTTGCTCCGAGTGCCCTTCCGGAAGGATTGCACCACTGGTAATCGGAAGTGGGGCCGAGTCCGTTCCGGCTCGTGTCAATCACGAAGTGTTTGTTGCCTACCATACTCGAGAGGGTGTTTCCGAATGCAGTGTTGTCGCTCGTCGTGATGAAGTTTGAAGTATTGAGCGCGAATCCGTCAGCTTCGCCAATGCCTGCGCTCCAAAGGCGATCCGCCATCTGACTCGCGGAAATCCAATGCGCGTTGCCAGCGTCAATATATACTAACGTTTTGCTATTTAATTTGAGGGTATACACGGCTTGCGAGAGGAGTGAGAGGCGTGTGACTTGGTCGGTAGCGGAGAGGCAATCCATAGATGCAAGACCATCTGGTTCGAGGATTACTACCGCTTCACGTGAACCGATTCCGGCGGCAAAGGATTGGATCCAGCTGCGGTATGCCTCTGGGGTGGTCGCACCTCCGGTGGAGTAGCCGCCGCAATCACGGAAAGGAATATTGTAGGCGATGAGGACCGGAAGGCTATTTGCGTCTGCGGCCGCGCTCACGAGCGCCGCGACGTCTCCCTGCACATTTGAGTTCCAACCGCCGAACCACTTCGCGGTCGGTTCCACGGCAATTTTTTGCATGAGTGAGGCGCCATAAGGCCACGACGTGCTCCACATTTTAGCTTGCGCACCGGCGGGAGAGTTCGGGTCTACATAAAAATTTTTTCCCGAGAGAGGATCTGAAGAGTTTAGGGGCGCAGGAGGCAGAGGAGCAGAGGCGACCGTGATAGTGGTAGTGGGATTACTGGTTGAAGTAGGCGTGGAAGTAGTGGTCGGAGCAGGCGTTGGCGTTGGGGTTGGAATAGGCGCGGGGGTCGGAGTCGGGGCAGGAGAGCCCACATAAATATTTATCGACGTGCGGGCAATTTCTTGGCCATTCAACTTCTGGGCGATGAAAGTGAGGTTGTAGGGACCCGTACCGTGCCAGTTCCAGTTAGTGAGATCTACCTGCGCTTCTTTGTGCGGATAGTCGGTAGTGTTGTCGGCCATCCAGTTGTACTGTCCGCCGTCTACTTGCCAGAACATCATATAATTTTTGATGTCTTTTCCATCGAGCACTGCTTTGAACGGTTGGCTTCCGCTCACGCTTACGTTATTTGTGGGCCACCATACATTAACTCCGGCGCCGTGAGCAATGGAAGTTGCCCCTAATAACACAACCGCGCTTATTCCTGCGACCCGCGCACATTGGCGAACTTTGAGAACACGAGCAATCTTTAACATCTTTTCCATTCATAATCCTTTAGTTTCCTAGGGCTGACCATGCGCCTAGGCAGACTCAATCTGAAGACGGGATGAATTTCCCGCTTTTCCCCCACGAAAAAAGAGGCACGCTTTCTTTGCTGCACTATGCACGAGACGAGGAGCTAGAAGAATGCTATAGAACCCTTTTAAATTCGCAAGGGTTTTAAAAACCTTGATATTGCTCGCTAAAACGTTTTTTGAATATAACGGAGGATTTCTTCGTTTTTAGGGGATTATCATGTTCAAGAGGAAAAAAGTAGTGAAGTGTCGGGTATTCTTTGTCTAAAATTCTCGTGAAGATGAGACGTAAACGGGCGAACTATTGCAATTTCCTCAGTGAACGAAAAGTGCTCACTAAAGATATAGCGGAGACGTCACGTACAATTTTTTGGTGTATTACTCATTTATTTTTCATTTTGTTCCCGTAGGTTTTAAAGAAGAGAAAAAATTGAAATGTGCATATGAATATACGAATGCTCGCCTGGATGCTTGTGGCATATGAAACAGTTAAAGCAAATACAAATGAAGTGCTCTTTGTCACCGCATTTTCTCACCAAATGTTTTCTTTATCATGGGGTACTCACGCCGACCGAATGTATGATCTACAAGAGACGAGAACCCTTAATCTTCCCACTTGGACATCAAAGAATACGTTTGTGGGAACTGGCGGAATGCAAACAACAGTATTTCCCGCGCAAGGCATTTCTAGTTTTTTCAGGGTGGAGGAATATATAAATCCTTTCCAGAAGTTGCCTTTTTATGTGGATCCCGATTCACGAGCCGCACGCTATGTGGCTTCCACCCAGATTTCTCAGCCTACCAATGCTGTCTTGCTTCGAAAGATTTCCCTCGAACCCCAGGCAAAGTGGTTAAAAGGGGAGAGCGATGATGTTGCGACTGCTCATGAGTATGCTGCAGCTGCTTTCACTTCTAACTCGATTCCTTTCTTTGTGTTCTACAACATTCCCTTCCGAGATTGTGCCGGATTCTCTGCTGGAGGAGCACCCGATGCGAAGTTCTATACCAACTGGGTTGGGGAAATCGTGCGGGGAATCGGTGGAGTATGCACAGGAATAATTCTCGAGCCCGATGCGTTGGCAGGGCTCGATTGTCTTGCCGTTACCAACCAAGAGGAGCGATATCTTATCCTCTCGAATGCGATCACTCTCCTCGTTGCGATCACGAACATTGCAATTTATCCTGATGCGGGAAACTCGCGCTGGCAGCCCGTGTCAGTGATAGCGAGCCGTCTCAAACGAATTGGCGCCGGACGAGCGAAAGGATTTGCGCTGAACGTATCCAACTTTTACAGTACCGCGGAAACGATCCAGTATGGCCAGGCACTTTCCAAAACACTCGGCGGAATGCATTTCGTGATCGACACGAGCCGAAATGGCCTTGGGCCCGCGCCGAACAACGCGTGGTGCAATCCGCCGGGGAGAGCGCTGGGGGTGCGGCCGACCGTGGATACTGGTGTTCGAGCGGTGGATGCTTTTCTTTGGGTGAAGCGCCCTGGGGAGTCTGATGGTACCTGTAATGGTGGGCCTGCGGCGGGAGTGTTCTGGCCCGACTATGCGTTGGGGTTGATTTCTCGAACGCCATAGAAACTCTATAACAACAACACATGCCTGAATCGCGTTCGCGATCCGGGCATGAACTTTTGTTGTGTATCAAAAAGGTTCTCGACTGAAGTCTTGGTATTCGGCCACTCTCCGAACGTAATTTTCCGAGTTTCCTTGCCGTTCCATTTTTTCGAAGAACCTTGCGAGTCGTCCCGCGATTATCCGTTCGTTTGGCGAGAGTTGACGAGGAGAGGCATTGAGTGCCTTCAAAAAAACACATATGTTCGTAATTCCTCATCAATAGATGCCCGATCTTTTAATTCGGGCGAGCTTTTTTCAAGCGTTTTGGCAGCAAGGGCGTACGTATGCATGCTCTTGATGTAATTCATCTTCGGATGATCGCCCGCGAACCAGTTTCCCAGTTCATCGACAAAATCCTTGAGATCTGCAATAAGCGAAGTCCTTATTGTTCCTCAATGTATAAAATCTGAGGAAGCCATTTCTTGCAGGGTATTCTTCATGCAGTGGGCAGTGTAACACATTTGCCCCGCCGTTCTTTTGAAGACGTTGTCTGATCCTTTGCTCATATTCAATTCCTTTTGTTGCTGGTTCTATCTTAGAACTCACGCGACCTTCATACAATGTTTCGTTTCATACAATGATGGTTTCTCTTCTTCCACGCAAAACGCTCCGAGATCTTCTAATAATGAAATTGCAGTCTTTGTATGATGCGGAGTATGAGTTGGTGAAGGCGCTCACGAAGATGGCAAAGAAAGCTACGGATGCAGAGCTCAAATCTGGTTTTGAAAAGCATCGCCTCATCACACGGGGACATATGGCGATGGTAGAAAAAAGTATTGAGGAGCTTACTGGGAAGAAGGCGAGAAAATCCCGCGATAATGCGGTGCGAGGAATAATTGCGAATATGGAACGGCTCATGTCTACGGTGCGTGGGAAGGAAAGCGTGGATGCGGCACTCGTCGCGTCGGCTCGCACGATGAAGCAGTATGAAATAGCAGAGTATGCTGCCGCATCCGGCTGGGCTTCTCTTCTCGGTCTTGAAGCGGTAAAACGTGCTTTGTGGGAAACGTATAAAGAAGAGAAAAATACTGATGAATTTTTAGAGTCTCTTTCCTCGGGGATTTATGATAAGGCGCATGCAGCGAAAGGAGAGAAAAATTCCATGTAGGTTATCCACAGGTATATAGTGTATATGTTTTTTCTTTCTTTATATACTATATATACTATATATATATGTTTAAATCCAGTAAACTTACGGAGAAGCAGAAGCAGTTTTATGAATCACTCAAAAAACTAATGGAGAAAAGAGGTGAATCGCCCACGGTGGCAGAGTTGGTGAAACTCATGAAATTTTCTTCTCCGCGCGCGGTGACGCAATATCTTGAATCCTTAGAGCGAAAAGGGCTCATCGAGCGGCGGCGCTATGAGCGGCGGGGGATTCGAATTTTGGAACATTTCGATGGGTCGGCGACGGTGAATATCCCCGTGATTGCCTCGGCGGGATGTGACAACGTGAACGTGTTTGCACAGCGGAATTTTGGCGATTACCTTTGTGTGGCGACGGAACTTTTGCAGGGAGTGAAGAAGGATAATGTGGTGTGCATCAAAGCGGTGGGAGATTCGATGGTGGATGCGGGCATTAAAGAAGGGGATTATGTGCTTGTGGAAGTAACGGAAGCGGCGGAGGCGGACGATCTCGTGGTGGCGATTATCGACAGTTTTGCGGTTATTAAGAAATTAGAATTCGCGAACAATGCGGTGATTCTTTCGCCGGTATCCTCTGACCCACAGTACAAACCGATCATCATGAATAAAAACTTTCGAATTTTTGGCAAGGTGATTGATGTGATTCGGATGCAGCCCAAAGGAGATATTGAAATCGTGCCCCTCTACGCCGCTCCCGAGGAATCGCACGCGGAATATAGGTTTGAGTGATGCTTTTCTCCTGATCCTTCTCCGCCAGCCGGCGGGATCGGGATGACCATTACTATGGTCACTTCCTCTTTTCGAGTGTTGCTACCCGCTTTTCCAAAAGCTGAAATTCGTCGCGGCCTACTTTTTCTTTTAGATCGTTCCGAATAATATGGAGTTCATCAAATACCACTTCGAATTTGTAGTCCATTTCTCGCCGCAATTCCTCTACCTTTCCATCTACTCGATCTATTTTGGCGTCGAGCCCTGAAATCCCTTCCGCGATTGCGTCAAATTTTCCGTCCACGTGTTCCATAAGTGCACCCACTTGGGAATCAGTGTATGTTGTCTTTTTCTTTGGGCGCATGAGGTTAGTATAGCATATTGGATAAAAAACAGTGGCCATTGGGTTTTACTTTGTCGAGTTGTACAGCGCCGAGACTTCAGAGGCGGAAAGAGCGCGGTTGTAGATGCGGACATCGTCCATATATCCATTAAAATAACCGTCGTTTTTGCCACCTATGTCCAGTTCTTGGGCTGCGTTGGTTGCTGTTGCTGAAATTGTAGATGAATAATTTAAAACACCATTAATGTAAAGATTTACTGCGGACCCATTAATCGTAGCGGCTACATGATTCCATGTATTCAACGTTAATGACCCTCCCGGACCCACCAGAGCTCCGCTCTGGAGACATTGGTAACCAAATTCAAGAGAGCCGTTGCTTTTTATTTGCATAAAGTATCCGTTTGCACCGGCGCATTGCTCACTCATGATGTCTGGACTATTCGCAAATGAAGTAGGGTAAATCCAAGCAGTCCAAGTAGTCACACCTTCTGCAGGAAATCTTGGTATTTTGATGTATTGAGATGATGAACTTGCAAAACTTATAGCGTTTCCCACCTTCCCCGTTGTCCACGTCGGACTATTCTGTAAACTCCCCGTCGCATTAGTTCCCGAATAGTCATACACGGTAGATCCAGAACCCTCATCAAAGGTCCAATAGCCCACAAGAGATGTATCGCCGTAGTCGAGTGGTTGCAGACCAAGCTTCGGACCGGTTTCATACACGTGATTTAACACTGGGTCGCCATTCGTGGAGACTTTATCGCTGTTTCCTCCTAGTTTGTTCACAGTGGCCTCAAGGGAAGTAGTTAGATTCCATTGATTTTGGGAGGTTACGGTATAGGTGTAGTAGTTGCGGGTGGAGGAGGTATTTAAAGGGTCTTTGGGAAGCGTGGCGAATGGAGCTTTGGAAGACATGGAGATAAAGTTCACGGGAATCCAACCCGTGCCATCCACTTTCTGGAGGGTGGAGGAGGCAGGGCAGTTATAGCTCCAAGAGCTAGGAAGAGAGGGCAATCCTACCCCCTGGCATTGGGTGGGAGTGGTGGAAGTGGCGGTGGGATCAGCTATGGAGACATAGACGGTATTCGGGGAGCCCATGCTGCCCCCCCCTCCGGAGTCGGTGAGGAACCAGTTCAAAGCTTGGTTCAGATTGGCCATATCAGAAAGTCGGTTCGTGTCTCTCGACTTCTTGAGGAGCTCGGCAGGATTTATGGTGACGATCACGATGACGGAGAGGACAGAGACTATCGCGATTACGATGAGAAGCTCGATGAGGGTGAACCCCGTACGAGCGTGAAGAAAGCTATTCTTCCTAAGGAAATTGAGACCATGGGAACTGGTACTATTTTTTTTCGCGCAAAGAGTATTTTCGCTCTCTAACGGGGTAAACCCGGAGTGGAAACGAGAATCCATAATGATTTATTATTGTATCACTCTTTCACCGCTAGTCCACTGGATTTCCGATAAGATTGATTGGTAAAAAATAGAAAACCAAATTGTATTTATAGTTACTGTGTTCCTTTTCGCACTCCTTGCAGCCGCGGTTTCCTTGCGGCGAGATTTACCTCACGCGGCAGCAGCTCCCTTCCATATAATTCATACAATCCAACAGGGATCTGATTTTAACAAGAAGCTCGAACGGGAATCAATTCTTTTGTAAATTTCTTCGTCTTGCGATGTCCCGATTTTCGTAATGTTTTGGACATTACAAGACGCACACGTTTAGGTTCTACTGCAAAATGAGCGGAGAAAGCGGTTTGTTGTGGTGGATGCGGGAAATTGCATCCGCAATAAGCGGTGCCATGGGGAGCACGGTGATTTTCAATCGTTTTGTTTTTAGTTTCTGGGGATCGTGAGGAATGGTGTTCGTGATCACCAGTTCTTCGAGGTCGCTGCGATCTAACTTTTCTACTGCATTGCCCGAAAGGACACCGTGGGTGACTACGGCGTATATTTTTTTCGCGCCGGCTTTTTTGGCGGCCGCCGCATCTGCAAGAATAGTGGAGCCGGTGTCGAGCATATCGTCTACAAAGAGGACATTTTTGTCTTTCACGTCGCCGATTATTTTTATTCGGTCCTCGTTTACTATTCCTGGTTTTGAGCGTATTTTTGTAAAGAGGACATAATCTTGCATGCCGAGGCGTTTCGCATAGGCTTCCGCACGAGGCCCGCCCCCCTTATCTGGAGAGGCAACTACAAACGGCCTTGGGAGGATTTTTTTGAGATAAGGAATACTTACGATAGAGGCATAGAGATGGTCCACAATAATTCGGTTATCAAAGAATCCCATCGTGGGTTCTGAGTGGACATCAAAGAGGAGTATTCGATCTGCACCACAACGGGAAAGCATTTGAATAAACACATGCGAGCTTATAGGAACGCGCGGGCGGTCTTTGCGGTCCTGGCGGTTGTAGCTCAAGTAGGTGGGAACAAGAGTAATGCGTTCGGCAGAGGCGCGCCGAGCGGCATCGGCGAGAAGAAGCATGTCCATACAATTTTCGAGCGGTGGGTGAGTGGAGTTTATAATAAAGACGTCCGCACCGCGCACATCTTCTTGAATCTGTATCCGCACTTCGCCGTCAGAGTGCCGTGAGACTTCTGCTTTACCAGGAGCAATTCCTAATTCTTTCGTGATTCTTTGCTGGAGATTGTGACTCGCTTGGCCGGAGAAGATTTTTAATTTCATGTTTTCATTATACATGAGCTGCGCCGCTTGTGCTTTGAGAATTACATTAGACTATGTGCCGCAATGCTTTATAGATGGATAGACATATTCCTCCTTTTTCATAGAATAGAAATTCATGAAAACTCCATTCATGAAAATTACATTATCGTTAAGCGTTTTTACTGCAGCTTTCTTGTTACCCTCTCATTTCGTTCTTATTCAAACTCCTGCAATTTCTTCCACTGCCGCTGCTTCTTTTGCCGTAGAGTCTCCGAAGGTTTCCAGAGTCTCCTTCGTAGTTCCCGCGGTCCAAGCGGCGGATCCCTCGGTTGCGTTGCCTTCTCGCCTAATCATTCCTTCCATTGGACTCAACGCTTCTATCAAAAAGATGGGTCTTAATAGTAAAGGAGAAATGGATGTGCCGAGTGCTTCCACAAAAGACGTCGGCTGGTATGCGGCGGGTACTGTCCCTGGAAATCAGGGGAGCGCGGTCATAGGTGCTCATGTGTTTGCGGCGTTCGCAAACTTAAAAAACCTTAAGGTTGGCCAGGATGTGTACGTATTTACTCAAGATGGAACCACGCTCCGCTTTGTAGTGGAGGAAGCGGCGATACAACCCATTGCGGAAATTTCCTTAAAAAAACTTTTTGCCCGTAGTGATGCGGTGCGGTTGAACTTGATTACGTGTGCGGGGAAGCCCACGCCCGATGGATCCACGTACACGCATCGGCTGATCGTATTTACCCGGCTCGTGAAATAGTTGGATGACTCGACGAGGGGATCCGGTCGGTTTGATGACCATGGACTGCTTTGTTCTTACAGCAGAAACTAGCCCTTATATTTTAAGGTTTTATTTGATCCTTTTGGTGAATACGATGAGGCGGTGGTCGTAGGTCTTTTGGTCGCGGATCCAGTTACCGGCACAGGTGATGAGATTGAGATAGCTCCCATCATCTGCGGGACCGAAGATTTCTTCGGTGGAAGTGCTATTGTACGGAAAGTAGGCGGTGTGAGTAACCGTAAATGTCGCTGTTCTTTTTTCAGCATCTACCACGGTTATGGCATCTCCTTCCGTAAGGTGTTCTAATTTTGAGAATACCGCAATGGGGGAATCTACCGCATCCAGATGACCTTCGATTACCGCCTTGCCTATAGCCCCAGGATAAGGGCCGTATTTATACCAACCTACTTTGGTAAAGCTGCGTACCACCTCCATCGAACCATCCGGCGCGATTCCCACCGCTTCGATAGGGGCATCTACGCCGAGTATGGAGATTTTGAGACGCACTGGAGGAGCGTCGGCTTTAAAGGAATATTGGACAGGAGCAGCAAGGGAGGTCACCGTCGGTGCCGGTGATGCCGGTGATGTCAGTGCCGGTGATTTGGAATAACTAACTCCTACTAAAATTCCCGCAGAGAGCCCCGCGAGAATTAAAGCACCTTTTTGCATGACTTCATGACTTATTTACATGACTTATTTAGTGGTATTGCGCCCCGCCTCCGCCTCCCGTGTTCGGAAGACCTGGAGTTGTTATGCCGTTCGTGGTTCCCGAGGAGTTTGGGTTGATGCTGGTGTTATCCAACGTAGTTGTACCGTTCGTCCCTGTTCCTGTGTCGTCGTAGTAATAATTTCCTGTGCTTGTGGTTGTCGTAGTGGTTTGCGCTTGTGTGCGAGAGAACAGTACAAAGATAAACGCAACTAAAAACGCTCCGAGAAACAGTGCCAAGCTTTTCATATACATATATTTGTTTCGGGATGTTAATGGATATAATTAGGATCGACCAAGGATGTTGTACCACTCTGACTATGAATCGGAAGTGAAGGAGAATCTCAC
>CAZKRG010000027.1:0-11597 GCA_964555255.1 uncultured Candidatus Saccharibacteria bacterium
GAATGGGAGTAGTTCGCCAAGTAGTATTATGGTAAAATGAACTAACAAAGAGAAGTTCCTTGATTGATTTAGGGTAAAATAAAGGTGTTCCGGACGCCGAGCTTGTGGAAACTACGGTCGAGGACAGAAAAAAGCGCGGGGTTCTCTTTGAGAACTCCGCGTTTCAGTTTCTATAAAAAAGAGTCGGCCTGGGATGCACAAGAAAAAATCCAAGGCCGAGTTGTTTCCACCGAGCCCACCAAGGCTCGAAGTGAGAGGTGATGACTAAGTCATCGCTTGAAAAAGGAGGATGGTAGGCCAGCGATTGATCACGTGACGCCGCCATTACCCCTCCCGCCCTAGCGGGAGAGGAATCCCCTGGAAGATTCTTCGGCTGCGCCTCAGAATGACGAAAACTTTCTAATTCGGAGTGCTGATTTGCCACAGCGCCTCGAAATAATTCCTGTGTGCTTGCGCGATGTCTGGGCTTTCAATAAGGAGGCCAAAGGTTTCCTTTTCAGAGGAAAGATAAGTAACTTTGTGATCATACACATACATAGTAATTGGGAAAATCATTCCCGCGGGTGCGTGGCGCATGTCACGCAATTCTCGAGTACTCGAGGGATAAATAGTATCCGATGAATCTCGTTCTCGCGAGCGCACCACGCGAAGCGTAATCCCTTGCTTCGCCCTTTTCTCGATGATGCGATCCACATACTCTCTCCCTAATACATCCCAAATATCTTTGACGGCGAAAATTCCTAGTATTTTTTTCTCATTCGTAGTAAGAGAATCTTCGTACACACGTCGATATCCTTCCACGCCAGGGTAGAAAAGCACTCGAGGTTTGTATTCAGTAGTGGCCCGCAGTAATTCGAGTTGCGGAATAATATTGTTCAAGGAGTTGAGCTTCTCTTCAAAAAGGTTGCGGAGCACGGAAGGGGATTCGGCGCGGAAGAGCCGTTTCTTTCCTTGGGTGGTGATACTCAAAATGCCTCGAGCAACGAGCGCTTCGAGCGCATCATAGGCATTTGTCCGCTGGATTTTGGCTTCCTTTGCGAGCGCATGCACAGAAGCAGGCCCTATGCGAAGCGTCGCAAGATATAACGCAACTTGTTTCGGAGAGAGGCCGAATTCGAGAAGTAACTTTTCAGTTTCGGAACTGTATGTATTCTTAATACATAATATATACCAAAATAGCCCTTATTTTTCAAGTGATTTAAAATTATTTGTAAAAAGTAATACAAATTTTTATAGAAAAATTTGACAATAATAAAAATGGAGAATAATTTGGTGCAATAGGTTAGAATATTTGCAGAATGAATTCCGAAACGAAAAAATGTCAGAACTGCCACAACCAGTTCACGATCGAACCGGACGATTTCGATTTCTATACAAAAATCGGCGTGCCGGCGCCGACGTTCTGCTGGGAATGCCGCTTGCAGCGCCGGCTCACCTGGCGGAATGAGCGGGGGCTTTCCAAGCGAAAATGCAGTGCCCCGGGACACACGGAAGATATTATTTCAATTTACTCCGATCCGAAGTTCCCAGTCTATGATCATGAATATTGGTGGAGCGACAAATGGGATGCCGCGAGTTACGGCCAGGATTATGATTTTTCTAGACCATTCTTTACTCAATTCAGAGAGCTTCTAGAAAAAACCCCACATCTCGCGCTCTTCGACAGTAAATCAGTAAACTCAAAATATTGTAATTATGTGGTAGAGCAAAAGAATTGTTATCTCGTAAGCGCTTCATGGACAAATGAGGACTCGTCCTACGCAAACAGATTGTCCCACTGCAAAGACACGATGGATTCGCACATTTGCTTCCGAACTGAAATTGGCTATGAGAATGTGTACTGCCGGGATTCGTACCATATTTTCTTCAGTCGAAACTCCGAAAGCTGCAACAATTCCTACTTTCTCTATGACTGCCGCGGGTGTTCGAATTGTGTGTGCTCTGCGGGATTACGAAATAAGCAGTATTACATTTTTAATCAACCCTACACGAAGGAAGAATATCAGAAGAAAGTGAAAGAATTGAATTTAGGAAGCAGGAAGACGATCCACGAACTGAAACAGAAAATGGAAGAATTGCGCCTCGCCTCGATCCATCGCTATGCGCAGATATTCAAATCAGTGAACGTGACTGGGGACAATATCGAGCAATCCAAAAATTGCAAAGAATGTTTCGACGTGATGGGAAATGCGGAGGATTCGAAATATTGCGTGTGGTCCTCGGATGGCATGAAAACGTGTTATGATTCCGGCCCGGGTTCAGGAGGTAAGTCCGAGCTCACGTATGAGACGATAAGCGTGGGAGTGGTGAATTCCCGGTGCGGCCTCTGCGCAACCATTTGGTACTCGAATGATGTGTGGTACAGCTACAACTGCCATTCTTGCCAATACTGTTTCGGGTGCGTAAACCTCCGCAATAAAAAGTATTGTATTTTCAACAAACAATATTCTAAAGAAGAGTATGATGAGCTCCTGCCGCGCATACAAAAACACATGGCAGAGATGCCTTATAAAGATGCGAAGGGGAGAACATACGGCTACGGAGAATTTTTTCCGATTGAGCTCTCTCCCTTTGGCTACAACGAAACCATTGCGCAGGAATTTATTCCTTTGAAGAAAGAGGAGGCGGAAAAAGAAAATTTCTCCTGGCGTGTACCAGGAAAGCGGGACTATACACCTACCCTACGGGCAGTAGAGCTTCTGGATTCTATTGAGGAAGTAAAAGATGATGTGACCAAGGAAATTATCGAATGTGCTCACGCTGGCAAATGTAGCGAAGACTGTGCCACTGCCTTTCGAATCGTGCCGGCAGAACTCGATTTCTACCGGAGGTTTAATCTGCCGCTTCCGCAGCTTTGCTTTAACTGCCGCCACGCAGGTCGGCTTGCGCAAAAAAACCCGCTGAAGCTTTGGAAGCGACAATGTCAATGTGCGGGAGAAGCGTCAGAGAATGGGGTATATAAAAATTCCGCGAGTCATCATCATGGTCATAGTCATTGTGAAGAAAAGTTTGAAACCACCTTCGGTCCGGAAAGACCGGAAATCGTCTACTGCGAGCAGTGCTATCAGTCAGAAGTGATATAGGAGTACTCGCGAATATCGCGAATCTTAATTTCAATAATGCGAATTGATTTGCATTATTCGCTTCCATTTGCATTATTCGCGATTACTCCTGTCTCATCTCGCGGAGGGCGGATTTCTTTTTGAGCGCTTCCCGTTTGTCTTTTTGCTTTTTGCCGCGCGCAAGTCCAAGTTCAATTTTGATCAAGTTTCTTTTGAGGTATGCATTTAAGGGGATGAGCGTAGTGCCTTCGCGAAAAGCGCCCACAAAGTGCTGAATCTCCTCGTGCTTCAAAAGGAGGCGGCGGGTACGCGCAGGGTCGTAGTCGGAGGGCACATTCATCGGCTGGTAGGGGGGAATTTGCGCGCCTACGAGGTATGCTTCCCCGCCACGAATCAAGACGTGTGCGCCGACGAGTCCCATACGCCCAACTTTTGTGCTTTTCACCTCCTGCCCGGTGAGCTCAATGCCGGCCTCGCAGGTTTCGAGGATTTCGTAATCGAATCGGGCGCGGCGGTTTTCTGCGAGAGTGACCATATTTGCATCATACCGTGTTCGGCCGCTCCTTGTCATTTGGCCATTTCCACGTCTTGCGATGACCACATATTATGCAGTCTGGTAATTTTAGGTCATCGCAAGACATTTCTTGCGTCGTATTCTCAATTGAGGAACTTTGAGTTACTCTTTATATCAAAGAGATGCACGGAAAAATAAAGAAAATTTTAGATTCCGCCTTGGGCAGGGACAGTCTTTCCTCGTTAGAAATTCGAGTGCCCGACCAAGAATCCCTTGGCCACTACGCCGCGAACGCGGCGTTCCTCATAGCGCGTGAGGAGAAAAAAGCTCCGGGGAAAATAGCGGCAGAGCTCGTGAAAAAGATAGAAAAAGCAGCGCCTCTTAATTTTTTCGAGAAGGTAGAGGCCACCCCAAACGGGTTTATCAACTTTTGGCTTTCCGCTGATGCCCTTCGCGGGGAACTCCAAGAAATTCTCCAGAAAAAAGAAAAGTACGGCACTTCCGATGTGCATAAAGGCAAAAAAATCCAAGTAGAATTTATTTCCGCAAATCCCACGGGTCCGCTCACGCTCGCAAATGGCCGCGGAGGATTTTTTGGCGATGCGCTCGCAAATGTACTTGCTACGTGCGGGGGAAAGGTGGAGCGAGAGTATTACGTAAACGATACCGGCAACCAGATTATTACGTTGGGCAAGTCCGTGCTCGCGGCGGCAAAGAAAATTCCCGACGAAGAGAAATTCTACAAAGGCGCATATGTTACTGATTGGGCAAGAGTGCACCAAAAAGAAATTAAAGGAAGCGAAGAGCCGTTAAAACTCGGGCAAAAAGTGGCGGCTGAACTTTTTGAGGGAATCCGCAAGGCGATAGAAGAAAAAGCGCAGATCCAGTTCGATCGCTGGACCTCCGAAGAAAAAGAAGTGCGCCAAAAAGGATTTGTGGAGAAGGCTCTCGCGCTCTTTAAAAAGAAGGAGCTGGTGTACGAGGCCGAGGGCGCAGTGTGGCTCAAAACCACAGAGTTCGGCGACGATAAAGACAGAGTGCTCATAACGAGCGCCAAGTACCCCACGTACTTTCTTGCAGACGCAGGCCATTTTTTGGAAACCAGCACGCGAGGATTCAAGGAAAAAGTGCTCGTGCTCGGCCCAGATCACTATGGATATGTATCGAGAATTAACGTGGCGGCAAAATTAGTAGGCATCAAGGAATTCTATCCGGTGGTGACGCAAGCAGTGCGACTCGTGGAAGATGGAAAAGAGGTGAAGATGTCGAAGCGAAAAGGGGAATTTGTGACGCTCGAAGAATTAATCGATGAAGTGGGGAGCGACGTGGCGCGATTCTTCTTCTTGCAAGTAGCTCCGGAGTCGCACATGGACTTCGACATGGGACTGGCAAAAGAGCATTCCTCCAAAAATCCAGTGTACTACGTGCAGTATGCATATGTGCGCGCACGCAAGATTCTTGCGCGCGCCAATTACCAATTACCAATTTCCAATTGCCCAATTTCGGCGCTCACTACCGAACCCGAACTAAAACTGATCCGCACGCTTATCCAATTTCCCGAATTTATCGAGGAAGCCTCGAGCAACCGGCGCGTGCACCGGCTCGCGCACTTCGCGGTGGCAGTGGCACGTGAACTCCATGCATTTTACGAAAAAGAACGAGTGATTGATGCACCGGAAGGGGAACGAGAAGCGCGTCTGGTATTAGTGCAAGGTGCGGTGATAGTATTGGAAAATATTCTTACCCTTCTTGGAACCTCTAAGCCGGAGGAAATGTAGTATGTTTAACTTCCTAAAAAAGAAAATAGACAATAGGGCTGACTTCGATATTCAAAGAAAACTTCGGGAGAATTTTAATAAAATGGCAAAAAATTTTAGAACAAAAGAATCTTCTCCCACAATGTTTAAGAAGTTACATTATCCAGCATGGGCAGTAAAAGCAATGGGATATACAGCTCGCGAGATGAAGGATGGTGGATATTCAGCGAGGGCTTTGAAGATGGCCGGTTTTTCGGATGATGCAATTGCCAGACTATTTAAAGTTAAAGAATGAACGTAAACTTATGCCCGCAGAATTTACTAAACAAGAATTCAACCCAAAAACCGAAGAGGCGATATTGGAGTTTTGGGAAGAAGGGAAAGTATTTGAAAAGTCTTTGGAGCAAACGAAAAACGGCAAACCGTTTACGTTTTACGACGGCCCTCCGTTTGCGACCGGCACGCCGCACTATGGCAGTCTTTTGAGTTCGATCATTAAAGACGTGGTAGGAAGGTATCAAACGATGAAGGGGCGATTTGTGCGCCGCCGCTGGGGTTGGGACTGCCATGGGCTGCCTATCGAAGAGATTGTGGAGCGCGAGCTTGGTATTTCGGGTAAGAAGAAAATTGAAGAAATTGGGATCGACAAATTCAATGAGACGTGCCGAACAATGGTGCTGCAATACGTCGCCGAGTGGCGGAAGATGATCCGGCGCATCGCGCGCTGGGTGGATTTCGATAATTCCTACAAAACCATGGATCGGGACTACATGGAGTCCGTTTGGTGGGCGTTTAAAGAACTCCACAAAAAGGGGTTGGTCTACGAAGGCAGGAAAGTGCTCTTGTATTGTCCGCGCTGCGAGACTCCCGTCTCAAACTTCGAAGTGGCGATGGACAATTCCTATAAAGACGTGACCGAGGAAGCGGTGACGGTGAAGTTTAAGGTGGTTGTCGAGGGCCAAACAAAAGGTCTCAATTTACCGCCGAACAAGAACACTTTTTTATTAGCATGGACTACAACTCCTTGGACGCTTCCAGGAAATGTTGCTTTGGCGGTGAGTTCGGATCCTAATTTAAAGTATGGAGTGTTCGAACGAGGAAAAGAGGCTTTTGTTATTGCTATGAGTAGAGCGGGAGCATATGGTTTCGGATCTCAAGAGCCAAGGGTAGTGTTCCCCGGAAGTCAGTTGCGCGGGGTAAAATATGAGCCACTCTATAAAGTTCCAGCAATGGAGACTCAACAATCATATAAGGTCTATGGTGCAAGTTTTGTAACCGCAGAAGAGGGGACTGGCATTGTTCATACAGCGGTAGTGTACGGTGAAGACGATTATTTATTGGGCACTGCAAATAAGTTGCCCATAGTGCCACTCCTCGACGAAAAGGGGATATTTAATGACAAAGCGCCGGAGTTGGTGCGAGGGCAATATTTCAAAAAAGCAGACAAAATTGTAATTGAAGATCTTGAAGCAAGGAAATTGTTTCTTGCAAAAGCCGCGCATACACATTCCTATCCGCATTGCTGGCGCTGTGGCACCGCGCTCTTCTATAACGCCATTCCTGCGTGGTTCGTGAACGTGCAGAAGTTGAAACCGAAACTCCTTAAATCCAACGAGAAAGAAATTAACTGGTTTCCTGCGCACCTTAAGCTTGGCCGCTACGCAAAGAGCATGGAGCAAGCGCCCGATTGGAATATTTCTCGGAACCGCTACTGGGGAAATCCTGTGCCGGTGTGGCACTGCAAACAATGTGGAAAAGACATGGTAGTAGGGAGCGTTCAGGAATTAGGATTAGGGACAAACACGCTCTACTTCTCGCGGCACGGCCTTGCGGAGAGTAATGTGCGCGGGATCCATAGTCCTTATAGAGAAAATGATCCTGTTGATCTCGTGCCGGAAGGCATAGGGCAAATGAAGGCGATGGGAAAGCAGCTCAAAAAAATGGGAGGAATTGATCTTATTGTTGCTTCAGATGTCCGCCGCACCAAGCACTCCGCCGAAATTCTTGCTGGAATTTTAAAATGCCCAGTCGAATATGATGTGAGGTTGCGGGAATACAATATGGGAACTTTGAACTACACTACCTATACCGGGGTAAATGGAATAGAAAAGATGCTACCGCTTGACGACCGATGGACAAAGGCACCCGAAGGAGGAGAGACGTGGACCGACCTCCAAGAACGTATGGTAGCTGCAGTAAAAGACATCAATAAAAAGTATAACTATAAGCGGATATTGATAATCAGTCACGGCGACCCGCTTTGGGTGTTACGAAAGTACTTTGGTTCCGAAAAGGGATATCCGGAAATTGGAGGAATGTTCCAAATGAATGTGGATATTAATGACCTCCACCGACCCGGGATTGATGCAATAACGCTCTCATGCACCTGCGGTGGCAAAGCAAAGAGAGTCAAAGAAATTTTCGATTCATGGATGGAAGCGGGCTCGATGCCTTTTGCCGAATATCACTATCCATTCGAGCAAAAAGAAATATTCGAATCACGCTTGCCGGCGCAATTTGTTGCGGAGTATATCCCACAAACACGCGCATGGTTCTATGTGATGCACGTGGTATCGCTCGCTCTTTTCGGCAAGGTGCCATTCGAGAATGTAGTAACGACAGGCACGGTGCTTGCCGAAGATGGTTCTAAGATGAGCAAATCCAAGCGCAACTATCCCGACCCATGGGAAGTGATCAGCAAATACGGCTCGGATTCCCTGCGGTTATATCTTATGCACTCTCCCGTGATGCAAGCGAAGGATTTAAATTTCAGCGTCCGCGAGCTCGAAGCGTTGCATCGAAAAGTGGTGCTCATGCTTATGAATGTGGAAAAATATTTTGTAACATATGCGCGGGAAGCAGGATGGAAAAAAAATAATGACAATAAAGATAACGAAAATGTGCTTGATCGATGGATTATGGTGAGGACAAAAGAACTTGTGAATGAAACCACAAAATATTTTGATGGATACGACACCGTGCGTGCCACGCGTCAGATTGAGGAATACATTACTGACCTTTCTACGTGGTACGTACGGCGCTCGCGAGGAAGAAAAGAAAATTCATTTTTCAGTACCCTTTGCGAAGTGTTAGAAACCGTAAGTAAAGTGATCGCCCCAGTGATGCCTTATAGCGCCGAGTATATGTACCAAGCACTCAGTGAATTTGGGAATTCCGACGAATCAGCAGAATCAGTGCATCTCGCGGAGTGGCCCAAGCAGGAAAAGATGAGTGTGGTCGAGGTAAAACTCGTAAAAGATATGAATTTGGCTCGCGACCTTGCGAGCAAAGCCCTTGCTGCGCGGAAGGCAGCAGGAATTCCAGTACGCCAGCCGCTCGTAGCGCTAAAGATTCAAAAAAAAGAATTAGAAGGGAACGAATTACTCCTCTCAATTCTTAAAGACGAGGTAAACGTAAAAAACGTGGTGGTCAATCCAAAACTCACCACAGAGATTGAGCTAGAAACCGCAATTTCTTCGGAGTTGAAAAGAGAGGGGCTTGTACGTGGGTTGGAGCGGGCGATTCAGAAACTTCGGAAAAAACAAGGGTTGAAAGTAGGAGAGAAAGTGTCGCTCATATACTGGAGCGAAAACGCTGAACTTAAAGAAGCTATGCAACACATTGATACACAAAAAACGTATCTCCTAAGTGTAAAAGAAGCAGAAAGTTTCCAGGGAGAAGAGGTGGTATTAGAAGGGGGAGAAATTATTTTGGGATTCAAAAAAATAACGTCCGGAGGGTATTCCTCTCGGACGTTATATGCATGAAAGACGGAAAAATTCCGTAGGAGCAGTTTCAGTGAAGCAAGGCGCGAAAGAAGTCCTTGGGCAGCCCTTGGTTGGTAAACCAGGTCCCTTCCCGAACATTGTCTTGGAACACCGTCCACGAGCCTGGAAGCAGCGTAGAACTATGCTGGACTTGGTAAAGAAAGTTCGGCTGCCCCAAGAGCATGAAGGGAGTCCCCGGAACCTTCAGTGGTTCCGTAAACTTAAAGCCGGTAAAAAGAGTAAGACTCTTTATCGTGTCTCGAGTAGCACCGCCATCCGGAGAATGCCACACGGTATAGGTGATGGAAAAGCCCGGCTGGGTGGTGGCGGTGCGTACTTTGATGAGTTCGTCATAGCTCCCTACGTTGAACTCCGTGCGGGGGCCGTTATAGAAAAAGTTTTTGATCGACGGCCCGCTTGGGGATTCTCCGTTCGCGTAGACAATCGGATTCCCTTGAGCATTGAAGTCTTTCCCTACCATACTATCGGCGAAGAAATGAATCTCGTCGGCAGTTCCGAGATTCACGAGACTCCCCGAAATCGGCGGAATGATTTTCGGTTGGGAACATACCAGTGAAAAGTAAAACTCGCTTGCCTTAAAGGTGGTATTTGTGTCGCGGGAGTACGCAGTGGTGCCCCAGCGAAGCAAATTGCCGACTTCATCCGCAAAGTTCGCTCCAAAATCAGTGCCAGGATTGGGACTTCCCAGCCATAGCTTGAAGTTCTGGTTGGTACTTGACGTGAGCGTAGGCCATTTGAGATAGTCAAACGGCCGCCACGCAGTGGGATCAGATTGGGACCAATCGGTGACGCGTGGAAGGCTTTGGAGGCCTGCCATGCTGGTCACTCGATTTTGTTCCGCGTGAGGAGATCCGGACGCGTTCCCGACCGAGGGAATGATGTTGATTTCTATATTCGTTCCCTCACTCGAGGCGACGAAAAAGGAGAGGAATGACGAGAGAAATGCAGTCGTTTTCATGTGGTAAGGTGCAAGTAATCACGAGTAGTTGCCGGCGAAGAGTGTTCACGGTAATTTTTGCTCTCCCGCTACCAGTTTGGTTTTATCCCCGCATCACAAGATGGAGAGAAGGCAACTACTCGTATACCGCCACCTTAAAGGGAACAAAATGAAAAAAGGATTAAGCGATGCCAAGCTTCGCGCGCACGTCGTTTATTTTTTGTGTTGCTACCACGGAGGCTTTTTTAGAACCGATACGTAAAGTTTTCTTGAGCGTAGCAGGTTTTTTAATAAGAGTATTCCTCCGTTCCCAGAAGGATGAGAGATACTCGGCAATTAGTGCGGCAAGGCGTAATTTAAAATCCGAATATGTTTTCCCTGTAAACTGTTTTTCCACCGCGGGGATTGGTTCATCGGCGAACGAGGAATAAATCCGGAGCAAGTTGGAAATGGCCGGCCTCTTCTCTTCATTGAATTTGATTTCCGAACCGGAGTCTGTTACAGCGCGTTTCACCTTTGCTTCGATTTCCGCGGAGGAGTCGTCAAGAAAGATGCATCCCAACGGTTCTGATTTAGACATTTTGCGTGTGGGATCACTTAAGCTCATAATGCGGGGCGTAGCGGTATGAATTCCCTTAGGTTCGACAAAAGTATCACCCCCGCCTACGCCGAGGCTTCGGTGGGCAGGGAATCGGGAATTGAATTTCCGCGCGAGCGTGCGGGCAAGTTCGAGATGTTGATCCTGATCATCACCCACAGGCACAAAAGCAGTGTTATAGAGAAGAATATCTGCGGCCATGAGTACGGGATAATCAAAGAGCCCGACGTTAATGTTGTGTTCCTGGCGGAGAGATTTATCTTTAAATTGTGTCATCCGCTGGAGCTCTCCCATCGGGGTGATGGTATTTAAAATCCACGCAAGTTCACTGTGGGCGGGAATGTGCGACTGCTGGGCGATAGTGGATTTCTCCGGATCAATTCCGGCGGCGAGGTAATCTGCAGTGAGCCCTAAAATATTTATTCTAAGTTCCTCCGGAGTGGGCGATTCAGTAAGTGAGTGAAGATCTACAACAAAAAAGTAGCACTGATATTTTCCAGTATTCTGGAGCGTCACAAAATTTTTAAGTGCTCCAAGGTAATTCCCGATATGAAGCCGTCCAGTGGGTTGGATTCCCGAAAAAAGTACTGGCTTTACCATGCAATAAGAATAACGAAAAACGATGGATTTCTCCAGTATTCCCGTTTCGGTATTCCCCAAGTCCTATTGGCTAAATCCTAAGTTCTATATCTCTATGATCACCGACAAAATCACCCCGTAGAACCGCGCGATCACGGGGCAAGTCAAGTCGCGACCTATGAGCTTGGTGAATAATGCACAAACAAAACAGCGCGGGCTGATAGAATGAATGTATGCCTACAACCCATTCATCAGCATGCGCTGTTTTGTCTTTTGATACTATCCCGGTCTTCGCCAGGTTTCAATGCTCGAGAGCATGTCGAGCATCGATTATTCCACCTTCATAAAGTTCCGGAAGCGGC
>CAZKRG010000028.1:0-11012 GCA_964555255.1 uncultured Candidatus Saccharibacteria bacterium
CGGAACATTGACTTTATATAATAAAGTTATATAATTCACCAACTCTTTAAAAACCTTGGAATGTCTGACCTTTCGCTACGCTAGCGACAGGTCGGATGTTCCTACAAAAGAAAGACATTTATGCATTTTAGTTGGCTCGCGTTCGCAATTGTCGTCCTCTTGGTACTCGTCTCTGGGATGTGTGCCTATGCTGATGAGCAGTTCTTCAGTCAGAGTGAAGGGTTGAGGCGTAAGTCTCTTAGGAAATTCGGCCCCATTACGATGGGATTCATCAACCACGGCGGCATGTGGGGAGATCTTCTCCTTATGTCAGTGGTGGTAGGTATGGTTACGCCATACGTTTGGGACGAGCACCGAACTCTCCGACTGATTCTCGCTCTGTTGGCTTTGGGAATTACGATCCTCGCTCACGTCCTCTGGGCACAATACTTCCGTACAGCAGGTATCACGGGGCATATGTGGCCCGATCACATCTTCCGGAGCTGGTGGCTGGACATGAGTACCTCAGGGTACCTCCATGTTGCGATTATGACATGGTTCCTTACCACCATATTCCTCTACATCGCATACCCCGTGTCATCAGCAACTGTGTGGTGGGTATCAGGGTTACTCACGGTCCATGTGTTCCTCGGTACTGTCCAACCCGGCTGGTACTGCACGCGGAAATTGTGGACTTGGGGCAACTTTGCTCCACCACTCGTTTGCACCGCCTTTATCTGGGTAGTGGCTGCAGTGAAGCTCCACTGACCAATTGCTCCTCGGACACAAATTTAAAAACTTAAACAAGAATGCTCCAAACCTTCACTGGTCTGGAGCATTCCCCGTTTTGCAGGATGATATACTATCCACGATACCGCTCATGGGGAATTTTAATTTTGCAGATCCCAAAATTCTGGAAACCCTTCGCAAAGCCAAAACGCGTGGCACGGAATTTATGGGAAGTGCCACTTCGGATTTCCAATCACATCCGCATTTCTCGCCCGACACTTCTTCCGCGTCGCCTCGCTCTGATTGGAAACTACAAGTGCACCGGCTTATAAAGCAAAATCTTCTAAAATTCTCGGCACGCAGAACATCGCCGAATTTCCTGAATTCTTTAAGCGCAGAGAATCCTACATCGGCCGCTGTGCGGAACTTGGCGAAAATATGTTTCGGCTTTCGTTCGATTTCGGCCGCCTTTGTCCTACGCCGGGAGTTTTCGATACGGCGCTCATGGAAGAATACATCGCCATCTTAGCGCTCATTCGTAGCAAAGGGCTTGAACCAATGGTCACGCTCTATCACTGGCCTTCGCCTCTCCATCTTCTTACCTTTGGCAAAGAAGAAAAAATCCTCACGGGCGCGTGGGAGAATCCAAAAATTTTGCACCATTTTCATTTTTATCTCCAGAACGTGCTCCGATGTTTAAGCGACAAAGACTTTTTAAGAAAATGCTTAGAAAAAGCCGGATACCGCAGAACTCACATCGAACAATTTATAGAAGAGGGATTGGTGCGCTATTTCGTTTCGGTCAATGAGCCAATCAACCTTCTTCTTCCTACATATATCTTGGGAATTTTTCCGCCCTTCAAGAAGTTTCGTTTTGACCTCCTTTCTCAAATCACTTCGAAAGTAGTGGAGGCACACGACCTCGTACTCACGGAAGTGCGTGCGAGCAATCTCTCCACTGCGCGTGGCCCGCTCCAAATCGGCGCGGCGCATAACTGGACATTCTTCGATGGTTGGCTCGGAGAACTCCTCCACCACCTCGTCAATCGGAAATTGGCGCGGAAATTTGAACTAGGAAAACAAGAAACTGATTTTGTGGGCCTTCATTACTACTTTCGGATGCAAGTGTCTCCCTTCGGCCGGAAGAAAAAAATCTATGGCGACAATCCTTATTTCGGCGACGTGCATCCGCCGGGCATCCTCAAAGTGCTTAAGGAAATGCATCAGGAATATCCCACAAAAGATATTTTCCTCACCGAATTCGGATTCTCCGACAAGTATGGTTTGCGCCGACCGTTTTGGATTCTCGAGACAGTGCGCCATGCGACTGAAGCCCTTCGACTTCAAATTCCGGTAAAAGGCATGCTTCTTTGGACGCTTGTGAATAATTTTGAATGGAATCTGGGAGTCCACCAAAATTTGGTCTCTTTGATGAAAATGAGCTCAATGCTCCCCTTGTATCTTCAACTCATGGTATCCAAGGGTGGGAAGCATGGCGCGCGGCAGTCAAAGCAATTACTGCGCCCAGCGAAGAACATCTCGCGGAATTGGAGCGAGCATATAAACGCGCATGTCGGCAGTTCGAGTTAGTGCATCCAAAACAACAAAACTAAAATCCCTTCTTATTCGCCATAGCGGATAAGAAGGGATTGTCCAAAGATACCCCTCACAACACGTCATTCCGATCCACCAGCCGGTAGAGAGGAATCCCCTGGAGATTCTCTGCCCCGCTAAGGCGAGATTCAGAATGACTCCGCCTTACTGCCCCCCTGGTTTTGCCTAAGTATCACTCCAGCGGGACGGATTTGGATCGTTTGCGCGGTCACACTTCCATCCGAGTTATCCGTTCCCGTCACGGTCACTTGGGAACCAGTACCTACGTCCGCAATAGTACCCGTCGCGGCGCGCATTACTAATGTACTCCCCGAAAGAAACACGATACGGGAGCTGCCATCGCGGAGTTTCAAGGTAAGGCTCTTATCATCTTTGCTCAATACTTCACCTCCCAAAAACCCTCCTGAAGTAAAGGCACCGCGGGCGGAAGTACCGTTCCGTCCTCCGAAATTTCCCGTATTACCTCCGCGCGTAGGGGTGGCCGAACCTGCCAAGAGCGTGCCTCCGTAGAATCCTACCGCTCCGGCGACTACCCCAACCGCGATCACAGTAATTATTGTTTTCTTATGTATATGCATACGTTTCTTTTTCTTAAGAACCTCGACTAGGGTTCTCTTATTAGTTATTTAGTTATTTGGTTATAGATTATTAGTTATTCGTTATGATCTATCATTCATACCGAAGCGCTTCGATTGGGTTCAATGAACCAGCGCGCCGAGCAGGATAATACCCAAACACAATTCCAATACCCGCCGATACACCGAAGGCGAGAAGAATAGAGCCGAGCGATACTGACGTTGCAATTCCCGCGAAGACACTTACTCCCCACGCAATCAGCCATCCTAGAATGACTCCGATGAGACCTCCTAAAAAGGTGAGCGCCACCGATTCCATGAGAAATTGCGCATTGATGTCATGGCGTGTGGCACCAATTGCTTTACGCAGTCCGATCTCCCGGGTACGCTCGGTGACCGTCGTGAGCATCATATTCATAATACCAATACCTCCTACGAGAAGCGAAATACCCGCAATAGAACCGAGGAGCATCGTAAATGTGTTCGTGACCGATGAGGCAGTTGCCACGATATCTGCCTGGTTCAATACATTAAAGTCAGCTTGCTGCGGATTCGTAATGCGGTGCCTATCCAGCAAAACATTGGTGACATCCGTCTGTACTGCGTCCATCACTTGAGCACTTGTTGTTTGGATATTAATAGAAGTCACATAGGTATCTCCCGAAAGATAGCGCTGCGCAGTCGTAATGGGAATAAAAATCATGTCATCTTGGCTTCCAAAGCCGCTTCCTCCTTTTGCCTTTGTAACGCCGATAACCTTGAAGTCGACCCGGCTAATCCGCACCGTTTGCCCAATCGCTTCGGCTCCCGTTCCGAAAAGATCGTCGCGCGCAGTGGGACCTAGTACCGCCACACGGGAACCTGCTAGAATATTCGCCGAAGTAATAAAGGATCCCTCGTCAATCTGCACATTCCGGACGCCGGGATACGAAGGGACAGTTCCCACCACCTGTGTATTTGTATTGGTGCCGGGGGCGGTTACTTGATATCGACGGGAGATTTCCGGCTCGACTGCCTGAATATTTTGCACCTCCGCTTGAATTGCATCCGCATCCGCCTGTGTAAGCGTCTGCGCCGAACCCCGGCCTGTATTCACCTGTACTCCTGCTCCCCGTCGCGCACCGGGCATCACGATAAGGAGATTTGAACCAATAGACTGGATTCTCGCTTCAATAGACCCTTGCGCACCCTGCCCGATTGAGACCATCGCAATCACCGAAGCAATACCGATGACGATACCAAGCATGGTAAGTCCCGAACGCACCTTGTTTATCGTAAGTGCGGAATATGTTTCCTCAATAAGATCGGAGTATTGCATCGCTTAGGTTTCTTTAATTTTCACGACTCTTTTATGCACGTTCTTTATATCCTCAAGAATCACTCCATCTTGAATGTGAATAATCCTATTTGCGTGTTCAGCAACATACCGCTCGTGAGTTATGAGTATAATGGTGTGCTGGTGATTTCGATTCAGTTCTTGGAATGTACCAAGCACAATCTCTCCCGTTTTGCTGTCTAAGTTTCCAGTGGGCTCATCGGCAAGAATAATTGAGGGATTGTTCACGAGTGCCCGCGCGATCGCTACCCGCTGCATTTGTCCCCCCGACAGCTGGTTTGAAAGATACCTCCACCGATTCTCCGGAAGTCCTGCAGCACGCAAGGCTTTCTCCGCCTGCTTTTCTCTTTTTTCCCGAGGGATACCTGCATAGACAAGAGGCAGCGACACATTACGAAGCACGCTTGCACGCGAGAGCAAATTAAACGCCTGAAACACAAAACCTATCCTCGTCTTTCTCACCTCTGCAAGCTCATTATCTAAGAGTTTTGAAACATCCCTTCCTTCTAACATATAAGTACCTGACGTGGGCGTATCCAAACACCCCAGGATGTGCATGAGCGTGGATTTTCCTGATCCCGACGGCCCCGTAATCGCGATAAACTCCCCATCCTTAATTGAGAAAGAGACGCCTTTGAGCACGGGAGTTTTTACATCCCCGTTCACATAGATTTTCGTAATGGCATCGCATACAATCATATCTCGATATCACCGACCACCTGTGGCCGCTCCATGAAAGAGTTCACCACCGCCACCGCCGAATCCTCCAATACGTAACGTGTTCGTGCCCCCTTGTCCGGAAACGGACATTGATGGAGCGGCTGCAGGGGTAGTAATTTCGCGAGTGACCACTTCTTGTCCTTCCTGGAGTCCACTCGTAATTTCAGTTACCGAGTCGCTTGAGAGCCCTATAGTCACTTGTGCCCGCACGGGCGGTACATCAAGCGCGACTCCTTGCGTATTGTTCTGCGACTTTGATAAAGTACCTGTCTTTACTACGCGAACATATTGTGTATTTCCCTGCGTCTGGATCGCGGCATTTGGAACCATTAACACATCAGCATGCACATCGGTAACAATATTTGCCGAGACGCTCATTCCTGGCTTTACGCGGTTATCCTGTATATCAAGCCCAATGGTTACTATGTAATTCACCACTCCTTGCGTAACAGTTCCTAATGTATCCACTATGGTCACTTTCCCTGTAGTGATGAAATCAGGAATAGCGTCAAAGGTAAGTGTCACCTTATCTCCGCTCTGAACCTTGTTTACATCCACCTCATTCAACGATATCTGCACAACCTGCTGCAAGGTAATGAGTGTTGCCACTGCAGTTCCTGCCGAAGCCGAATCCCCTTTTCTCACATTTATTTTCGCCACAATGCCATCGAAAGGCGCGCGCACATAGGAATTTGCGAGTGTATCCTGCGCATCGCGAAGCGCGTTCTGCCGCTGGGTTATGGTAAGTTCCGCAGAAGCCACATCTAATGGATCAGCCCCTGCCTGCAATTTTGCGAGTGACTGTGTTTTTTCGGTAAAATCCCGCGCAGCATTATCCACTCCATTTTTCGCATTTTGAATGGCCGACACACCCACAAGAAGATCACTTACACGCGTGTTTACTGTACCAATATAATTTTGTACATTGGTCTCATGCGTACCGAGAAGACTTGGAATCCGCACCCCACGCACGCCGGTGAGCGCATTATTCACTAAGTCCAAAAAATTCTTCGTACTTTTTGTCGCCTCGGAAATTGCGCGTACGGTGGCATAGGTGTCCGTCAAAAGAGACTCAATGGTCGTCTTATCTGAATCCCTGTTTGTCCCCTTATATCTCACCAACGTTTTATTGTAGAGCGCTTTTGCGGTCGCATAATCCTGAAGAGCACTGTCACGGAATTGATCGGCACCCGGGTTATATATCTTAATAAGGTCATAGTATGCATATGCATTTCCTTGCGTACCATTGAGCGTTGTCCCATTTAATATATCATCCAGTCCCGACATCACTGTGGGCAAATCCAAGAAAGTACCCGAGATTTTTGTAAATCCGTCTTCATAAGATTTAGATAATGCGTCTGCAGCTGTTTGTTGGGATTGTTGAGAGTTCGCTACCGCGTTTTGCGCTTGGGTAAGCGATAATACATCCGCAGATTGTTTTAATTTCTGGAGTGCAATTTGTGCACTCTGTAAACTAGTTTGCGCATCCCGAACTCCTTTTTCTGCATTAGTGGCGTCGAGCGCCACAAGCAGCGTTCCCGCTTTCACCGACCGACCCTCCTGCACAGAGACATACATCACATCCCCCGAAACTTTGGGCTTCACTTCCACTTGACTCAATGCACTCACCTGTCCCGTCCCCGAGACGCTTGTCACTACTGTCCCCCGAGCAACTGCCGCAAGCACGTATGACGTTTGCCTCGGCATCGCAAAGAATTTCTCTGCAGCATAGTACCCCCCGCCTACCACCACAATCCCCACAATCGCAGCGAGAAACTTATGACCTATAATCCATGCACGAGCCTTGTATGCCATTGCTTGTTACTACAAATTCTTTATCAATTTATTTCAAGAACCTACTTAGAAACGACGTGCGATGTCCAAAATTTGTGAGGAATGTTAGGACATCGCACGTTGTTTCTTTGGGCATTACAAGACATAAAAATATTTATGCCTGTATCCGGGAAAAGAGAAAACTTCCGATTGCGAGAAGTATCACCGCAGTGATGAAAAGCACTGAGAAATCCGCACCATACCCAAAGTGCAACACTCCTTCGAAAATCCCTCGGAGCGCATCAATGCCGTAGGAAAGCGGATTGATCTTTGTAATATCAGTGATTGCGGTGGGTAATCCTTCAAGTGGAAAGAGCGCGCCCGAGAGGAAAAAAATCGGCATCACAAGGAAGTTCATGATGAGCTGAAACCCTTGCATATCCTCAAGCACGGACGCAATCGCAGTGCCAAGCGCGGTAAAGACGAACGCAATGAGGAACATGATGAGAAGCGCCGCCGGAAGGCCAACAATGGAGACCGGACGAAATCCCACAAGAAGTGCAAGAAAAAATACGATGACTCCTTGAAGTGTTGCTACCGTGGCGCCTCCCAAAGTTCTCCCCAACATCACAAGCCATCGCGGCACGGGTGCCACAAGAGTTTCCTTTAAAAACCCAAACTGCTTATCCCAAATCACTTCGATTCCTGAAAATACCGCGGTAAAAAGAATGCTCATAGCTACAATTCCGGGAGCAAGGAATTGAATATAATTTCCCCCACCGGCTTTTTGATAGATCGGCCCTAAACCAAAACCAAGCGCCATGAGAAAGAGAAGCGGCTGACCGAGCGACCCGACCATCCGCGCCCGTGACCGGAAATACCGCTTGAGTTGCCGGAGCCAAAGAATGTAGAGTATGCGCATACTAGTTCAAATTCCAAGCATTAAATTCCAAACAGACCCGAATTTTCGAAACTCAACGTTCTTTTTTTCGTATTGTTCATAATCTGTAATTTGGAATTTGGAATTTCCACGTTAGTGGCGCCACATTCGCCGATGTATCCGCATTTGATCTTTCCCCGACGCTTCTTCCTCCCGTATATTCTTCCCGGTAAGTGCAAGAAATGCATCCTCGAGCGAAGTAGTTCTCGTTTGTATTTTAAGCTCTCCGCTCGTGCCATGCGCTACGATGGCGCCGTGGTCAATTACTGCGATCGTGTGCGCCACGCGCTCTGCCTCTTCCATGTAATGCGTAGTGAAAAAGATTGTCATGTTTTCTTCCTTATTCAACCGACTGATATACTCCCACAAATGATTCCGAGTTTGCGGATCGAGCCCTACTGTGGGCTCATCAAGGAAAAGAATTTTGGGGTGATGGAGCAATCCTCGGGCAATTTCGAGTCGCCGTTTCATACCTCCGGAAAAATGTTTTACTAGGTCTTTTTTTCTGTCCCATAACTCTACAAATTGAAGAAGTTGTTCAATCCGCTCACGCCGGAGGGCGCGTGGCACACTATAGAGCATCCCATGGAGCTCAAGATTTTCCTCCGCGGTAAGCTCGTCATCCAAGCTCGAGTCCTGGAACACAATCCCAAATGACTGCCGAGTACGCGTAGGATCCCAAAGCGGGTTATAACCGTTCAAGGTTATTTTTCCGGAGGTGGGCGCGAGGAGCGTCGTGAGCATCTTAATCGTCGTACTCTTTCCCGCACCGTTCGGACCCAAGAACGCAAAAAGTTCTCCTTCCGGCACTTCAAAGGAGATGTTGTGCACTGCTTTGATATCTCCAAAATTTTTTACGAGATTTTTAACTTCGATGATATTCATCGTTGCATTCCATTATATCGTATTCTTTTTTCTCCTGAAAATTTCATGAGTGATGTATGATATCAGTATCCTCCCATGACACGAATATTTCTGATCATACTCGCCATTGCTACAGGCATCGGGAGTCTTATCTATCTTTCTTCTCCGGCAACCTATCAAACAAAGGGATGGAATCCTCTCACTCTTTTTACAGGAAAGAATTCTCCTAACCTTCAAAACACACTTGCCACTGCAAAGAAAACAGTAACGCAAGAAGTACAATCCGCACTTGATACCGCCTCAAATGCGGTGAATGCGGGAGGATCCACACTCCAGAACGATATTGCGGAAGGAGTAAATAAAGCGGTTGATACTGCCACTCAGGATGCAAAACAAAGAATTGCTGGGGTTTTGGGAATCACTGCGGATTCCAGTGGAACTGCAAATTTAAGCATCTGCACCGCGGTTCAAGGAACTCTCACCTATTCACTTCAGAATCCTTTTTCTCCCCCGCAAAACTTCTCCTTTACCATTGATTGGGGCGACGGAGGCACCTCGCAAGGCACACTCCGTGCACAAGATGCTGGTATCTCCACTACCCACGCGTATGTAAAAGAAGGCACATATGTAAACATATTCCGTATCACTGCCGGAGGGCAATCCCTTACTCTCTATCGGAAAGTGTGCATACGAAACTAATTTTTTCCCCGAAATGATGACCCTCCATTTAGGAGGCAATTCGAGAAAAGTGTTGGCTATAAGTAGCATTGTCTTTCTTCTTTTTATCATTGTTTCATGGCTCTCCGTCAGGAAAAACCCTACTCCTTCATTTCCCTCCTCTCTTACCACCTACCAAGACCAGGAGAATTTTTTTGAGGTTGCTTATGATCCCGCGCTTCTTAATTTTAAGGAAAACTTTTCGATCACCGCAGAGCAGAAACCGTGGATATGCAAATCCACAAGTCAATTTAGTGAAGAATATCTCTCTCCCGAACTCGTGAGCGGCGGGCAATGCCGACGGCCTTCCTCCTTGGCGGAATTTGTGAACTATACTGCTCCGCAAGGTGCGCAGACTGCATTCACTACCACTGCCGGAAACTCTGTCATCCTTCTTCATTTGCAAACCGTGGTGACGAGCTTACACGGAAAACCAGGTACGAGTGATACCTATCGCATTTTTGTGGAAGCGCCGGCGGCGCGTAAGTCCAATCTCTTCGCATTGGACTTCTATCTCGTCCCACAGAAAGGAACAGTCATCTGCGGCGATAAGATTTGTGACATCGGCGAAGAATCTTCCTCCAGACTCTCTTTTTGCACCACCGATTGCCCGAACGGCAAGGACTGGATGGATATATTGAAGCGAACGTTTGCGACGCTGCGGTTTTTGTAAAGTATCCAAACACTTTTCAAAACTACGTTATATCCGCCATGGCGGATATAACGTAGTTTTCTCTTTTGAATTCAAAAACTGTTTCGCGCCCGGGTGAAGTTGCCTTCACGCGGGCGCGAGTTGTATTTGCTTATCTGAAATGCGCTTTGAGCTGCTCGATCTTCTCGGCAATTCCCTTCCGATCCTCTGCAAGAATCCGGCGAAGGAGGCGATGCACGAGCTGGGCGAGCCAGAAGAACTCCATCTTCTGGTATATTTCCCGGACATTCCCAACGTCTCCGTAGCCGTATTGTTGCAGTAGAACATCGGTGAACTTTTTTCCGAAATGCGAATAGGGTCTCCAGAAGTCATATACTGGGTCGCCCATTCTTACTGCACTCCAGTCGAGAATCCCGGTAATCCGATCTCCTCGTGTCAGGATGTGCTCTGCTTCGAGGTCCCCGTGAAGAAGTACCGGGATGAAGTCGAATTTCCCAGAATTTCCGAGATACCATCGAAATGCTCCCTCGATGGCCCATTGATGCTTTGTCGGAAGCAAGGGAAAGACGTACTCCCGCGCATCCCGGAATTCTCCCTCAAAATGAGCTTTCATGTCCCACGCAGGAACACCGGGAATGTGGAGCGGGTGCAGGTCGCGGAAGAATTTCGCCAACTGCACCGCCATGAAAGGAGTCGCACGCCGTTTGGTGAGCGGCTTTCCCGGAAGTTTGCGATACCCGACAAAAGCCCCCTTACCATCCATGAGCTCAAATTTTGGAATGGGAGTGGTGATCCGCCTCCGGATTTCCGGGACTACCTGGAAATCTTGGATGAGACTGCGGGCCGCCTTTTCGTTTCGAGGAAAACGGAAGATATACTCGCCGTTTACCTCGAACGCCACATTCGCCATCCCTCCCTTTAAAGGTTTTATCTTGCGAATCTTAAACTCGGGGTAAGCGGCGGCGATACTCTGTCTGACATGTTCAAGGGTGACTGGTGCGCTGAAATCAGCGACCTCGTACCCTCCTGCGGTTCTTTTCACTGCGGTTGTTTTCATAAAATCTGATTTTGAATTTGAAAGTTTGCTCGCTTTTGGGGTTCCATGTTCCCTAA
>CAZKRG010000029.1:0-10532 GCA_964555255.1 uncultured Candidatus Saccharibacteria bacterium
GTCCTATGCACATTACACAATTAGAACAACCCTTAAGATCATAGGAAAGCGCACAATCATGGCAATCGTGACAAAACGTACACCAGCTAATTCGATTGCAATTCGTCGAGCCTAAGGACTCATACGCCCATTCGCAATGTTTCAAATGCGACGAATCCAAGGCATCTTTTGTATGTTCGATATGGTAGGAATGAAAAATGTTTTCAGATTGCCAACCGCACATAACCATATAGCAATTTTTGCTATACCACCAATCGGTTGTGTATTCACAATTCGTGCTACCCACCCCATCGTCATTTTGCATCGCAATTGTCGGCACTTTTTCAAATATTTCTTGGCACTGCTCGAAGAAAGGGCGCTTGGGATCATAGCCTTGCCCATATTGTAACGGATCCCAATTATCAGACCACCAACATTTTATGCAATATACAGGAACCTTTGCCTCGGCAGGATACAGAGCAATAATATTTCGCTTGCATAAGTTGCAAGTCCGGCGGTAGAAATCTCTATCATTTCGGAATGACAATCGTCGCATTCTCCTGCATCTGGGACAGTAGGTGGGCGGCTGAACTCCTATTTTTTCGTAAAACTGAAAATCTTGAGCGTCTATTTCAAAAGAGTTTTTACAATTCTGACAAACTCTGGTTTCTGAAATAAACATTTTTATGCTATGCGCGAAATTCTGAGCTCGTTGAAGAACTCCAGCTCAATCGTAAAGCTTTTCTTACAGCTCTGGCAAATTCTCGTTTCCGTATTCATTGCATTCTAGTCGCTAGTGGCTAATAACTTGAAATTGAAAATTGATTCTTGAAAATTGTTCGCCTTCGGCGAACTACTGCTGCACTCTCCTATCCTGCACCGAAATAGTAGGATCTTCAGGGAGATCAGTAGTAAGCGTCTGCGCGTTATCCTGAAGCACCTCTCCGGTAAACATGTCCCTCGCTTGGAGACGGGAATCGCTAAGGAGAGGTACAGAACTTCCGAGTTGTATAATAGAAGGCATCGCTTCGATTTGAAATACTCCTTCCACCGGAGCTCCCACAATCCCACGCGTTGCGGCAATAGAAGGAATATCCCATGTTACCTTTCCAGTCAACGCATCATATTGCGGGAGTGTAGTCCCCGTACTCTTTGCATTTCCTATAAACCGTGCTCCGGACTGGAGATAGGCCTCCACACGTACATTACTCGCATCCGTAGCATAATTAGTAATAAGCCAATGAATAGCATACTGCGTCGGCTGGTTCACTCGTGGTGGATACGGACCGCTATTCACGATACCCCATGCCGCATCTCGCCAAAGCGCCTTTGCTTGAAGCGCAATCGCTCCGCCCACTTTAACCTCGAGATTTCCCACAGATATTGTCTGATCTGCTGCCGTATTGGGAGATACTGTCTGTGATTGCACCGTGGCCTCCACACGGACCGTATAATTTTTATCGCTTACACGACTGATCGAAAATCCCTTTTTGAGAGAGATATCAAAGTCAACACTTCCCTCTGCCCCAGGATTTAAACTTATAAGCTGTGGCGCACTTGCCGTAATCCATGTAAGCGTGTTTGTGAGTGAGTTAAAAGCCCCATCATCGAAACGAAGCGTCGAGTAATCAAACATCGTACCCACAAGCTTCGCGCTCACGGTAAGTCCCCGAAAAACAGTGGAGGAATTATTTTTATAGGTAATGGTATAGCGCAGCAAATCTCCTACACGCGCAATATAATCCTGGCGATTGTTTACTGCAACGCTCACCGACAACGGAGAAGTAGCGATCGCAAGTGATGCCGTCTGCGTTGCAATTTTTTGGGATTGTCCCAAATAATCCACGGTCATTCCCGCGTTCAAAGTGAAGAAGGACCCCTCCGGGCCAATCACTATTCCTTGGACTAAAATGGTACCTTCCGCATTACCTTCAAGACTGCCAAGACTCCATGAATCATTGGTGCGGCTTGCCGGATCAACCGACGCTTGTTTAAATTGGAAAAAATCTGGATAGCGCACAGAAAGCTGCACATTTTTAAATGTTTCTGTGCTCATATTTTTGTACTTGAGTGTCATAGTAAACGGCACCCCGTTCAGTACTTGGGATGGCGTATCTAACAAAAGCTGAAAGGCAGGATCTCCCACACGTACATCGGCGTTAGTTTTGCTATCAAACTGCACCTTACCTTCCGGAGTGGTGGAATACTTAAGATCGGCCCGTACCCGTTTCACGCTTTGCGGTTCCCCAAGTACTACCACGTTCACCGTCCGTTGCATAATACTCCCGGGGCCCAATGTCCCCAACACTTCGTCATACACCCGCTGTCCGCTGAATTCCCCTACAAAAAACATATCCTCAGGCAAAATTATGGAAAGTTTTGTGCCATACACCACCTTATCCGACTGATTCGAAAACGAAAGGGTGAGCGAGAAGGGCTCCCCTATAAGAGGTTGTGGAAGAGTTCCAAAATCCACCGCGACGGTTGCTTCCGCCGGACTACGGAAAAATACATACACAAAAATTCCCGCCCCTGCAATGAGAAGAAGTACTAAAACTCCCAAAATTTTCCAAGAGGAATGGGTTTTCTTCACTGGCTTCAAATGCTCATCGGCAATCCAAGGAGTAGACATAGTGATTAGTGATTAGTGATTAGTGGTAAAGGAATAATATCTCGGCTTGACATCCGAGAAACACAAGAATCGCAAAAAAAAATTTGTTTCCCGACGTGAAAGTTAAGAACTTGTCCGGAAACGCGAAATGGAGAGGGTTTCCGGATAAGCTCCGGCGAGAATCCTTCGCATCCGCTACACACCGCTTCCCGAGGATCCCATCCCAGCATTCTAAGAATTTCTTCCCAGGAAAATGCTCCGTCGCGCAACATGTGCCACAGAGGAAGGTCGGGGTCCTGCTCGGCAAGAAGTCGATCCACAAAAAAAAGATCCGCGGGAGCTATCACTAACCGAGTTTTCTTCAGAGCATCGACCACAAGGAGATCATTCTTTTCTATGAGCCGCAGCTCCGAAACAGTTCCCGGCTCAAGGTGCGCCGAAAGTTTCGAAGTGAGTTTGCGCGCACTCTTCGCCTTCGCGACAAGCTTCCCGAATTTCTTCGTAAGAAATGAAATGCGGCTGTCGTGCTCACCTAAATTTTCCCGCCGCAACACGATTGCTTCTCCACTGTATTCGTACATAAGACCTCATGATTATACCGCATTTTAGGACATCTAATGTCCCCATATTGCAATTGCACGCATCTTCGTACATTCGTACATCGGATGTCTAAAACACATCTTACGTCATCGCAAGACGTAAATTTGACTACTTTTTTGCAAAAACAATATAAAAGTAAATTGCTGTAGCAGTTCCCCCCGTCATCAAGACATCATCTTATTTGATATACAAAATCAATAACTTAAAAAATAAATTCCCATGCCCCAACATTTTCGCGTGCGAGGTGTGCTTGTTTCCACGCTGGCATTGGCAATGCTCTCGTCGTTTATACAACTCCCTTCCGCGGATGCCGCAGTGAGTTGGCAAATTAAAGGCGCAAATATTTCTTCACGCTGGTCTGATGACTTCGGAAGTGATTCTTTCAAACAATCCGTGCGCAACCTGCAAAGTACTGGCGCAAATTATGTCTCCCTTGTACTCCCTATCTATACCTCATGTGATACCTGTTCGGATATATACGCCGGCGGAGACACTCCCACCGACACCGCCCTCACCGCAGGAATTAATTACGTCCACTCGCTTGGCATGCACGTGGTGTTAAAACCCCTCCTGAACTCCACCTCCGGCTGGCGGGCCACCATCGACACACCGGATCGCGACGGATGGTACCGGAATTATGGAAACTACTTGAACCACTTGGGCGATATCGGCAATCAGACCGGCGTCGAAGGAATCGTGATGGGCACCGAACTCATCAGCATGGCGGCCTACACCGTGCATGCAGACAACACCGAGCGTTGGCAAACAATGATCACAAACCTCCGCCAGCACTTCAAAGGATTCTTGACCTATGATGCGAACTGGGGCTGGGGGTTAAACTCCACCAACTTTGCGGACGAAGTGGGACACATCGGCTTCTGGGGTTCCCTCGACTACATCGGCATCTCGGCGTATTACCCCTTGATGCAAGGCACGGATAATCCCTCGGTAAGCTCGCTCGTCGGAAACTGGCAATGGTGGGATCAGAACCAACTCTCACAACTTTCCACACAATATGGGAAACAACTGCTGTTCGCCGAGATTGGATATGTGAGTACGAACGGCGCGCACAATGCTCCCTGCTGCACATGGAATCAAGGGTATAACGGCACGGAACAAGCCAACGACTATCAGGCGCTCTTCAGCTATTGGGCAGGATCGAGCGAACTCGCGGGGTTATTCCTATGGAACTGGGATTCGAATCCTAACTACGGAGGCAACGGTAATCAGGATTATTCGCCGCAGAATAAACCCGCGCAACAGGTCATGACTACCTGGTTCAACGGCTCGGGCACGCCTATGAGTGGCGGCGGCACCGGCGGCGGGAGCACTCCTCCCCCTGGAAGCCAAGTCTCCGGAAGCTGGACCGTGTCTGCCACCTCACCCAGTTTAAATATCGACCAACCGAACACTATCACTACCGCCGTCCAAATATCCGGCAACGCCTCAAATGTAATTGTGGATATTGAAGTGTATAACTCCAGCGGCTCGAAGGTATTCCAACAATTCTTCACCGGCCAAAATATCTCCTCCTCCCAACCCGGAAATTACTCCACCGCCTGGACGCCTTCACAAAACGACACATACACACTTAAAGTAGGAATCTTCACAAGCGACTGGAGTAAAAACTACTACTGGAACGATGCAGTTATGCCGCTCTCCGTGGGCCAAAATAACGCGGGAGGCGGTGCTCCTTCAAGCGGTCCCGTAGCCACCGACGTGTGGTGGCCATCAAACGGCTCCTCGGTGTCCGGCATCCAGCCATTCAAAGCCCTCGTAGAAAATAAAATGCTCTCGAATTACACGATGTACTGGCAAGTGGATGGCGACCGCTTGAATCAAATGTATGACAGCCAAACCGATGCGCCACACAAAGAAGCGCTCGTGAATCTCACGAACTGGAACTGGAAAGCAAGCAACTCCTACACGATTACCTTTGTCTCGAAAGATTCCGCGGGCACCACCATTTCGCAGAAGAACGCAACTATCAATGTGACACATTAGAGAAAAAGGAGGATCTAAAAAATTCATAAGGGCGCATCTCACGATGCGCCCTTTGCGTTTGAAACTATTTCTTGTTGAGAAATACGACAGCAGCAATGGCAAAAGCAAACCCGAGAATTTTGTTCACGGAAATCCCCTTGTCCATAAATGCCTGGTAAATCCCCGTGACCGTCGCTTGCGTGATGATCATAAGGAGAACAAGCAACCCCGCTGATGTCCTATCACTTGCGGCAAGAAAGCTCGTCATGGACATCATCGCAATTGCACTCACCGCGCTTGCGCCGATAAGCATACGCCAATCTGCAACAACGAGACTCCTAAGCTCATTCAAAGCGAATGGCAAAATGAAAACGGCAACCATGAATGAGAATATTGCCGCCATCACATTGCCTTTTATGTTGCTCCTGTTGAGAAGCAAGGGGTAAATGCCAAAGAAAGCTCCGGCAAGTATCGCCCGTAGTTGAAGCTTTTCCACCGAAATTCCTTTCCTTTGAGTTGTTAAATTCCCTATATCCCTGCGGCATAATTAACACATTTTTGACAATCGTGTCAATTTTTTGGGAAATGGGCATCTGCTAGAATACCCATATGCAGATCGCCCTAAAACTTATTCCTACTTTTTTACTGATAGGGTTAGGCTACTTCCTTAAAAAACAAAAGGTATTTGGCGCAGAATTTGGGAGAAAATTATTGAGATTTACCTTCTACGTCGCCACCCCGGCATTGAGTCTTCGCGCAGTAAGTCAACTCAACTTAGACTTTTCTCTCATCGCGCTCATTGTGCTACCTTTTGTGCTCACCGTATTTTCTTATGTATTGGTAAAACCGCTCGAGAAAAAGACGAAGCTCAATCCCAAGCAGTTTGCAGTATTTCTCATAGCGACGATGATTGTAAACTCTGGTTTTACGTTGCCGTTCTTAATCTCTCTAACCGGAGACGCAGGAGCTGCGAGAGTGCTGCTTTTTAACATTGCAAACAACATCCTGGTGTTCGAATGGGTGTATTCGATTGCAATTTCCTACGGAGACAGAAAACACCTTAGCAAAATAGAAGTACTGGGAGAAGTTCTGTCTTCTCCCACACTGGCTGCCCTCGTCATCGCCCTTATTATGAACGTGGCAAAAATAGGAATTCCTCCAGTACTCTCGCCAGTTATTAATCTCCTCGCCGACCTCACCAGCCCACTCATCCTCATCGCGCTTGGACTCGTAATGGAAATAAAACTTATGTTTCCTCTTCAAACGTTTCAATCCTTATTCTTTCGTATGATATGCGGACTTCTCATTGGAGTGTTGTTTATCAAAATTTTTGCGCTCACCGGAATCAACAAGTTGGCTGTGCTCCTGCTCTCGGCCTCTCCCGTGGGCTACAACACCATCACCTTCTCCTCCCTTGAAAATTTAGATGACGAATTCGCCGCAAGCATCGTGAGCATGGGTCTTATCGCGGGATTAGTATTACTCTCTATTTTGACTCTGATTTTAAGGTAGAAGGAAGCAATCCATTCGTGATAAGCCAACTCTCAAAACTTCTCGTATCGCTAAAAAGAAAACTGTGAATACCCAAGGAAGCCGCACCATCCACATTTCTTTGTGAATCATCTACAAATATACATTCTGACGGTTTCACGTTGAGATTTTGCAAGCAGTAGTTATAGGCTTCAACTGAAGGTTTTAAAAACCCGGTTTCTGACGAAATGAAAACGAAATCGAACAGCGTATCAAGAGGAAATCCAAACCTTTCAAAAATTGGCCTCACAAAACGTGCCCCTGAATCTGAGAGAGTTCCTACTTTGTAGATTTTTCTTAATCGACTAATGATTTTGAATAAATCTTTGTGTACCCTGAATCCACTCTCCATTTGATTCTGCACTTCATGAGAATGTACACCCAATACTTTTGCTGCTTCCTTGTAATAATCAGACTCAAACTTTCGTCCGAGATCAATTTCAATCGAAAGCTCATCAAAAACTGACTTTAGTTCTGGTCTATTAATCAAATTTTCCTTCTCCCATTTGCTGTTATATGAATCGCAAAGAACCCCGAAAATGTCGAAAATAAATACTTTAGGTTTCATAATTGTACTGACTTTCATTGGTGGAATTATACAACTCTGCTCGAACATTTTTTGAAAAAACTTCCCTTGCCGCGCTCCGCGCGGCAGGAACGAAATTTGACGCTCGGGCGGGCAAAAAGAAAGGGGGTTGGGGGAAATGAATTTTTGCCCGCCCTCGCTTTTCCACCGCCGCCGGATTTTGTGCCAGCGGAGCTGGCGCGTCGCCAAGAAATGCTAAATTCTAAATCCGGAAAGTTCTAATAACGCCAATCCCATTTATATATTAGGATTCATAGGTCCTTGGGTTGGCGGTGGTGTTCCGGATATGTATCCTGACTGTGCACCTCCAAAACCAAAAATTGACGCGGTAAAGTTCCGTTTGATTTCATCAATCATGGTTTGTAGATTCGTTCCTGCCGGCAAGCTGGCAGCATTTTTCCGACCATCTTTTAACAATTTCCAGCCGAATATAATGCTAAATAATCGGATGAAAAAGGTGATAATGCTAGAAATTAACGCAAGCAATCCCACCCAAAAAAATATTTGGAGAAAATTGCTAATTGTTTTAGCACCATAAGCCCACGAATCCGGATTGGCGGGATTATAATTAACGGTTATGATTTGTCCTGCTGACAAAGAGCAATAGTTTGATGATGATATGGAAGATTGATTTGTATATTCTTTTCCATCAACCGAATAACTTACCGTTAATGGACAAGAAGCGCTACTGCCACCATTGCTATTTCTCGTATAACTGGCCTGACCAACCGAAACAACTGTTGCCGAAGTTACGGCGGTCATATCATTGATACCAGATATGTTTCCGAAAAAGGTAGGAATAAACATAAAAATCACTCCTAAAACCATTCCGCCTATTGTGCCAAATATACCGGGACGCTTTTTCTGACCAAATGGATTATCTATTCCTATAAAGCCATCCGTTATCAGAATAGCGCCAATGGCTTGCTCTGCCGCTGCGAATGTGGCCGGTTCTTTCGTTTTATAGGGTTCAAGAAAATTTATTGCTTGTTGTTTTAAACTTGAAAAGAATTTCATAATTTTATAGTTAAGTTTCAATAACTAAAGTTCTCGCAATCATGTCGTGCAACCCCTGCTTCTTGGCAGTAAAGGCAACCATGATGAAGCCGATCATCAAGATGGCTACCGAAATAAATTTACTGAAATATCTTCCGGTTGCGCGAGCAAAAGATATGCGCTGGTTTTTGTAGTCAACGACCTTTAGACCAAGCACAACCTTTCCCAAACTTCCTTGTTTGGCTGAACTCTCAAGAACAGAAAAATAGAGCCAAGTGAAAATTGTTGCTGTGGCAAAAAGAAAAAATTGGTTGGCTTTCCAAGAATCTGGCCAAACAAACCAAGACAAAAGATTGTAAATCGTTGTGAGGAGAATTGAATCAACAATTGATGCGCCAACTCTTCTCCAAAATCCTGCATAGTTCATAATTATCTCGGTACGGTCATTGTTGGTTGCGAATATTGCTGATTGAATTTTCGCTTGACCGCAAAATAATAAATAAGTGCGCCAACAATTCCCGTAAATATCATCACTACAATCCACACGCCCTTATTGTTAATTGGATGACGTGCGGCATGGACAATCATCATAATCCAAAACACTGTTGCTAGAACTATGAGCGCAAAAATAAAGAGAAAACCACCAATGCCCCAACCTAAAATTCCCTTAACCTTATTTCCTAGCTCTGCACAATCTACTTCCTGACCGTTGACCGTGCATTTCGCCGCAGCGAGAGCGACTTGATTTGAGATTGTCATCAAACCAAGAGCAAACGAGGAAAATATCGCCGACTTTTTTATTGTTTTTAGCATAGTTTAATAATTAGTTAATAATTTTTGAAAATTATGCAAACCCCGACCTTACTTATAGTTTACCCCCCCCCGACACTTTTCACAATATCAATTGTCGTTAATTAACTCGTCGACTTTGACCTCAAGGGCTTTCGCAATTTTCTTAAGTGTATCAAGTCGGGGGTTCATATTTTCACCCTGTTCGATTTTGATAATCGTATTATTGGCGATATCGGCGAGCTTTGCGAGCCGATCTTACGAAAGCCCTCTCTTCTCACGCAATTTTTTAAGATTTTTTGAAAGTGGATAACTTAAGTTCAACAAGTAAGTGCAACACTTCGGTATACTCCGAAGTGTATGCAATATAAACACTTTTCGGTCGAGGAGCGGGAAACACTGCAGGAACTGCTCTTGGAGCCGCATTTTATATCTGGAATCATTTGCTTAACAACAAAAAGTCTTTCTTTATGGATAACACTTTTTGGGGGCCGGAATATTCTGATAAACAGGTTGCGGCAGCATTTAAACAACATCACTTACCATATAAACTCGTTCAGAATATCGAACAAAAAACGGCAGAGCTTATAAGCCGCGGGTTTATTGTTAGCTGGATACAAGGAAAAATGGAATGGGGGCCAAGAGCTCTGGGAAACCGCTCGCTTTTGGCTGACCCCAGAAATCCTGATATGAAAGAACTTTTAAATTCTCGTATCAAAAGACGCGAGCCGTTCCGTCCATTTGCGCCAAGCGTTTTGGCAGAGGATATCCATGAATGGTTTAACATTCCGAAAAGTTGCAAATCAGTTTCAACAGAATTTATGGAATTTTCTTTTCCCACAAAAAAAGCGAAACGACAATTTATACATGCGGTGATTCATGTGGATGGATCGAGTAGAATCCAGGTCGTCAAGGAAAAATTAAATTCCAAGTATCACAAACTTATATCTGAATTCAAAAAGATAACCGGCGTACCAATGATCTTAAACACATCCTTTAACGACAACGAACCAATAGTATGCAAGCCGCAAGACGCCATAAAAACTTTTAAACGGACAAAGATGGATTATTTGGTTATTAATAATTTTTTAGCTTCTAAAGTAAATAAGCAATATGCAAAAATACAAAGTTGATAAAACGACAATATTTAAAAGGCTGTCTTTTAAAATGAGGCTTGTGTCGCCATGCGAAAAACTTGCCGCCGAAAGACAAGTGGAAAAATATATCAATAGCCTGCAAAATAAAGTCAGTTTTAATTTATCGATGCCATTAAAAAAATTTGTTAGAGCAAGACGATAACCATGAATAAGTTTAGAGAAAAAGTAGTACCATTTTTGAAGCAAGATGAAAAAATTTTACTATACCCAACCGAGGGTTCTTCGTTCAGTATTTTTGAATTTGTGAATAAACACAGAGATTCACTATCAGTGGTTGAGCAAAAAAATATTAAAAGTCAGC
>CAZKRG010000030.1:0-10467 GCA_964555255.1 uncultured Candidatus Saccharibacteria bacterium
ATCCCGTGGCTTGAGCCGGTTCGTAGCCAGAAGCGTTACGGTTTGGGTGGGAATCATAGTCGGCAACGACCCGTTGTTCCTCCTCCAGTCCGAAACGATCGGGCGCAGTCAGTTGAGTAATTCAGTTTTAGTCAGAGCGGGTTCTCTTCGGGGAACCTGCCTTTTATTTTTCTCTTCCGCTGTTACTATTCATTTTGTGGCGGAAGTATTTTCTTACATTATTGGCATTGACGAGGTGGGGCGTGGATCACTCGCGGGGCCTGTGGAGGTGGCTGCCGTAGCGATTCCATGCAAATGGCGAATAGCAAAGGGCAAAGAGCTTGGTCCGCTTCGGGATTCGAAGCGGCTCACCCCACTCCAGCGGGAGCGATGGGTGGAATATGTGCGCCAGCATCCACGGATTTCATTTGCCAATGCCCGCGTGTATCCTCGAGGCGTGGAGCGGTTGAATATCACAAAGGCGGCGAATCGCGCAGCACTCCGTGCGTATAAGAACCTAGTTGAAAATTGTAAATTATCCGCCAGCTTGCGGATTGGGAATCACAAAGTTTTGTTAGATGGGGGACTTTATTTGGGGAATGGCATAAACTCTTTACGAGGCTCAGGGCGGATGATTGTAAAAACAATCATCCGAGCAGACGAGAAATTTACGGCGGTAAAATTGGCATCTATTGTGGCCAAAGTTTCACGGGATCGCTATATGAGGAAGTTGCACAAGAAATATCCCCAGTATGGGTTCGCGCTTCATAAGGGGTATGCGACGAAAGCGCACCGCGCGGCGCTCCAGGAATTCGGAATTTCTCCCGTGCATAGATTGACGTTTCTCAAAAAATACGTTACCATCAACCAATAACGAATCCGTTGCGAATTTGCGAATTCATTTATTCGTAAAATTAATCCGATATTCGTTGATTATCCATGGGAGGCGTTCCAGTAAAACATCATAGTAAAAGCAAGGTAGGCCGTCGGCGGTCTCATTTGGCGCTCAAAAAGCGAAGCATGCTTGCCTGCATACATTGCAAAGGACCAAAATTGCCGCATCGCGCATGTCCCCAGTGTGGGAAATAGTTTTAAGCTTTTAGCTGCAAGCTGTAAGTTCTTTTAAATGCTAGAGTTCATACTTAAACCTAAATAAAAGTTAGAATCTTAAAGCTACTTTCCATGGCCACGCGGCACCTTGTGCGAACAGTTATTCTCCAATCGCTCTATGAGTGGGATTTTTATCATCGCCGGCATGATCTTGTGGCGATTTTGGAACGCAACCTTCAGGAGTTTGCTTCGGGGATCGATGAGCCGGATTTTGCTTGGCGTATTTTAAAGGGGATCGCCGATCATCTTCAGGAAATCGATGCAACAATTATACGAGTAGCGCCGGAGTGGCCGCTCGACAAGGTGGCGATTATCGACCGGAATATTCTACGTATTGGGCTCTATGAACTTCTCTATGCTGATCCCGACGAAGTGCCGCCTAAGGTGGCTATCAATGAGGCAATTGAGATTGCTAAAAATTACGGTGGCCCCAATTCGGCACGGTTTGTGAATGGAGTGTTGGGAACCATATTTCGAGAAATACATGCAAAACGTGAAGCGAACGATGCATCACTCTCCAAAAAAGATATTCATTAGCAAACCATGAAAGATTTGGATCTTCGTGCGCTTGAAAAAGCCGTAGGTGTTTCATTCAAGAATACCGATTTATATTACGCAGCGCTCACACACCGCTCATACTTGAATGAAGAACCCAATTGGTCTTATGGACATAATGAGCGCCTTGAGTATCTGGGTGATGCAATACTTGAGCTTGTTGTAAGTGAGGCGCTCTATAATAAATTCCCTGATTTGTCCGAGGGAAAACTTACGGTGCTCCGCGCAGCACTTGTGAATTATCAGCACCTCGCGCGTGTGGCGGAGGAAATCGAACTCAATAAATTCCTTCTTATGTCACGTGGTGAAAACCGCGATTCAGGAAAGGCGCGCGAGGTGATTCTTGCTAATGCGATGGAGGCGTTGATCGGAGCAATTTATCTGGATCGAGGACTTGAAACGAGTAAAGAATTCATCGACACGTTCGTTTTGAGTCGGCTCGGGGAGATTTTAAAAACGGGAAGTTATCGAGATTCAAAGAGTGAACTTCAAGAGATTATACAGGAGCGCAAAAAAATTACTCCCACATACCGTGTGCTTGAAGAGTCCGGGCCGGCACACAAGCGAATATTTAAGATAGGAGTGTATTTCGGCGAAGAATTTGTAGCGGAAGGCGAAGGGAGTTCAAAGCAGGAAGGGGAAATTGAGGCAGCGCGCAAGGCATTGGAGAAAATACGGTAAAATATAAGTATGCACCTCCTTAAACGATTGGAGTTGAATGGTTTCAAATCCTTTGCTGCCAAAACAGTGTTAGATTTTCCGCATGGTATTACTGCAGTAGTGGGGCCAAATGGTTCTGGAAAGTCAAACGTGGTGGATGCAATTCGGTGGCTTCTCGGTGAACGGGATGCAAAACATCTTCGCGGTGGCAAGGTGGAGGACCTTATCTTTGCCGGTACTCCCGAGCGGACACGGGCGGGGATGGCGCAAGCGAGTTTGCATTTTGAGAATACTGGTAATTTTTTCCCCATTGATACGGTAGAAGTAGCCGTGCGTCGGGAAGTGGCACGTGATGGCACGAACCGCTATTTTGTGAACAAAGCTGAGGTGCTTTTGCGCGATCTTGTGGATTTTTTTGCGCGGGCGCGATTGGGGAGCAGAGGGCTTATCGTTGTAACGCAAGGAAACAGCGACCTTTTCATCCGTGTTGCACCTGCGGAGCGGCGGGAAATGATTGAAGAAATTTTAGGGCTTCGTGAATATCAATTGAAACGGGCGGACGCTGAGCGCCGGCTTGAACAATCACAAGAGAATCTTATGAAAGTGAGTGCGCTTGTCGAAGAGGTTGGTCCGCATCTTCGCTCGTTGCGTCGGCAGGCGAGCCGATGGGAGAAGCGGGGAACGCTTGAGGAGGAACTCCGAATGTTGGAGGATTGGTATTTTGGTACTGAATGGCATGAAATTGCACAAGGATTGAAAAGTGTAGAAAAGGAAGAAATACAACATCAATCCCAGGGGGAATTGCTCGAGATGCAGCTTGTAGAAATCGAAGGTAAAGAGAAAAAAATTGAGCAAAGTCACCCGGAGGAGCGGAAAACCCTCGTGGATCTTCGTAAGAAGATTCAGGAGCTTATTTCCCGAAAGGGAGAGTATGAGCGGGAACTTGCAAAACTTGAGACACAGCTTGAATTTATGGGAGGAGTGCAGGAAAAAGATGATAGGTTTCCTCCGGCAGCGGAAATTATGAGTGTAGTGGCGCGCGTGCGCGAAGCGCTTCTTGAAGCAGAAGAAGCGGACTTGGAGATGCTTCAAAGTGCGGTGCAAACAGCACTCGCGGAACTTGAGTCTCTTTTTGTGCCGAAACCTGTGGCGCGGGAAGTTTCTCCTGAGAAGTATCAAATCCGGGAGCGGCTCACGGTGCTTACCGAAGAGTTATGGGGAATTGAGAAAACCATTTTCGAATTGAGGAAAGACGAGCAATCGCTCGAAAAGAGTCAGGAAGATTTTTATAAAACGTTTACCGCTTCAGTGAGAGAAGTGAAACATGCGCGGGACGCGCTTGAAGCGTGGCGAGCAGGGTATCAGAAATTTCTTTTAGAAAAAGAACGACTCACGTTGCGTCATGAGGAGTTTATGCGGCAAATTGCCCAGATTGGGAGAAAGCCGGAGGAATTTCAATCAGTGACAGGTGACATGGGGCATGCGACAAGTGATCGAAACGAAGCGGAGCGACGGATGCTCCGGTTGCGAGGTGAACTTGCGGCGATTGGGGAAATTGATCAAGCAGTGATGAAAGAAGCCAAGGAGACAGAGACTCGCTTCGAATTCTTGACGCGCGAGGGAGAAGATTTAAAAAAAGCGATCACGGACTTGCGTATGCTCGTCCGCAACTTAGAGGAAAAAATCAAGACTGAATTTACCGAAGCGCTCCATAAGATTAACGAAGAGTTTGATAAATTCTTTGGATTGATGTTTGAAGGTGGACATGCGAAGCTCAAAATAGCCAGAAAACAAGTGGTAAGTAACGAGGAACAAGGAACAACTGGAAGCGGAGAAGACGATCGCAGAGAGCATATTGGGGAATTGCCGCATGTCGAAGAAGAAGCGGGGAATGAAGGAATTGATATTGAGTTTAAACTGCCGCGGAAGCGCGCGAATTCGCTCGATATTCTTTCCGGCGGCGAGCGAAGTTTGGTGGGAATCGCGGCGCTCTTCGCGCTTATTTCCGTGAGCCCGCCGCCGTTTTTGGTGCTCGATGAGGTGGATGCTGCGCTCGACGAGCGTAATGCGCGCCGATTCGCCGGCTTACTCAAAGAATTTGCCCGTAAGACGCAGTTTATTGTGGTCACACACAACCGTGCGACGATGGAAGCCGCGGATGTGCTCTATGGTGTGACGATCGGACCCGATGGCACTTCGAAAATTCTTTCGCTTCAGCTCCAACAGGCGGAGAAAGTGGTGAAAGCGAAGTAGAAGTAATAAAACAACACCCAGCCCCTTCACTGTTCACAGTGAGGGGCTGGGTGTTGTTTTGAATTGAATCGCGTATCAAGGCCAGAGGGGAGTTCTCTCTAGTTTTGTGGCACGGGGTACTTATTTGCATTTTTGAGAAAAAATTTTACCCTTGTAAATAGTTACCTCCAAAGAAAAAAATATGACTGCTATTATTCGTATAGTTCACAAAGATATGGAACAGATACTTCACGTGAAGCGAGGAACCACTATCGCGAGTGCCCTTGCGCGCATAGGATATCTCCGACCCGGACATTCCTTCTGGCAAGCATGGGTACGCGGAAGAAAAGTGCCGCTGGATTCCCCCATTCCCGTGGATATTCCCGTTGAGATTTCTCACATTGCCATGGGGAGAATTCACTAAGTTCACCTGAGACACACCCGCGCCATCTTCAGATGGCGCGAATAGTTGCGGGAACTTTTTCACATACTATACTAAGTACATGGACATTCATATACTGCGAGCGGTAGTAAAAAGACTCCTTGCTCCAAGGAAGGGGATCCTCGCTGCAGACGAAAGTGTAGGGACTGCCGACAAACGGCTCGCCGCGCGCAACATTCCTCAAACCGAAGAAATGAGGCGGCAGTGGCGTGATCTTCTCCTCACCGCACCCGAGATTGAAACAGGATTGAGCGGGGTCATCCTTTTTGATGAAACACTTCGGCAAAAAAATGATGAGGGTGATGCCTTTCCCAATCTTTTGAAATCTCGAGGCATCACTGTGGGAGTTAAAGTAGATAGGGGACTTGTAAATTTTCCCGGATTTCCGGAGGAAAAAATAAGTCAGGGACTCGATGATCTCAATAAACGTCTCGCGGAATATGCAGCCCTCGGTGCGGAGTTTACAAAGTGGCGTTCGGTTATAAGGATTGAAAGAGAAATTCCCACCGACGAATGTCTCGAAGCGAACGCACATATACTTGCGCTCTACGCCTCCCTCGCGCAAGAAGCAAATCTTCTTCCTGTTATCGAGCCAGAAGTATTGATCAACGGCAGCCATTCCATTGAAAAGAGCGAAGCGGTGCTGATCCGCACGCTTGCAGTGGTGTTTGCAATGCTCAAAAAATATCGCGCGGAGCTTTCCGGAATAGTCCTTAAAACCAGCATGGCGCTCCCCGGAAAAGAATTCGGGAAGAAAGCTCTCCCTGAAGAAGTGGCGACCGCAACTCTCCGTGCCCTTCGCGCCTCGGTGCCTGAAGAAGTTCCCGGCGTGGTATTTCTCTCCGGCGGCCAATCTCCTAAAGAAGCAACGGAAAATTTGAACGCAATAGCAAAGATGGGACCGTATCCATGGCAGCTGACCTTTTCCTATGCCCGAGCACTCCAAGATCCTGTGATGGATGCCTGGGCAGGCAAGGCGGAGAATAAGGCGAAGGCCCAAGAAATCTTTCGAGTGAGAGTGAAAGAAACCTCACTCGCCCGCCAAGGGGAATACAGGTTATAAGTACCCATGCTGCAAACCGCAATCGAAGCTGCAAAAAAAGGTGGCGAAGTACTCCTCCGTTATTTTGAAACGGAATTGCAACATGAAGTGAAAAACGATACGACCTTTGTTACAAAGGCCGACCGAGAATCCGAGGCAGTAATTTTATCCATACTCAAAAAAAAATATCCAAAACATTCGTATCTCGCGGAGGAAAGCGGAGAATTGCAAGGGAATTCACTATATGCGTGGGTGATTGATCCCTTGGATGGAACCGCAAACTTTGTGAACGGCTTACCTCTTTGGGCAATCTCGATTGCCTTCCTCCATAACGGCCGCGTGATGGGCGCAGTAGTATATAACCCACTTCTCGAATTCCTCATACATGCAGAACGAGGAAAAGGTCTTTTCTGTAATGGCGTGCAACGAAAAGTTTCCACACAAGGCAAAGAGGCCGCCATGATTAGCGTAGGAGTGGGTAAAGGGTCAGAGATTAAGTCAAAACTTATTTCACTTCTCCGCGAAGCTCCAAACTATGTAAAAACTTACCGTTATGTCGGCACCGCAGCGCTCGAACTTGCACTCCTCGCTCGCGGAGGCACTGAAGGATTTGTGTGCTTGGGAAATTCCAAATGGGACTATGCGGCAGGAACGCTTCTTGTGGAAGAAGCTGGAGGGAAAATTACCGATCTTCGAGGCAACCCATGGCATCTCAATGAAAACTTTTTTGTGGCTTCGAATGGAGTGGTGCATGACGATTTATTACATCTTCTCAATGCTGCGGGGCTTCCCTAATTTACGACGTGTAGTGAGTCTCTCCCAATACAACCTGATATCTGAAAAATCAATTCCCCATTCCAATCCGTCTTGACACCCGAAAGGACTTGGCAAAATCGAATCCGATGGCGGTGAAGGTATAACCGACAAAAAGAAACCGGGGAAGGAGCACAACCTCCTCTCCGGTTTCTTGGATTGGATTTCACCGAAGCAAAATGTTGCAGTGGGGGCACTGGTCAAGTAGCCGATCACCGATGTCTGTGGGCACAGGTATTCCCTGTTTCACTTCAACTCCACACCAAGGGCACCATCGCAAGATGAGCCCATGCGAAAACGGTAAGCTCTCATAGCTGCTGATGGGTTTCCTTGAAACAGATTTCCGCCGCATCATCGCCTCAACCACTTCCTGAAGCGAAAATTGCTCGCTCAATTTCATTTTTTTCCTTTCCGCCCTCACCGCTGTTTGAAGTGAGAGGCACTGCACTAATGCTCGCCGATACAAAAATTTTGTCAATCGTTAGAAATTACTCTGCCAAAAAGTGCATAAATATGCCAGCTCATGCGAATAGTATATCATATTTTCCACCACGTCTTGCAATGTCCCGAAATTCAAAATTCTGTAATGTTTTGGACATTGCAAGACACAGACGCTATTACACTTGCCTTTTTAATTTCCGAAGTTCCCACCACGCCGAGACGATGAACACAATTTGCAAAATGATAAAAATAGGATCCCGAATGCTCGCGCTGTACACGAGCAAGCAAAGTCCACCGATAATGAACCAAAAATCTTGCCGCCGTTCATTTCGAAGCCAAATCGCCCATGAAATGATGAGCAACCCCACGATGCCAAAGATAATAAGCATGAATCAAGAAGATTTTCTCTTTGCCACAGCCACCGCAATCATAACAAGTGCACTCACCAGTAATGGAAACCAAACTTGAGAAATCCACGGCACGGGAATAAGGAAAAGTACGTCTGGAGAGAGGAGTGACGAAGGCCATTTCACCGTCGCCCAAAGTCCCACGTAATAGAAAATATCCCACGCAGCAAATGTCCAAAAATAAATTGCCCATCGCTCTTTTGGCGTTTTCGCCGCGAGGAGTGCAACACAGACAAGGATCACCATCGTAGCCGCTTCGCGCATCAATTCGATCGCAAAAAGACTCGCCGGAAACTGGCTGATAGCCTGCGCTTGATTATACACGGGTGATGCGAATGTTCGTATGTCAGCAAGAGTTCCTCCAAAACCCGGCAACAACCCTGCCGCCGCACGAAAATAAATGACCACCGATGCTTCCACAAACCCAAATGCGACAGCAAAAATAAAAGTGATAAGGAGCACTCTCCACGAAAAAAACAGCCCTCCTTTTCGGTGCCACACATACCACCCCACAAAAGGAACGAGAATAAGTGCATTAGCCCACCACGGTTGAGCTAAAAGTTGAAAGGTATTCATTTAATTCCTTTAAAACAATCGCGACGCATCGGATTTCGAACTTGTTGCTTTCACTTTTCCTTGAATCAACCGCTCAAGATCCCGCACACGCACTTTCCATTCTTTTCCAATCTTAAACCCCGGAAGTTTTCCCTTCTTGCACCACTCTTGGATTGTCTCCTTCCGCACTCCAAAAAACTTAGCGAGCTTTTCCGAACTATAGACTATGTCCCACTTTTTCTCCAACACATTATTTCTAAGTATACCAAAAAGCAACAACCCCGTTTGTTCTTGCGAACAAACGGGGCCAGTTGTTGTTTTTCATCTCCCTAATTTCCTAATCCTGGACGTCTGAGCGGCACTTCCCAATTTGGGTTCCACTTCAGGAACCAGAGGTTGTCGAGCTTTGTGAGCCCAACATGTCCGTCGAAAAATCCGACGTTCACCGCCCCGGGAAGTGGTTTGTTCTCCGGCCAATCCCGAGGAATGATACGAGGCCGGTTTCCATGACGGGGAATGCAAACTGATGCCATACCCTCGTCGGAAAGGTCATTTTTCCTCCCTAAGAGGAGGTCGGTAGCCGGGGGATCCCATGGCCCAACATTTGCCCAGATACGCGTACCATCCAGGCAATAAGGAGCCTCCGACGAATTAAGGCTCTCGATCGGATACCCTGGTGTACCCCCGTTAAAACTGTAACTACAGTAGGGGATTCCAATCTTCCAAGCCCTTTCCAATGTGCCGGAGGACTCGTTCCCCGTGTTATCCCATCCCTCGTTCGTGCCCGAAATAGTCTCCGGACACACAAGATTTTTCGGTAACCGCCCACCATCCAGCCAACTATCAATCCAAGGAAAGAAAGCATCCCACCTTGAATTGCCTATATCCGAATAAAACTGGGCGATCATCTGTCGCTCAGTATTCATACAGCCGACCCCACGCGCCTTATGCTTCGCCCGCGCGAGCGCTGGCAAAAGCAAGCTGGCAAGGATAGCAATGACAGCGATAACGACTAGGAGTTCGATCAAGGTAAAGGCTGTATTCTGCGTTTTTTGTGTTGTCTTCATAACCTGTTTTTTGTTGTCGAAATACAGCAGTCCCGCGCACGAGGCACGAGAAAATGATCTCCACGCGAGGTGAAAACCACCCAAAGAATTCAAGCTGCTGAAACTGTCATATTTATACTGAATTATATAATTTAGTCAAATTCTCGCGGGCGAGCCACTCTTTATTCCAATGTTTTCAAGAACTTAAGTAAAAATAGCAATTCCATGAACCCAAAAACCTCGTTCTGCTTTGATTTTCAAAGCATCATCACCTGATAGCCAAGAAGAACTCGGACGTAGTGTAAAAGGTATCCTCGTGTCGAGCGAAGAAATGATGAGACGAGCTGCAGATGTTCTTTGAGGAAGTCAAACACCGATTCAATTTTTGATCTCACCTTCAAAAACAGATGCTGCCATGCAGTCATCATTTTCTTTCTCTGCTTTGGATGAGGGGGTGCGATCACAATCGTGCCGTATGCTTCAAACACATGACGCCGCATCACGTTCGCCCCATAGAGCGTATCGCCCCTGCAAATTTCGTGTGGCAGTTCAGAATATAGGGCATAAGCTGCGCATCATGAAATGACGCAGGAGTAAACGCGAGTCCCGAGAATCTGCCCCCTCCATCAATCGAAGCGTGCAGTTTGAATCCATAGTACCACCCCTGATGGTTCCTGCCGAAATTTGCTATACTTTTCGCGACTTTATGGCTGTCTTCCCGGAAAAGTTTGCATACCTCAAGCATAGTGGAATCCATGATGCGCGCCGCGGCGTCATCTGCGAGAAGGATGTGAAGCATGAAAATAACATCAGGAATACACCGGTGGCATGCGGCCAGGAATCCATTGTAGCGGGGAAATTTGGGAAAATCTTTCGCATGATACAGGAGCGCCCATGCATGCACCTGCTTCAAGGTTTTCTGACGAGTAGTGAGCGTATTCCAGACAAGAAGCGTGACCAATTCGCTCGTCGTCAGTTTGCGGGACATCCGCCTTGTGTGTTGTGCACAGGGCGTGGAAGCAGATCATCTATGAGACAATACAAGTCCGTGATATGGTGAGATTGCAAAGAGAGCATAGTTTTTGAAGGAAAAGTGGTTGGCAAGACCGTTTTCCTTTCATTATACCGTGCTCTTTTTTGTTAATCCCTTATTTTGCAATAAGAAACGAGGTTTTTGGGTTCACG
>CAZKRG010000031.1:0-10000 GCA_964555255.1 uncultured Candidatus Saccharibacteria bacterium
TTTTTCTAAGGACTGCAGACGATGCAGTAATTGTTTCGGATGTGTCAGTCTGCGTGACAAATCGTACTGTTGGTTTAATGAACAACTAACAAAAGAGGAGTATGAAAAAAGGTTGGCAGTAATAGAATGGACACCCGAAAATATTGCCCAGTTCAAAGAAAAAGTTTACAAACTTTCGCTCCAGATCCCTACAAAGTTTTACCACGGCACTCAAAACGCAAACTGCAGCGGTGATTACATAAGTGTTAGTAAAAATATACGTTACGGATTCCAAGTCCGCAGTTCCGAAAATTTGTCATATGCTCAAGACGCCTGGGAAGCGCATGACTGCAGAGATCTTACCGAAACGCTCGACAACGAATTAGATTACGAAATGGAAGGAGCAGGTTGGGGCGCTAATTGCATATCAATGGCAAAATCCTGGAATAATCGGGATTCATACTATTCAGAACTTAATTTCAACTGCAATAACATCTTTGGTTGTATATCGCTGCGCGCAAAATCGCGCTGTATCTTCAATAAACAATACACTGAACAGGAATATAAAACATTGAAGGAAAAAATTATCGCGCATATGAAAAATACGGGAGAATGGGGAAAATTCTTCCCTATAAAAATTTCTCCATTCCCCTACAATGATTCGCTCGCGCAAGATTATTTTCCACTTACGAAAGAGCAGGTGCTTTCACATGGTTGGAAATGGTACGACCACGACGCCCGAAATTATAAAGTAACATTGCCGCACCAAAAATTACCTGCGCATATCGAGGATGTAAATGATTCAATCCTCAACGAAATCATAAGCTGCAGTTCGCAAGACTCTGAAGTAGAAAAGCAAAAGCATCTCCGTTGCGCCACCGCATTCCGACTTAATCCTGCAGAATTACAATTCTACCGCCGACTCAACTTACCAATCCCGCATAAGTGTTTCCCATGTCGCCTTCAGGAACGACTTGCAAAAAGAAATCCTAGGAAGCTTTGGAAAAGAAACTGCCAATGCGCCGGAGCACAGTCGGAAAATGGAGTATATAAAAACACGATGAGTCACAGCTACGGCGATCGTCATTGTGAAGTTTCATTCGAAACTTCCTACACTCCAAATCACCCGGAGATAATATACTGTGAATCCTGCTACAACGCGGAAGTAGCGTAACTTCTATGTCCGTCACTTTTTTCGCCTGGATTGCTTCAATAATGTACGGCCTCGAAGCTGTTTCCTTGAAACTCACAAGTAAACATACAATTCGAAATCCCTGGCTTTCAAATTTTGTCTGGAGCCTATTCATCCTCCTCTTCGCCATTCCCTTTGCCTTACGGGGCGGAGTAGGAATACCTCTCCACTCACAAAATATTTTATTGGCTTCTGTATTTTACGCAACCGCAAGCATCTTCTACATTCTCGCCGTATATCATCTTGATGTGACCGTGCTCGTGCCCTTATATAGCTTTCGTACTCCTATTGTCGCGGGACTCGGCGCACTCTTTTTGAGTGAATGGTTAACACCACAACAATATACTCTGATCGGAATTATTTTCTTCTTTGGGATAGTGGTGACCATGGACGAAAAATTCTCTCTGAAGTCGTTTCTAAGCAAGGGCACAATCTTCGGCATTTTGGGTGTTCTCTCCACCGCATTGCTTTCTATTTTCACGAAGAAAGCGGTACTTGAGACTTCTTATTGGGACGCTACATTCTGGCTCATGCTCTTCGCACAAATTTGGATGCTCGTGACGGTGCCTCTCTTTAGAAAAGAGATCTCCAAAGTACCTCTCAAAAATTACCTCTACCTCGCCGTAATTGCTTTTGCCGGCACTATAGGAGTACTCGCCGCAAATAAAGCTTACTCAATGAATGTGAGTATCGCCTCGGCCATTATCGCCCTCCCGCTTTCCATGATTCTCGCGTTCCTCTCCTCTATATTCGCTCCACAACTACTTGAAAAACATACACTCAAAGTCTATCTCGTCCGGTTCGTCTGCGCAGCCGTTATGATCGGCGCCGCACTCCAACTTTAAAAAACATTCCAATCCCGCTGTAGCGGGATTGGAATGTTTCAGAGTTCCAAAATCTAAAAATTACCCCTGGCACCCGCAATCGCACGTGCCGTCTTCTTTATGACAATGTCCACACGATTCACAAGTTTCCCCTTCCTTTTCCTCTTCTGCCATAGAAGTAAATAAAAAACGAGGCGACCTTTATAATATAAACGAAAAAAAATTAATGGGAACGTCCCCAATGTTCTTTATCACCTTGCAATCGGGCAATAGTTAACTCACCGCCACCCACACTAAGAAGCGCAATAAGTGCAGCAAGGAGAATGAGATCGAATTCCCAACCGGTGGTATTGACTGCAGCAAACGCGATTCCCCAAACGAATACCTTAAAATATATTGCCCCCAACATCACAATTCCCAATACAAATGCTGATTCCTGCGTTCGCACTCCTAAAATAAGTCCAAGCGAAGCCACAAGCTCCACAAGTCCCACTACGAGCACTAAAAGATACGGAAGATGGAGCATACCCGAAAAAATAAGGGTCGTGGTGAGCTTCGGCACCGAGGCATAAATAAATATGATTCCTATGATACACCGGAGGAAAAGTAAACCCCAGTCCTTATAACGCAAGAGCTTTGAGAACATATGTAGAATTCATTATACTATTTCCTATGGCAAGTCAAAATCTACATGTTGCAATATTCGCCGCGGGCTGCTTCTGGGGAGTAGAAGAACTTTTCCGAACTCAAAAAGGTGTACTTTCGACAGAAGTCGGCTACACCGGTGGACACACCAGTCATCCTACCTATAAAGAGATATGTGAAAATTATACAGGCCACGCGGAAGCGGTGCGAGTCACCTACGACCCTTCTCAAATTTTGTACGAAACACTTCTCAAGATATTATGGGAAAATCATGACCCTACGACCCCGAATCGCCAGGGTCCCGACGTGGGCTCCCAATACCGTTCGGCCATTTTCACCACCTCTCCCGAACAAGAAAAACTCGCGCGGGCTTCCAAGGAAAAGCTGCAGCAAAATTCACAGTACAAAAATAAACCCATCATCACCGAAATCCTCCCCGCCGGCGAATTCTGGCGCGCGGAAGAATATCATCAACAGTACTTCCTGAAAAACGGTGGCGGAACCTGCCATACATGAAGATAAGCAACAAGGAACAAGCGAGGATATTTAACATCACCCGTCCCCGAGGGAGTCGCGAGGCGACGTCATATTTCTAGAAAATCCTCACGATATCGCGCACGGTCACAAGTACCATAAGTACGAGGAGCAGCACAAACCCAAAACTATTCACAACACTTTCCACTTTTTTTGGAATTGGTGATCCCTTGATTTTCTCAATAATAATAAAGAGTAACCTCCCCCCATCAAGCGCCGGAAAAGGAATAAGATTAATGACTGCAAGATTCAAAGAAATTAAGCTTAAAAGCCGGAAAAGATAGATAAACCCAATTTGGCTCGAGCGTCCGGCAATAGAAATAATTCCCAACGGTCCCACTACATCTGAAGGCACGGATCCATAAACGAAGAAATTCCGAGACATATCCCATAGCGCCTGAAAGGTAAGCCCCACAAGCAAAATTGATTGTCTAAAACCTTGCCCTAACGCTGTAGAAAGAGACATCGGCGGTTCCCCTGTCTCCGTAAGTTCCACTCCCAATGCCCCTTGCCCTTGCGGTGGATTTACTCGCGGGATAATCTGTATTGTTTTCTCTCCATTCGGAAGAAGGATCCGAAAATTCACAGGAACACCGCGATATGCATCCACATAGGTAATAAACGAATCCGCAGTAGAAAACCCCCGGAAAACATCTCCAGAAGAAAGCCCCGCTTGTGCTGCAGGAGATCCTGCTGCCACACCTGTGATTACCACTGCAGAAGGAACTCCCACCGTAAGTACGAGGGAGAGGAGGAACCATCCTAAAATGAAATTTGCCACTACTCCTGCCGCAATAACACAAAATCGTTGCCACACAGGGCGAAAGTAAAACAGCCGCCCACGTTCCACCTCCCCCATGTCGCTTGCCTTTCCCGTTATGGAGTTTTTCGGGATTCCTCGCTCTTTGTCATTTTCTAAATTCTCTCCAGCAATTTTTACGAACCCCCCAAAAGGAAGCCAGTTGATGCTGTACTCTGTCTCATCGCCTTTCCGTCGCCACGCCAAGATTCTTGGAGGGAAACCAAACCCGAATTCGTCTACCCGAATATGAAAAAGTTTTGCCACCGTAAAATGGGCAAGCTCATGCCCTACAATAAGCAGGGAAAGTCCTATAACTATGATAAGCGCACTAATCATGAAGGTAATAACTCAAAGGTAATTTTGCATTTTGCCTTTGAATTCTGAATTAACTACTCCCCAGCTCTGTAAGCTTTGCATTGAGTGCCATCTCCAAACTGCGATTCGCCTCATCTACATTTTTCTGTAATCGCTCTCTGGTTTTGAAAGCAACATCCTTACTCATTTGACTCTCAGTTTCAGCCGCTTTTACTTTTCTATTTGCCTCATCACGCAATGCACGTACGCGAATCCGTACCCCCTCCACTTCCTTCTTCACTGCCCTTGTAAGCTCTTCACGCCGATCATTTGAAAGCGCCGAAAGGCTCGCACGAATTGTAAGCCCTTCGGTAGAAACGGTAAGTCCCACCTTCGCATCTTCGATTGCTTTTGTAATGGGTCCGATTGTTCCCTTATCCCATACTGTGATTTGAACTCCGCGGGGTGGGAACACCGCGAGAGTACCAAGTTGTTTCACTGCAAACCACTGATCAAAATAACTCACCTTTAAATCCCCTACGAGTTCTATCGAAGGCCGCCCGCTCTGAATAAGCCGGAGAGATTCCTGTAATTGAGTAGCTGCTCCTTTAAGTTCTTCAGCAAAATTTTTAAGAAGAAGTTCAGTATCCATAGAAAATTAATGATCAGCAGCAAGTGCTAATAACTGCAACCGCGCATTCAGACTACCACGCACAGCCTCTCTTCGCAATGAAAGCAACCGGTGCCACAAAGCATAATCCATAGTGCTTTGAACTTTTTTTTGAGCAAGCACTTTTATGCACGCGTCCAGAAAAACTACGAGATTGAAATCAGGCGGAGCAATAAGTTTTTTCACAAATTCCCGTCGTCCAGTCACCGGAGTTTTGAGGAACTGATCCGCACGTTCCACAAGCTCCGATTGCTCCGGAGAAACCCTACGTTCCAAGTCAGAAACAGGAGCAAAGTAAAACTGATGAAGACGGGATTGAAGCGTAGGAAGCAACCCTCCGTCATCCGAAGTAATAAGAATAAGAACTCCCGAAGAAGGCGGCTCTTCCGCCACTTTAAGCAACGCATTCTGTGCTTCCGGCGTCATCCAATGTGCATCGTTTACAATGGCCAACCGATACGCGCTCACATTCGGACGGTCGTAAAGAAATAATTTCACTGCTCTTGCGGCATCAATGCCGATACTCCCCGCTTCGTCCGGCTCGGTAAGATGCATATCATTCAACGCGCGGGTGTTTGGAGCAAAATCCCCACTCTCGCAATAATTCCCAAGCGATATGGCCACTAACTTCTTTCCCACTCCCTCCGGCCCAAAAAAAATATATCCATGGGCAAGTCGCTTCTCATCAGTAAGACGTTTCAAAATCCCGATAATCCGACTGTGCCTAATGATCATGCTACGAGAAATAAGAAAGTAGAAACTCTTCAATATCTCTATTTTCTACCTTTTATTAAGCAAGGTTCTCTTGTACGTGTCCAGATGATTCAAAATAATTCCTGTGCCTCGGGCCACACAAAAAAGAGGATCTTCCGCCAAGTATGCAGGCACTCCCAAAAATCGCTCAAAAAATTCAGACAAGTGATGAAGTTGGACGCTCCCTCCAGAAAGAATCACTCCCTTCTCCATGATATCTGCCACAAGCTCTGGTGGCGTGTCATTAAACACATTCTGCACCGAGGAGGCAATCTCCAAGAGATGTGCATTGAGCGCTTCGGCAATTTCATCTGAAGTGATTGTCACATCTTTAGGAAGCCCACTCAAGAGATCACGTCCTCGTACGTTATACTCCATCTTATTTTTAGAAGGAATTGCGGCTCCAACTTGAATTTTCACATTTTCCGAACTCTGTTCTCCAATTGCAAGAGCATATTTCTTCTTGATGTAGTCGCTGATAGCTTGATCAAATTTGTTCCCTGCTACCCGAAGCGAAGTCCAAGAAACAATGTTTCCCAAAGCAATCACCGCTACTTCCGACGTTCCTCCCCCCATATTAATAACCATATTGCCCGATCGCGCATTGATGGGAATTCCTGCGCCAAGCGCAGCGAGTACCGGCTCGCGTACTACAAATGCCGATCGTGCACCTGCTTCCCGCGCAGCATTCATCACCGCACGCCGTTCCGTCTGCGTGATTCCCGCAGGAACGGAGATGACAACATCAGGGCGAAAGATATTAAATCTCCCCCGCGCTTTGGCAATAAAATAGGTAAGCATCGCCTTCGTGATGTAATAATCCGCAATTACTCCATCCTTAAGCGGCCGATATGCCACAATCTCATCTGGCGTGCGTCCGATCATCTCCTTTGCTTCAAGTCCTACTGCAAGCACGGTATTATCAGGTTTTGAAAGTGCCACAATTGTAGGCTCATTGATAATAAATCCTTTCCCGGGTACATAGACCACCGTATTCGCAGTTCCTAGATCAATACCTATTTTGGTCGTAAACATGAAAGGTAAAACTCTGCAATGCATATACTTTAACGCGTAAACACCGCATTGGTCAATCGGTTGGTTAGTTTACATCCTCTCTTCACTCCAGAGAGATATATGATTAAAAACAGCTTCTTACCAAAACCAAAGGAGGATAATATGGATATACTAAGTCTGGAAATTCACTGTGACTCTCAACGTTCAAAGGATACAGAGGTAACCGACAATCCGCGGCTTTATATTGGAGAATGTCCCTACTGCGGCATGCTCCTCACCTCATTTGAGTATGTATTTCATCTCATACAATGTCGGAATCTTTATAACCCGCTTGGAACAAGAGACGCGGAACCATCCTCCTCGTAGCTCTACCTGCGCGAGATAAGGAAAATAAAAAAAACAAAAGCTGCCAATCTGGAGGCAGCTTCTGCTTTTAAGAAACCGCCTTAGAGCGAAAAACAAATCCAGTTTCCGAGACACTTGTTGCAGGAGAACCTTCTCTCACGATATCTGCTCCGAGCATCCGCAGTCGCTCATCAATTCGTTCATACCCCCGATCAATTTCCTCCACTCCCTCGATAACAGCTTGTCCCTTAGAAACGAGCGTCGCAATCACATTAATCATTCCCGAACGCAAATCCCTCACACGGAGAACCTTACCAGCTCCTCTAAGATCAGAGGGTCCCTCGATCCAAGCAACATGTTTAAATCCTTTACCGGCAAATCGGCATGCCTGCCCTGGAGGGCACTCGGTGTTTACCTCAATGCGAGCTCCCAATCCCCGAAGATCCTCCGCTGCATACGTAAACCGATCCTCCCAAATAGTTTCGTGAATTTGAGAAATTCCGGTAGCTTGCGTGAGGAGTACTGCAAGTGGCTGCTGCCAATCGGTCATAAACCCGGGATATGTGCCTGTCTCCACGGACACCGCATGCAAACCCCCCGACCGAGAAAAAACAATTCCCCCCGAAATCACTTTGAACTCCGCTCCTAATCGCCTCACAACATTTAAAAATGTAATGAGGTGGTCCTGCATCGCACCACGCACAAAAATTTCTCCTCTCGTTGCAATTCCAAGGCAGGCAAAAGAAACCGCCTCATTGCGGTCCGGGATAATTTCATGTGCAGCTCCCCGCAGTCGAGGCACACCTTCAATATAGAAATCCCGATTCGCCCCCAACTCAATAATCGCTCCCATATTCTGGAGCATTTTTACCATACTAATAATTTCCGGTTCCAATGCCGCGTTGCGAATGATAGTCTCACCCTTCGCGAGTACCGCCGCGAGGATAATGGTTTCTGTTGCCCCCACGCTAGGAAAGGGAAGCTCTATCAACGCCCCATGGAGTCCATGAGGAGCATGAGCTATATAGCTTTCTTCAGTTGTCGTAATCTCGGCACCAAGCGCATGGAGAGATTCCAAATGAAAATTCACCGGCCGGGGGCCAATTTTATCACCTCCCAAAATAGGAACTTCTGCTTCCCCTGCGCGTGCAAGAAGAGGACCCATTGCGAGAATTGGAATTCTATTTCTCCGGGAAAGCTCAATCACTCTGCTTTGCTTGATATGCGGAGTGTGAAGAGTTGCAACTCCATCCCGCACCGTGATAGAACTCCCTATCTTTTTGCAAAGCTCCCCGGTAATCGCGGTATCCCCTATCGAAGGAAAGTTATAAAGCGTGCACGGTTCATCGGTAAGGAGCGACGCCACCATCAAATTAGTAGCTCCGTTCTTCGACCCTGCAAGTTTTACTTCTCCTTGAAGAGGTTTACCTCCACGTACGACAAAATGCATGAAATTACTAATTACTAATTACTAGTTACCAAAAATTTTCTCCCGTAGAAAACTTTTTAACTCCTCAATCTTCACCCGTTCTTGTTTTGCAGTATCCCGATCCCGCACGGTCACATCCCCTTTCTCAAGTGAATCGAAATCCACAGTGATGCAGTAAGGAGTTCCAATCTCATCTTGCGCATAATATCGCTTGCCAATATTTCCACGCTCATCCCATGCGATCATAAATTCCTGCCGAAGATCAGTGTAAATTTTCCGGGCAAATTCCACAAGCTGGGGTTTATTCACAAGAAGCGGGAACACTGCGGCTTTATAGGGTGCAAGTTGTGGTTTGAGTTTCAAAAATACTCGGCTTGCCCCGTGGTCGCCAGAAGGCGATTTTACGGGGTCACTTTCCTCTGTATAGCCCGAAAGCAACATTGCAAGCAACGTCCGGTCCACTCCCCATGTGGGTTCGATCACGTGCGGATAGAGAGCTTCGCCAGTTTTAGTATCTTTATACGGCGCTTCAGCAAAATGATTTTTCAAATCAAAGTCCGTGCGATACGCCAATCCATAGAGTTCTTTTTGTCCAAACGGATATTCAAGCTCAAAGTCCACGGTACGTTTTGAATAATGCGCGCGCTCACCGTCGGGAATCTCCACATCGTGTACCTTTTTCGCATCAATACCCACGGCCTCCATCCATGCATGCATTTCTTTGCGCCAGTCTTCAAAGGATTTCTCCCAATCTTTTTCCTCAATAAAATATTCAATCTCCATCTGCTCAAACTCGCGCGTGCGGAAAATAAAGTTTCCGGGAGTGATTTCATTACGAAATGCTTTTCCGATTTGCGCGATGCCAAACGGCAACGTTTTGCGAGTCGTATCCAATACATTTTTAAAATCTACAAACATCGCCTGCGCCGTTTCTGGACGAAAATACGCAACATTCGCCGATTCCTTTGCGGGACCAATGAACGTCTGAAACATCAAATTAAATTGTTTAAACTCGGTAAATTGCGCACGAGCACCGCATTGTTCGCAAGTCCCTTTAAGATCAATAGTGTCAGCTCGAAAACGCGCGTGACACTTCTTGCATTCCACAAGAGGATCACTGAAATTTTCCAAGTGTCCGCTCTTTTCCCACACTTTCGGATTCATAATGAGCGCGGCATCAATACCCACGATATCATCGCGTCGGCGCACAAACCGATTCCACCAAAAATTCTTAATGTTGTTTTTGAGCTCCACTCCAAGCGGGCCGTAATCCCAAGAATTCGCGAGTCCGCCATAAATTTCCGAACCCGGAAAGATGAATCCGCGCCGTTTACAAAGACTCACTATTTTCTCCATAAGACCCTCTCCATTACCCCCCTTTTTCGTTGCCATTGGCTACAGAATACCCGATTTTGCAGAGAAATTCCAATTCTTGCAATATCATAGTGTCCCGCGTGCACTCCATAGCGCTGTTCGAAAACCACCTCTTTCTTGATACAATAGAGACATGCGAAGAACC
>CAZKRG010000032.1:0-9557 GCA_964555255.1 uncultured Candidatus Saccharibacteria bacterium
GCGATGTCGAGGTGTACCCAGGGATAGGCATCGTTGCCGTCGGCGTTTCGCACGAATTGACGGAGAAATACTGCACCTTCGATTGCCCCTCCCCAGCGGCTCTTGCCCGAATTCATCACATCGCCAAAGGTACCTCTCACATCGTCTTCGTATTCTTCCCACATCGGCAATGGCCAGACAAAGTCTCCCGTTGCTTCCCCCGCTGCACGAAGTTCTTTTTCCACGCGTGAGTCGGTCGAAAAAATTGCGGAAGCTCGTTGACCCAGCGCCACGATTGCCGCTCCTGTGAGTGTTGCAATGTCTACTACGAGCCGCGGATCGAATCGTTTCGCATATTCCAGTGCGTCGGCAAGAATTACTCTGCCTTCCGCGTCGGTATTTGTTACTTCAATTGTTTTTTTGGACATCGTTTTTAACACATCACCGGGGCGATAACTCGAGCCCGAGGGCATGTTTTCTACTGCCGGTATCAATCCGATAATATTTTTCTTCACTTTCAACCGCGCAAGGGCCGCGAATGTGTGAATCGTGGCCGCACCGCCGGACATATCCATATGCATCTCATAAATCGCTTGGCTCGGTTTCAAATTGAGGCCCCCAGTGTCAAAAGTAACTCCTTTTCCAACAATCACTACTGGCTTCTCGGATTCCTTTCCTTTTATGTATTCCATCACGATAAATCGCGGCTTTTCTACTGATCCGCGAGAAACTCCAAGTATGCCGCCCATGCCGAGTTTTGTGATTTCTTTTTCGTCGATCACGGTTACTTTGAATCCATATTTTTTACCCACCTCCACCGCTGCTTCGGCGAGGCGAAACGGAGTCATGTCTCCTCCAGGAATATTTGAGAGCATTCGCGCGCCGTTTACTTCTTCTCCTATTACGGCGCCCGCCTCAAGCGCCTTGCGAAGCGATTGGGAATTTGATTTGGAAACTACCGCCACATGCTCCACAAAATTCCAACCTTCTTTGGGAGCGGTTTTATAGGTGATGAATTCGAAATTGGCGAGCTCAAGCTGCGTGCCAAGCACCGTCGCCGTTTCCTGCGGTGACACCCGCGCTACAGTGAAATCTTCGAGCAAAAGCGTGAGATGAGCTATTTTTTCTCCGCGTGCAAGTGCAATGACTCGTCGCGCGGCAAGAATTGCTTTGCGGTGAATAAATTTATTTTTTGCCGGAGTACCTACAATACACGCCTTTGCTTTCGAGGGTAGCATAAGCAATCGCAACGAAGCTGCGTTCACGGTGGTGGCCGCAAGTGCGGATTCTAAATATTTTTGGTCTTCTTCGGAGAGCATTTTAAAAAACGGATGCGTCCGGACCGGACTCCCCTCTTTCACGACAAACACTTTGGCTCCCCCGAGATCATGATCGAGGGGCTTTTTTGCAAATTCGATTTTCATAGAAATGTTTAGGGTTTTACTACCGATGTCATCCACTCGCGATATTTTCGGTTGAAGCGTCGGACCTCCACAGCTCCGACATAGGGCACTGCATAAGAATGGGTTTTCTCGATCAGTTCTTCTATCTCGGCGATGTGATGTTCCACTGTTTTAATGTACATACCCGCTTCGAGCTGATTCACGAGTTTTCCCTCCCAGTAGGACATACTCTGAATGGGCCATATATTTACGCACGAAGCCAATTTGGCATCCAGCAAAATCTTGCCAATCTTTGTGGCTTCAGCCGTATCTTTACATGTGGTATAAATAAGGACCATAAATGCACTATAAGTTTCGGCCTTTGTTACTGGTTTTACTATGCCTAAAATTCAAAGGATTTGCAAACATTTCTCATATAACGTCTTGCGATGTCGTTGGATTGTGTAGCTATGCAAATTCCCGATTATAGCAGTCTTCGCAGTAGAGAATTTCTTTTCGATCCGGGGCGAAAGGAGTTTGGAATTCGTTTGGACATAGATTATTTTCATGAGAGTGTGTCGCTGTATTTTGATACTCACTAGTCGCTAGTGGCGAGTCGCTAACCACTCCCTTACACATGCATTGCCGATTCCAGAGCCTATTCGGGCCGCGCGCGTGCATACGGCGCGCGTGGCGGCAATCGGGGCACAATCGCGGCAATGGGATTTGGAGATTTTTATAAAACTGGATCTCGTTCGGAATTATTCTGTAATTCTTTTTGCAATTCGTGCAGACAAAAATTTCTTTCGTAACGTCAAAATTTATTTCCTCGATGGAATCCGGAATTACATCCCACGTTTTCGTTTCTTTTCCGTAGGTGCCACGAGGATATTCTTCCCACGCATACCTCAATTTCTTCGCCTCTTCTTTTGTGAGAGGAAACTGCTCCTGCGCCACGGTTTCGTTGTAGCCAAAGGGCGTCATTGAAACCGGGAAGAATTCGCCCCACTCCCCTGATTTTTTTATTTCTTCAACGATTACACCTCGCAATTTTTCATATTCTTCTTTTGTGTATTGCTTATTCAAAATACAGTAATCCTTTTTCCGTAACCCCATTGAACCTAAACAGTGATTCGAATTGAAACAGTTGCAGCAATATTCCAAAAAGGTGGAAGTCCAACCTTGCGCTACGGATACGAAATTTGCCACGTCAATACCTGCGTTGATGGAGTTATAAATCATATTCGCATTGCGTCCCGCGGTACTCACGTCCACACAATCCTTCGCGTTTCGCCAGACGTGCTCGCCGTATTTGGAATCTTCGGCTTCGTAGCAGTGGAAACATTCAACGCAGTTTTTAGCATCTTTCATGTAATTACCGCTGGAGCGCGGTGCGTTTATGATTTCGGCGTACTTTCTTGGCTGCGTCATTATAAATTCCTCAAATTTCTTTCGCATCGCTTCTACGCCGCTTGTGGTGTCGAGCTTGGCTTCCGCGAGAAACTTCTGATATTCCTCCTTGCTTAATTGTTTATTGAAGGCGCAATACTGTTTGTTACGGAGATTCACGCACCCGATGCTATCGCTCACTCCCCTGCAGTCGTAGAGAAAATAGGAGGCGCGGCAATCGTGGCATCCTTTGCTGTAGCAAATCCGGTACGAGTTGAAACAGTCATCACTTTCGTATGCCAATTCGGTTTGATGAGAGTACGAGAGATCTACCGAATCGCGACACTGTTGAATCCAATAGGAATGAGTGCAGTTTTCGTTGTTGGAGGACTCCACGAGCATATAGCAATTTTTGTTGTCAGCCGAAATATTCACATATTCCGAATTCACGCTACGGATATAAATCAACGCAACCTTTGGCACGGTTTCATAGAGCGTTTGGAGTTGTTCGAGGAAGGGCTTTGCGGGGTTGTAATTCCTGGCATAGAGCGTGGCATCCCAATCATCCGCGAACCAGCATTCGTAGCACCACACTGGATACGGCTTGTTCGGACTATACATCGAAATCACCTCCCGTTTGCACTTGTCGCACGCGCGTTTGTAAAACACGCGCTCGTTACGGAATGCGAGTCGCCGCTGCGCACGACAGGCCGGACACAGTTTGGGGATCGATACTCCGAATTTCTGGTACCAATTTAAATTGTTCGATCCGATTGCAAATTGGTTTTTACAAATTTCGCATATTTCAATTCCACTTCCGGTCATTTTTCCTTTTTTAGCCATTCTTGACTAATCCACTTTTTATCTATTGCTTCTTCGAGATCAATTTCTAATAAATGCGCATTCACAATTGCCATACCTACTATATCTGCGAGCTCTTTCGCCACCTCTCTTTTAGAAATTTTTGTATCCTTGTGCTTCTCCGGACGGCTTTTTTTGCGATGGATCAATATTTCCTGCGCTAACTCTCCCACCTCTTCGTAGAGTTTAAGCAACGCGAAATCTTCATCAATTTCTATCCCGTACTCTTTTCCATACCGCAGCGCGGTGGCAACTACTTCTTCCTGCAATTCCTGAAAATCCATATACTTAAGTATATACTCTATTGTTTTATACTTGTGTGAATAATGATTGCCTCTTAATTATAAACATTTCTCCGTTCTTTACCAATTTTATTTTCTCTATTTTCTTTTCTTACGCCACTTCTGCTTGATAGCATACTTCGCAATACACGATCTCCGGGCGATCGGGAGCGTACGAAGTTTCAAAAGACTCCGAACAAGATTCAGGACCATGGTGATGACTTACGGAATTTTTATAGACACCGTTTTCAGATTGTGTGCCACCACATTGGCATTTTCGTATCCACAGCCGGATCGGATTTCTCTGGCGAAGGCGGCGGTAATGCCGGCAGTTTGGGCAAAGGCGAGGAATCGGCACGCCCATGCGCCGATAAAATGTGAGTTCTTCGGGAATTAGTTTGAATGCCTGCGTGCATTGGTCATTGCATCCCCCTTTGTGCACACATTCAATTACGTCATTTAAAATCGCATTTCTCGTCTCATCTATAGTATCTGGCATGATTTCTGCGGTAAGTGTTGGCGCATATTTTCTCTTTTTCTGCTCTTTCCACCTCAGCCCTTTCGCGAGCGTTTCTTCCCGTGTGAGCGGGGCGATTTCCTGCGCCACTGTTTCGTTATAAGCGAACGGCGAGATTTCCGCAGGGAAAAATTCTCCGAATTTATAGATGATTTCTGTCCCATCATTTCTCTTGATCACCAAGGGCATCGCGTTCATGTGTTTGATCAGCTTTACTACAGTTTGTTCCCATTCCTCCTTTGAATATTGCTTATTGAGGATGCAGTAATGCCTATCGCGGAGACCCACGCATCCGAAACAGTGATCAGAATTATGGATATTATACGAATAGAAAATGTCACGCGAAGAGAACACAAATCGGGAAAAATATACGCCATTCCCCGGATATGCCGTGGAGGTTTCATAAATAAGTTCGGCGTTCAGTCCCGCTCGGTCGGTATCCATACAGTCGCTCACTTTTGAATACGCGAGCCAAAGATATGTGCAATCCTCTCCCCCGCCGAACACATCAAAACATTTTCGGCAGTTCTTGGTACCATCCAGGTTATCGCCGGTGGAATTTGCCGCACGGACAATGTAGGCGAAACGCCGCGGAAATTTTAAAATATGCGCCGCGAACTGCTCTCGAATTTTTTCCACTTCCCGCGCGCTACGGAGATTGATTTCTTTTCTCTTCTTTTCATATTCCTCCTTCGTGTACTGGACATTCCAAATGCGATACGAAGCGTTTTTGAGGTTCACGCATCCAAAACAATCGTGGCAGTTTTTGCAGTTAAAGAGAAATGCCGCATCATAACACCCTTTGCAATAGCGGCTGTAGGTGAGGCGAGAACAAGAAATGCAATCTACCGTTTCGTAATTCAGCTCGCTGTCGCTCACCCAATACGTATCGAGACATTCCTTGCTTCGGAACACGTACGTGGAATACATTGAATTCTCGTTGAAATCCCCACCGATCACGAGATAACAATTTTTATTCCCCTCGGTGATGCTGCAATATTCGCTATTTACCTGATTGATATTCAAAAGCGCGATGTCCGGCACTTCCGCCCACAATTTCTGTAGTTGTGTGAAGAACGGCGTAGAAAAATCCACTTCACGGCCGTAGGTGGTACCATCCCACGAATCTCCCCACCACGCTTGCTGGTCAAATACTCGCTGGGGCTTGTCGCCGGAGAAAATCGAGATAATCTGCTCCGTGTGCCCGGGCACGTTACACGGCCGTTTATACAAATTCCGTTCGTTCCGGAATGCCATCCGCCGCTGCACGCGACAATCAAAACAAAATGTCGGCGGCGGGACTTTTCCGCCAGAGGCGGATACTTTTTCATAAAACTGAAAATCTTCCGGTTCGATCGTGAACTGCTGCTTACAGTTTTGACATTTTCTCGATTCTGAATTCATAGACAAAGCGAAGGTATGTATCGCAGAGGGTTTCTCGCAGTGCGACGGCACGAGAGTAAAGCTGCTGTGACAGTCCGCCACAGACAGCGTCCCTCTGCAATACATACCGAGCTCACTTCCATGGCAGCTTCTTCCCGAGCGGAATGTTGAATCCCGCGGCGGCCTTGTGCCCTCCTCCGCCGTACTTTGCTGCAATTTTAGAGACATCCACATTCCCGTCCGAGCGGAGCGATACGGAAATCATTCCCTCTTGCTCTCGCCACACGATCGCGAACGGAGGGTGTTTTAAGGCGAGCGCGTGTCCGAGTTCCGATTGGAGAATCGGCGAATTCGCCGCGAGCACTTTTCTACCCTCAAATTTCACTTCTCGCGCTTTTCCCCCGAGCTCTTCCACTACTTTTTCTTTATACCGCAACACCGCAGTTCCCTCTTTGAGAATTCTTTTCCGACTCAAGGCACCCTCAAATTCCCGCGCGAGTTTCTCCCACACTTTAAAATCAAAATCATACAAGGCAATATACGCACTCATCTCTTTGGAATGCGGGAGCTTAAATTTCCAAATATCCGTGTCTTCTATATATTTCAAAAGTTCGGGCACGGACTGCTTCGGATGAAAATACTGCCACGCAAGTACCGCGCCTGAATGCTCGATCGAAAATATGCTTTCATGCGCGAGCGGGAGAAGTGGTTCTGCGGAGATGTGGTGATCGATGCACACAAGCCGTGAGGATTCTTTCGCTATTTTCTCCATCACTTCCTTTGGCCGAGGGGTGAAGTCGATACAATATACTTCTTTTCCTTTCACACTTGGTAACGGGAGACTCCGCTTTGCCGCGAAATATTCCGCCCTGGTACCGAGCTTTTTCCACGCCGCCCAGGCGCCGCTGAAACCGTCGGGGCAATCGCCGTGGTAGATGATGAGAACGTTCCTCATAGAAAGTAGAAAATGGAAAATAGAATAAATTCATCAAACTTTTAGAATTGCTTGCATTCTAGCACGTACGACCGTAAAGTGCATGGAGCACCTGGTAGCCGCCAGGGGACCGCAAAACAAAAAGGAAAAGGTATGCTAATGCTAATAAGTAAACTCTCGGGAGTATCCATTAAGGTGACCATCGGTCTCAAGGACGGAAGTTCCAACACCGGACTGATAAAGAAGGTGGATAACAGTCTGGTCACCATGGTCTCGAGTACTTCGCAGGAGGAAATATTCTTCCTAGTGGACCAAGTGAGCTACCTCAAGAAGTGAATCCTATATCCCTCTTCAGGTCTGGCTCTTACACAGAGGCCAGACCTGAACTTTTTTTAAATCCCCTAGTGGCTATTATATTCGCTAGTCGCTACGCAACCTCGCGCTGATAGCACTCTACACACGCGATTTTTTGATATCCCAACTCCGGCGCGTAATAATGCTCGATTTTCTTTTTGCAGATCGCACATGTCCCCTTTTTCGGATAGATCATTTTGGTCATCGGGTAAAATCGATCCAACGTCCGCCAATCGAAATGCCGACGCGGCAAAGGAATTCCGTGCGCGCGGTAGAATTGGAGTTCCTGCGGCGCGATGTTGTAGCTCAATTTTGTTTCCAGGCAGATGATCCGCTGTTTCACAATGTCATCTTTTACCTCTTCGATTGTATCCGGCAACTGCTCCGCGGGAATTGCATCCTCGTATTCCTGTATGGGAATTTCTTCCCAACGCCTTCCTTCTGCAATCACCTTTTCTTTCGTTTCCGGAAAAAACAAATTGGCGAGCGACAGATTGTAACCCGAATAGGCAAATGATGCCGGGAAGAATTTTTCCCCACTTCCCCCTCTTTTTCATATCATCTCTGATTTTTTGAGAAAGCTTTGCATATTCTCCTTCGCTATACTGCTTATTCAAGATGCAATACTTCTTTTTTCGCAACCCTACACAGCCAAAGCAATATTCGCATTCCTCGCAATGATCAAGATATGCACTGTAACGGCAATACCCGGTATACAAATTACAAATATTTTCATATCCCCATTGATCGAGGGCTCCCATTGCGGATTTTTCAGAAAGGCAACTCGCCATATCAATGCAGTCCTTTCCACCGTAACCCCGGAAACATGAACGGCAATTCTCAGATTTATCTAGAAAGAAACAAGTGCTGCAATTTTTATTTTCCGTGAGAAAGTTGCCGGTAGAATTCGTAGTCTGCACATTATAATCAGCCCGATGAACAGCATCCTTGCGGATATACTCCGAGAATTCCCGCTTAAAGCGCTCGACAGCGGCGTAAGAGGTTACGTCAAAATTTTTCAATTTTTCGAAGTAACCTTCTTTTGAGTATGGTTGGTTTAGAATATAAAATTGTTTATTCCGCAAATTCCAGGACATGAAACAATTCGAACAGTTTCGGCAATCATAGAGAAAAGCACTATTCAAGCAGTCTCGGCAGTGAAAGGAATGGCGGAGTTCGTAACTCTTGAAACAGTGGAGGCAATCATATGATCGCTCCATATCATAGGAGTATGTGAGATCAATGGAGTTCTTTGAATCAAGTACCCGATATGAATAGCTTAAATGCTCATTCCGGAGACCAGATCGACAAAGATAACACTCACGAGATTCCCACCAATCATCCGTCCATTCACAATCTACATTTTTCATACCTGTTTGATGCGGGCGTGGAACAGTAGATTGTAATTTGCGTAATTGATCTATAAAATTTTGCGAGGAGTTATACTCTCTTCCGTACGAAAGAGGATCCCATGCATCCGAGACAAATTCTTCCCGCTCATAAATCGGGAAAGGAACGCTCGGAGGAAGTATCGTGATAATCCGTTTTCCGCTAAGTGCAGAAGTGGCAACTCGAAATTTGCCCAGCGCCCAAAACGACAGCAAGTGCTTCCATCGGCAATAGGGACATTCCTCCGACGGAGAGGCGTCAAATTTCTTATATAAATCCAAGTCTTCCGTCTCGATCGTATACGGCTTCCCACAACCCTCGCACGTTCGTGTTCCCGGATTGATCATTGATCAATATTAGTGATTATTTTATGCCACTTCCGATTGGTAGCAACTTTCACAGTACACGATCTCTGGACGCTCTGGTGCATACGAAGTTTCGAACTCGTTAGAGCATGGCCTATTCCCATGAGAATGTGCCGCAGTGTTTTTGTATTCACTAGTCGCTAGTCGCCATTGGCTAGTTGCTCCATTACATACACACTTTCGCTTCCATAATTTCAACGGGTTCCGTTGGGTGAGGCGCGCATAGTGGCGGCAATTCGGGCACAGTTTTGGAAGCGGGAGATTCAGCCGTTTGTAAAATTGCAATTCTTGAGGAACTATCCGGAACGCAGTGGTACAACCGTGATTACATTCCCCCGAATGGGTGCAACCGATAACTTCTTTTAAAATTCCTTCCGAAACTCCCTCGATACTTTCTGGAAGCTCTTCCGGCTTTTTGGTGACCGTGTAGTGGCGTGGTTCGGGATTTCGCCATGAGAATCCTTTTTCTTTCGCATCTGCCTCGCTCAAAGAGAAATATTCCTGCGCCACGGTTTCATTATAACCGAAGGGTGATAATTCTGTCGGGAAAAATTCTCCGTAACGGTATTCCCTCCCCTTCCGATCGACATACGGCATCGCGCTCATATGCTCAATGATCTGCGCGCGCATTTTTTCAAATTTCTCCTTCGAATATTGCCGGTTCAAGATACAGTTTTGTTTGTTGCGCAGACCTACACACCCGAAAATATTTTGGCAGCCGAT
>CAZKRG010000033.1:0-9033 GCA_964555255.1 uncultured Candidatus Saccharibacteria bacterium
GTAGTCAGCTATGCTGCACTATCGGGGTGTCGCGCTATTTTGTAACTCTTTGTAACTCATTGACTTATTCGACGTTTAATATATACCAGCAATACTTTCGCCGCGGCCTCCCCGGAAACAGGGAGGAACTTTTTTAGATAAACGGCGCGCGTCAATAACTCTCGCTTGTGACAGTATTATAACACTTGGTAGTTGGCATAGCTCACAAACCACGAACCCTTGCGGCTTTGTGGGGTAGTCGGAATACCCATAAAGGTTTCTTCGATAGCTTTTGAAAACCAGAACTGATCGCGTAAATAGTTTGCTCTTGCCGTTAATTTCTTTACCAATATTCTCGCCGATTGAGGCCTACCAGATTTCTCTTTCAGCAAACTGTGGCGGCAGATGAGTATTGTAGTGGAGTTTTTCTTTCAGACGTATCCACTCCAAAAATTTTTTAACAACTTGTATCATTTCACTTAAATAAAAATTGTTCCGGTTTTATCAGAGTTATTCGTATCATTCGCCCGCCTGCCATCGCTCAAAGCTAACGATCATTGTTTTATTGACTGAACTGTCAAGTATTTCACTTCACTTATTAAACCACTTATTAAAGTAACTCAGGGCTTTGGCGGGCAAACATATTGGTATCGCGCTTGTTATTTTACAAATTCCTCTTCGGCGGTGAGGAGATGAGGCAGTGAGCGATTTGATAATGAAATTTTCTAAAAAAGAATGATTGTGGAAATGATTTGGTCGAACAGTTTTTCGACCGTTTTCCAATCTGGCCCGTTCCTTTGACGGCCTTAAAGTCACAATCTTCTCGAGCCGTTAGTCACTAACCACTAGTGGCTAATTGGTGCCGCGGGTCAGAATCGAACTGACGACCAATCGCTCTTCAGGCGAATGCTCTGCCACTGAGCTACCGCGGCAAAACAATGGCAGTCCAAGCTTACATGATTTCTTTCAATCCTTCAATTTTTTGTACCAGATAAGTACGTCGGTGATACTTTCCGATTTTCACTCATTCATCATTTTTTGCATCATCATCTTTCGTCTTTAAAAGTAAAAATCCATAAATGCCCGCTACGGCGGACATTTATGGATTTTAGAGAGCGGTGCCTTTCTTTAGAGAACTGCCTCCGTTCTATTTTTTCAGTTTCAGAATAATTCGCTTCTCTTCAGATTTCACCGACTCCACTACAAACTTCTGCATCTCTCCGATTGGGAGTTTCTGTTTCATTATCTCTGCAGATTCGAATTCAGCGATGTGCACGGTGCCTTGAATGCCACCGTTCAAGTCAATGATGGCACCGAAGGGATTAATCTTATAGGCTTTCCCTTCCACTTCTTCTCCCTTCTTGAAACGGTCCCCGAGGGTGAGCCACGGATCAGATTGGAGTGCTTTGAGCGAAAGAAATACGCGGCCGTCATCGCGGATATCAATTATTTTTATCTTTACCGTCTCATCTACTTTAAGTATCTCTTTCGGGTTGTCCACCACGTGATGCGCGAGTTCTGAAATATGAATCAACCCTTCAAGTTGTGGCTCATCCACAAACCGCACGAAAGCACCAAAATCCGCGATTCCGGTGACGATTCCTTGTATTTCATCTCCTGCTTTATATTTTTTCAAAAGTTCCTTTATATTGCCACTTACCACTTCACGTTCCGAGATAATAAATTTATTGTGACGCGGATTCACATCAATGACTTTCACGGTGAGTTCTTCGCCGACAAATTTTTTAAGCTCGTCTAAAATCTTTTGCCGATCGCCATCCTCCACCCGTGGGTAATGTTCTTGTGAAAGCTGCGAGACAGGGAGAAATGCTTTGAGGTCGAGAAGCGTGGCAGTGAGGCCTCCCGCATTCGCGCCCACAATTTTTACCCTCACCAATTCACCGGATTCCATAAGCTCCTTTGCCTGTTGCCAAAGACGCTCCTTTCCAGCTTCCGCGAGAGAGATCTCAATATATCCTTCGTCGGATTCAAGTGATTTTATCTTTGCGAGCACTGTGTTGCCCGGTTGCAATTCCTTCATAATTTCTTTCGCGTTCAAAAGTTCTATCCCCCAGACGATACCTGTGCCGAACTTCCCCATATCGAAGAACGCCCGCCGATCGGTTTTACGGAGGAGTTTTACTTCCGCTACGCTACCTTCTTTAGGCCATTCGCTTGAAGGCACCGCTATCTTTAAGGTTTCGAGGAGTGTTGATTGTAATGACTTTGGTTGGATCTCTCCCATACGTCCCAGAATTATACCGGCGCGAGTAAAAAAAGCAAGGAGCGGACTATCTCTGCTTTTATTTTTTCTGAGATTTTAGTTTTGTCATGTGGAGTGCACACTGAAAATTCCGACTGGATTTTCATCAGAATTTCCGGTATGCTGTCTCCGTGGTTATTACCTATCTTGGCGAAGGTTCATTTCGCCTTCAAAGTGGAGAAATCTCGGTGTTAGTGGATCCTCCTTCGAATCGTCTTAAAGGCGACGTGGTGTTGTGGACCGCGATGGATAGCACTTTTCCCAAAATACCTCGTGCTAAAGTGGAATTCTCGCACCCTGGAGAATATGAATCACGAGGAATTGAGATTCAAGGTATTCCCATCGGCGCGAATCGCAGGGCTAATACTACTCACACGGTATATCTTATGCGCTGGGAGGGAATCACCTTTGCATTTCTTGGAACTCTTGCTCATGTACCGGACAGTGAATTGCTCCAAGCGCTCAACGATCCTGATGTTTTATTTCTCCGGCTTGGACATCAGTATCTTAGCGATGAAATTGCAGAAAAATTGGTTCGACAAATTGAACCTAAGGTGGTCATACCCGCATATGAAAAATCCCCCCAATCCTTCCTTAAAGAAATGGGAGAGGGAGGCTCTCTCGAGGAAAAGTTTGTGTTTCGCAAGAAAGATTTAGAAACGATCGAGGGTACGAAGACCATTGCCCTGGTCACAACATAATGTTCTCTTGATCTATGGAACAATTTTTGAAACGAATACAAACTGCGGATCATGCTACAAAAAAACAGATCCTCATTATCACCTCCGCAGTGGTGATGCTTATTATCATCCTTGTGTGGCTTTTCTACTTTAATAACTTAGTAGCTTCCCGCGCTACGGAAAACGAGATTTCTTCCACGCCTCAGGAAACACAACCTTCGTTTTGGGGAACTATGGAACGTGGAAGCGCAGTGCTTTATCGAAGTATAATGGGCGGCATTGAGTGGATCGGGGGTGCTCTTCGCGCACCACGAGAATATATTGTGAAACCTACGAAATAACCGTAATTATAGCGAGAAGTGAGTAAAATCAGTTTACTTACCACTACTTATCACTATGGCAAACATAGAAAAAAGGGAAATTGTCAACGAACTTCGCGAATCATATCTCGACTACGCGATGTCGGTGATCGTTGCGCGGGCGCTCCCTGATGTGCGCGACGGTTTGAAACCGGTACACCGGCGCGTACTTTGGACGATGTGGTCTATCGGCCTTACGCATCTCGCGAAGTTCAGGAAGTCAGCGAATGTTGTGGGAGAAACGATGGCAAAATATCACCCGCATGGAGACGTCGCAATTTACGACACCTTAGTACGGATGGCCCAGGATTTTTCCCTCCGCTACCCTCTTGTGAAAGGACAGGGAAATTTCGGATCTATTGATGGCGATGCACCCGCAGCCATGCGGTACACGGAATCCCGACTTTCGAAAATTGCCGAGGAGATTCTTTTGGATATTGAAAAAGAAACAGTGGATTGGCTCCCCAACTATGATGCGACGCGTGAAGAACCGCGTGTGCTTCCCGCAAAACTTCCCAATTTGTTGATTAATGGCACGCTGGGAATTGCAGTGGGAATGGCGACCAGTATTCCCCCCCATAATCTTTCGGAAGTAATCGATGCGGTTCTTGTGCTCGCTGATAACACTGCAGTTACTACTGAAGAACTTTTGGAGCACGTAAAAGGACCTGACTTTCCCACCGGGGGGGTGATCTACGATCGTGCTGCGATTCGGCAAGCGTATGCAACTGGCCGTGGAGCGGTGACTACACGCGCAAAGGTGGATATTGTGGAGCGGAAACGCGGCAGCGAAGGGAGCGGACGTGGCGGGTTTGATCTTGTGGTTTCCGAGATTCCCTATCAGGTGAATAAATCCGAACTCGTGAAGCAAATCGCCTCGCTGGTGCAGGATAAAAAAGTGGAGGGGATCCGCGACCTCCGCGATGAGTCGGGGCGGGAGGGGTTGCGCATGGTGGTGGAGCTCAAGTCTGATGCGGCGCCGCAGAAAGTGTTGAATCAGTTGTATCGGCATTCCGATCTTGAGAAAGCGTTTCACTTTAATATGATTGCGCTCCGCGACGGGATTCAACCGGAACTTTTCTCGCTCAAGGAAATGCTCGCAGCATATCTTGAACACCGCAAAGAAGTGGTGCGCCGGCGTACGCAATTTGATTTAAAACGCGCAGAGGAACGGGCTCATATCTTAGAAGGGCTCTCCATCGCGCTCGATGCTATTGATCGGGTGATTGCAACGATACGAAAATCCAAAGATCGTGACGAGGCGCACGCCAATTTAATGAAGCTTTTTAAATTGAGTGATGTGCAGGCAACTGCGATTCTTGAAATGCGGCTCCAGACGCTCGCCGCGCTCGAGCGGCAGAAGATCGAAGCCGAACTCAAGGAGAAACGCGAGCTTATCAAAGAACTTATACTTATCTTGAAAAGTCCTGCGCGCATTATGGGAGTGATTAAAAAAGAACTCACAGAGATTAAAGAAAAATACGGTGATGAACGCCGGACGAAGGTGGTGGCGGGAGCTTTGAAAGAGATGACGGATGAGGATCTTGTACCGGAAGAAGAAGCGATTGTGACCTTCTCTTCGAGCGGGTACGTGAAACGGGTGCCGCCGGATTCCTTCCGGGTGCAGCGGCGCGGGGGGAAGGGGCTCATTGGTTCCGATGTGGCCGAGGAAGATTTCCTTTCCCATTTTTTCCACACGAATACCCACGACCGGATTCTTTTCTTCACCGATCGCGGGCGAGTGTTTGAGACGCGTGCCTACGAAATTCCTGCGGCGAGCCGTACGTCGAAAGGCAGGGCAATCCACAATTTCCTCGAACTTCCTTCAGACGAAAACGTGAGCGCGATTGTAAATGTTCCCAGGGACAAGGGACAGGGAATAAGGAATGGGACGGAAGCTACAACCTCTAACCTAAAGCCTTCAACCTATTTGGTTATGGCGACAAGGAACGGGATGATTAAGAAGACATCACTTAAAGATTTTGAAAATATTCGTCGTAACGGGATTATTGCGATGGCATTGAAGAAAAGGGATCTTTTGAAGTGGGTGCGGCTTTCAACCGGGGGCGACCAAGTGATTCTCGTGACCGAGCAGGGACAATCTATCCGGTTCGCCGAATCTCAGGTACGGTCTATGGGGCGGGGAGCCGCAGGGGTGCGTGGCATTCGAGTTCGCAATAGCGATGTGGTGGCGGGGTGCGACATTGTAAAGAAGGGAGACACTGCGAAGCTTCTCGTGGTGATGGCAAATGGATTTGGAAAACAAACACCGCTCAAGGAGTACAAAACGCAGAACCGCGGCGGCTCAGGAATCCGCACGGCGAATGTCACGACGAAAACGGGAAAGGTGGTGACTTCAATTGTAATCGGAGAAGAGACACAAATCCTCGCGCTTTCCGCGAAGGGACAGGTGATTCGCACGGAACTTCAAAGCGTGCGGCAGACGGGACGCGCGGCGCAAGGTGTGCGGATTATGAACTTGAATTCGGGCGATCGGGTGGCGGGAGTAGTGATCATCTAGATTATCACGTTTTTGTTTAGAATTTAGAAAAGGTGGAAATCCCTACTTATCCGCCATGGCGGATAAGTAGGGATTTAGTTTTTAGATTAGAGATGAAAAATATTTTTGAGATGTAGTGCATTATCCGTGTCTTGAGCAGTGATAAGGCGGACACATGGTCGAAGATCATAGTATTCAATTAAGAAATCAAGTTCGTCTTCGCAAGGATGAGGGAATACAAAGAGACTTTTTTGCAAAGGATGGAACCCAAGGCGGCGCAAATGAAATCGGAGTGCGTCTCTCGCCTTCTTCTTTTCTTTTGGGATGTCGAATGCAACCAATCGCCATCTGCCATCCCATCGCACTGGTTTCTTTATGGAGAGGTCGTCCAGTTTAAAGCTAATTGCTTTTTGTTTTCCCTGTTTGCTTAGAATCATTTCCACTTTTCCTTTTTCGAGTTCGCGGATAGTAACTAGCTGGCTTTGGTAGAGAGAACGGATCGCTTGATGAAGCGCCTGTCTATTAATCTTCTTCCATTCTTTATCCAATTCTTTCAGTACTCTTAGTTGTCTTTGAGACGTGTATGCAAGTCCTAGCACAATACCGGCTTGCAGCAGAAGGAGGACTTTTTTCTGCACAATTCCCAATCCCTTGGACATATATCCATTATATTCCGCTTTGTCCTGAAAATCCATACTTATACGCCATGGCGTATAAGTATGGATTTAGTTTTTTGTGCTCACAAAAAAACAAAAAAGGCCCACGAGAGATTGCCTCTCGGGGGCCGTGCTCTAGTAAAATTGTCATTCCTGCTTCACTTCAGCCGGAATATCATCAGCACCATCGTGGTGTTGGTGGAAGTGGGGAGATTTCGAAACCGGATTCCTTTCGGGAGCGGTCCGGGATGGGGATGTTCTTCGGCGCTTGGGTTTGTCAGTTTTTCTTCTCCCCAGGTGTTATCCGCCTGGAGAATTTGCTCGAAGATATTTCCTTGAGGATATATTTCGAATGTGGTCGCTCCTTTCGGGGTCGCCACCAGATCGGTATAGTTTGTGTTTCCCAGAGGGATTTCGAGCCAGGTATTGGTCGCGATATCGGGAAGGTGGAGCACGTTGTTGGAGAATCCTAACGTGGCTTGCTCGTCAGTGATGAACCGATCGGAGAGGGTGTTGGTCAGGGAAGGTGCTGGTGCGTTCCCGCGGTTTGTATTTCCGTTTTGTATCGTAACCGTGGCGGTGGTTTTTATATCAGGAGTGTTTACCGTGACACTCAATTGGTTGTTGATAGTTATTTCGGGCGCTGGTGTCTCTGGGGGAGGAGAAACAATTTGATGGTCTTCCGAATTTTTGGTGAGGCGTGAAAAATTTTGTATGCGTGGGAACGGTCCGGGGAAAAGTAAGTAGCCGATAAAGACGCCAATCGAGAAGAGCGCGAGGCTAGCGAGAATGAGCAGTATCCATTTCATACGTATTCTTTTTTAAAAATTGCGTGTATTTGCTGCTTTTAGGAGGGTATCTTGCGAAAATGAAGTTTTGATAAAGATTGAGTTAAGGGAGAAAACCCCGACTATAGTCGGGGTGAGGGATTTTGATTTGTCTTGCGATGTCCCGAAATTCCGAATCCAGCAATGTTTTGACATCGCAAGACATAAAATCCATCCATTTGTCTGTGCGCTGTTCGCATACTTCGGGTGGCCTATTTGTAAGGCTATGCAAAAACAAAATGGCCCTCCTTGAGAAAAAATCTCTTGGTAGGGCCGATTTTGGTTGATTGTTTACTGCGCGAATCCCTATCAGTTCGGAAACATGATAGACCGTATATTGACCTCCGTGTCGTCTGGGTCGATGTTCTCGAACCAGAATGACTTCCCGAGGAGGTTCGTGGGCACTCTAGGGGTGAGCCTTTCCGTGGTCCCCATTGCGCTCGCGTAATGGACCACGACCCCTTCTCCCGTGGTGCTTACCTGCACTTGGTGAGGGTCCCCGTCCATCACCACCCACGGCGACCTTCCATGATCTCCGGGAAGCGCTACAGTCGCACTTCCACGGAGACTGACGTGCTGATCGCCACCTTTTGCTTGGCGAGCTGTGCCGCTGCTCGTGTCATTGCTGGCACTCGCAGTTTTAGCTGGGCCGCCGTATGCGATGGTGGGCGCGAAGGTTGGGGAAAACATGAAGGTTGGCTTGTTGTCGACCACGTTTCCGTGGTCGGCGTTGTGGGAGTCGGTGGTTTCCTTCGCCGAGTTTCCCTTAGTTCCACTTGCTCCATTCGTTCCGCGCATCTCTGCGAGCTGTTTCTGAATTTCGGCCAACTGTTTTTGCAGTTGGGCGAGTTCAGAGTTTGTCGCAGAAGTAGTCGCAGGTGGCGGAGTCGAGGTGGTCGGAGGCGGTGGAGTTACGGTGCTCGCCGGCGCATTGGTGGGCGCAGGCGGAGTGGTCGCTACGGTTGATCCACTGGCAGGGTTAGTAGCGGTGCTCGCAGGCGCGTTGGTTGGGATAGGAGGAATCACATGACTTCCTCCTCCTGTTCCGGCTGCCATGCTTGTTCCCGGGCGAGAGATAGGTGGAGTAGTGTGTTTCATTTGCCACCCCATCCAACTGATCACGCCGAGGAGAAGAAGGATCACGGCAAGTGCCCACAGTTTCTTGGCGGCGGCCACTGCCCTGCGAACCCGCGACGGATTCCTTGGAGTTCTGGTCGGCGGAGGATCTTGTGAATACGGGTGTTGTGCCCGGTACTCATCGCGGATCCGTTCGGCTTCAGCTTCTTGCCGTTCGCGCTTGGCTTCGGGGTCTTTCGCCATTTCTTCTTCCGCCATTTCTTCTTCGAGGCGTTTTAGCTCTTCTGCCTCGAGTTGCGCCCTCTGTTCCGGGGTGGGCTGCTCGGATTCAGGAGAATCAGCAGGTTTCGGAGGGAGTTTGATTCGGACTTCTTCTTTTTTTGGATTCATAATTTTTGGTATTCGGACGTTTCAGACGTTATGAAATTGACAAGCTGTCTTTTGAGAAACTCCTGGTTTCTCCAGAGCTTCCCAAATCGTCGTTGTTATAGCATAATATTTGAAATAAGTCAATGTTCCGCAAAGCATTGAAAAATAAGGGTTATTTGCATAAGCAACAAGTAACAAGGAACAAGTGACAAGGTAGTTTCGGTCTTGCGATGTCCAAAATATTATGGGGTTTCTGCATTTCGGGACATCGCAAGACCAGACTCTATTTCGGATGATCATTTGTTAAGGCTATTTATAAAAAA
>CAZKRG010000034.1:0-8974 GCA_964555255.1 uncultured Candidatus Saccharibacteria bacterium
GAGAGCGAATATAAAGAGATGACTGAACGGATCAAAAAACAAATGATGGAAGTGCCCTATGTTGATAAAAAAGGGAGAACTTACAAATATGGAGAATTTTTCCCAAGCGAGCTTTCCTTTTTTGGGTACAATGAAACACTCGCATACAGTTACCTTCCCCTGCCGAGAGAAAAGGCTGAAGCACTTGGTTTTAGCTGGAAAGAAATAAAAATAAACAAATACGAAATCACCAAAAAATCCTCCGAGTTGCCTGATAGAATAGCGGACGTGGAAGACACTATCTCGAAAGAAATCATCGAAGATGAATCGAGTGGGAGGGCATATAATATAGCTCCCGCAGAGCTTCGTATTCTTCGTCAATTGAATGTACCACTTCCTCGAAAACACCCCAACGAGAGGCACTATGCTCGCGTCGCGAAACGAAACCCGATGAGACTCTGGAAACGCTCATGCATGTGCACCACAAAACATCCGCACCATGAAGGAAAGTGTCCGAATGAGTTTGAAACTTCTTACTCTCCTGAGCGCAAAGAGGTGGTTTACTGCGAACAGTGTTATAACGCGGAGATTGCGTAAGGATTTTCAGTTGGAATTCACGTGAATGAATGGTATAGTAAGCCTATGAAAATGCGACGGGTGAAACAATCTATTTATGAATATACGGCAGTGTTTGAGCGCAACGAGCGCAAAGGGTATACCGTAACTGTTCCCACCTTACCGGGACTCGTCACCGAAGGCCGAGATCTTGAGGATGCACGGCGGATGGCCGAAGATGCAATTCGCTGTTATCTCGGCGGTTTGCAAAAAGAAGGAGAAGAAATTCCGGAGGAGCAGGAAGTGGCGCACGTTCGGGTGAGCGTAAAAGTGTAAGGGCACACACAATGCCAAAACTACCGAGGGTGAGTGCACGGAAAGTCATTTCTGTTCTTCTCCGCGCAGGATTTTATGAGCACCACAATACTGGAAGTCATATCAATCTTCGCCATGTGGCAAAATCTCATCTTCACGTAGTAATTCCCCGGCATGGTGGAGAATTGGCGCCGAAAACACTTAAATCAATCATTGTACAGGCAGAACTTACACTGGAAGAATTCATCAAACTACTCTGATGAATCTCGAGGCGAAGATTTGTCAAAACTGCGGCAAAGAGTTCACGATTGAGCCCGACGATTTTTCGTTTTATGAAAAGCTTAAGGTGCCGGCACCCACGTGGTGCCCGGAGTGCCGGTTTAAGAGGAGAATCATGTGGAGAAATGAGCGGAAACTCTTCCGCGGGAAAAGCGGCCTTACTGGCAAAAATCTCTTCACCTTATTCCCTCCGGAATCGGGGTACACCATCTTCAGAAATGACGAATGGCACACCGATGCATGGGATGCGCTCACGTACGGGCAAGAGGTAGACTTTTCTCGGCCGTTTCTCGCGCAGCTTTTTGAACTCAATCAAAAAGTTCCGAAACCCGCGGGCAGTGCAATACGGATGGTGAATAGTGAGTATTCGGACAACGCTTCAGATCTCAAAAATTGCTATCTTCTCTTCAACTCTAACTTCACCGAAGACAGCGCCTACGGGAATGGCGTGGATCACTGCGGATCGTGCTTCGACAATTCCCATATCCAAGATTGCGAACGCTGCTATAGCTCCTTCTGGCTCACGAAGTGTTACGAAACTCATTTCTCTTCCCGCTGCGAAAACTGCACCAACATGTGGTTTTCGAAAGATTGCCGCGGATGCAGCAACTGCTTCGGATGCGTGGACCTGCGTACAAAAAAATATTGTATTTTCAATGTGCAATATTCCAAGGAAGAATATCTCTCCAAGCTCAAAGAACTTCATCTCTCGTCGTGGAAGGGACTTTCGGATGCTGGTGCGAAGGCGAGAGCATTTTGGCTCCAGTTTCCGAATAAGTTTATGCAAGGCGTGCAGAATGTGAATGTGAGCGGCGAATTTATCACCCACTCCAAAAACGTGCGCGATAGTTATCTTATCCGCGAGAGCGAAAACCTCCGTTACTGCCAATATTCGCAAGTCCCCTCCTCTAAGGATTGCTACGACACTTCTCTCCTCGGTTGCAATGCGGAGCAAATTTACGAATCCGCGATTTGCGGCTGGGGCGGATCGAATATCCGATTCTCGTGGGAATGTTGGAACAATGCAGTGAATATGGAGTATTGCATCTGCTGCCAAAGCTCCTCGGACCTCTTCGGGTGCGTGGGCGTCCAGAAAAAACAATATTGCATTTTAAACAAACAATATTCCAAAGAGGAATATTCCGCACTTCGGGAAAAAATAATTCGGCATATGAATGAGATGCCGTATATAAGCAACAAGGGACCCTCCTTCGCCAAGGCTTCGGCGGGCAAGCAAGAAACAAGCGGCAAGGGAATTGAATACAAATATGGTGAATTTTTCCCTCCGGAGTTTTCTCCCTTTGCATACACCCACACGATTTCTCCCGATCACTTCCCGCTCTCGAAAGAGCAGGCGCTGGCTCAAGGATTTCGCTGGGCAGAACCAAATCCCACCGAATACCAAACTACGAAAGATGCGAAAGATATTCCGGACAGCATTGAAGAACTCGGCGAAGAAATTCTCAAAGAAATCTTGAAATGCGAACGATGCGGGAAAGCATATCGCCTCATCGCTCCTGAATTCCAATTTTTAAAACAACTCGGCATCCCCGCTCCCCGATGGTGCGTTGATTGCCGGCATACTGATCGCGTGAGCCAGCGGAATCCAGCGGTGTTCTATGATCGCTCGTGCGCGTGTGGTGGAACGACTAGTCAATACAAGAACGGCTCCACTCATTTCCATGGAACAAACCCCTGCCCGAATACTTTTAAAACAAGCTACGCACCTAGCCGACCGGAAATCATCTACTGCGAGCAGTGTTACAATGCGGAAGTAGCGTAGTAGAAAATAGAATGACAAAACTTATTTGCTTTGATCTTTGGGAAACGCTTGTAAATAAACCCCTTACCACGGAGGATTGTTGGGAGCCGCTTGCGCTTGCCTATCCCGAGAAACTTTCCTCTTCAAACGTTCATGAACTGACCAGGAACATTTTGCAGAGAAGAAAGAACCAACCAACTCAAGCTTCAATACATGAGGTAATGAAACTACTCGATGTTACAGATCCAATCATCGAGAAAGAAGTTAGTAAATTGTGGAATAATTCTTGCGACAACGTAGCACTATTTCCGGAGACTTTGGAAGTGCTCAAGGACCTTCGGCAATCAAATTTTAAACTCGGACTTATCACCAATACTTCGCAATATGGCTGGGAATCAATACAGAAAAAATTCTCTTTAGGTAATTATTTTGATTTCCTCTCTTTATCGTTTGAACAAGAATATGTAAAGCCGGAACCTGAAATTTTTGCATTCATCGAAAAACAATCTGGGATTCCGAACGAGGAAATCGCGATGGTGGGAGATTCATACGAAAATGACATTCTTTCTTCTCGCAGAAGAGGGTGGAAGGGTATATTTCTCGACCGCGAACATTCGAACAAACATCCCGAAGAAAGACTCGTCATTTATACCCTGCGCGAATTAAAAGCAATCTTATGAACTCGGAAGCCCGAGTCTGCAAAAACTGTTCCGCTTCTTTCGTTATTGAGCAAGATGATTTTTCGTTCTACGAGAAAATCGGCGTGCCGGCACCCACGTTTTGCCCGGAGTGCAGGTATCAGCGAAAACTCCTCTGGCGCAATGAACGGAACCTCTATCGGCGCACGTGCGATCTGTGCAAGCGGAACATCATCGCCGTCTACCCTGAAAAAACAAGTTTCCCCGTCTATTGCCAAAAGTGTTGGTGGTCCGACAAGTGGAATCCCCTCGCCTACGGGCAGGATATAGATTTTTCCCGGCCGTTCTTTGAACAAGTAAAAGAACTGTGGAGTAACGTGCCCGCGCTCTCGATTCAGAATGACGACGGGATTGCGAGCACAAATTCCGAATGGGCGTATGATTGGGCGTTTAGCAAGAACACGTATATGAGCGTGTGCGGCTGGTTCACCGAGAACTGTTTGTACTCCTATTACGCGTGCTACGACAAAGATGTGATGGATTCCTTCTTTATTTGGAACACCGAAGTCGCCTATGAACTCTCGGTATGCAACAAGTGTTACCACTCAAAGTATTGCACCCTTTGCCTCGACTGCACTGATTGCACGTTGAGCTACGATCTCAAGGGTTGCAGCAATTGCACTATGTGTACGGGGCTTCGCAACAAACAATACTGCATTTTGAACCAGCAATACTCCAAAGAAGAATATTTGACCAAGCTTAAAGAACTAAACCTTTCTGATCGTGACTCGCTCCTCAAGAAAATAGAAGAATTCCGCGAGTTTTCACTCCGGTTCCCCAGAAAATTTGCGAACCTTTTGAAATCAATCCGCTGCACCGGCGACAATCTCGTCACTTCCAAGAATTCCCAAAATTCCTTCTATGCAGCTGATCTTGAGAATTGCCGTTTTATGATTAATGTGGATGAAGCCCATGATTCCTACGATTGCAACAACTCTGGCCGACCGGAACTTTGTTATGAATCCGTCACTCCCGATCAGTCTCGCGGCAATAAATTCTCCATCTTCTGCTGGAAGTGCGCGGAGGCGGAATACTCGAACAACTGCCATTCGTGCGTGAGCGTGATGGGATCGTCTGGGTTGAAACATACTTCCTATGCAATTCTCAACAAACAATACTCCAAAGAAGAATTCACTACACTCCGCGAAAAACTCATCACGCATATGAAGCGCACGGGCGAGTGGGGCGAATTCTTCTCGCATACTTCCTCCCCACACACATACAACGAATCTGCGGCGCTTGAGTGGTTCCCCATGACCAAAGAGGAAGCGCTGAAGAAAGGATACCGATGGAAAGACGATGAGAGGAAAAACTACACTCCCACCAAAACTGCCGCAACGCTTCCAAAAACTATCGCAGAGACGGATGATTCTATTTTGAACGATATTATTGAATGCGCGCATGCAGCGAAGCAACAAGGGACAGGTGACAAGGAACAAGAGAGGTCCGGGTGCGGCCATAAATGCACAACCGCGTTTCGCATCACCCAACCTGAACTCCAACTCTATCGGAAACTTGATGTCCCCATCCCCCTCCTCTGCCCTAACTGCCGGCATTATGCGAGATTGGCATTGCGCAACCCGGCGAAGTTGTGGCGTAGGCGCTGCGCCTGTAATGGAGCGGCTAGCGACTGGCGACTAGCCACTAGTGAGTACAGAAACACCACAACTCATTTTCACGGAGAAAAACCGTGTCCTAATGAGTTTGAAACTTCTTTCTCTCCAGAAAAACAAGAACTTGTGTATTGCGAAGCCTGTTATAACGCAGAAATCGCATAACGCCTTCCCCAACAACGCGCAGTTCTATTTCTTGTAGGGGTTCTGCAGCGTGACGACGCGAGAGATAGCGCTGCGGCAGCCCGCCACAGATAGCGTCCCTACAAGAAAATAGAACTGCGCCACTTGTCCACAGTTGACAGCGCTTTCCCTCCAGGCGTAGGATTCATGATACCGATTGCATAGTTTCGAAATCGCGCAATCAATTTACCCCGTTACTCCCTAGAAAGTAACGAGATAAATGTTCGTTAGCACCTACGAGAAACCTGTCGATGACGGGGAGTAACGGGGTTTACAACCGAAGTGTTCCAGAAGGTGCCCTCCTTCGCATAAAGCTTCGGAGAGCAAAGGGGAAGCGGGTGAAAATCCCGCACAGTGCCGCTACGGTAACTCCGGCGTTAGATCGGAGAAGTCCGAATACCATTTCTGGAGTGAGGATCTCTCGAGCAAGAGGCAACCTGTATGTCGAACAGCGCCCTTTTGTGTAAGGGTTTTTTATTTTTATGAAAAGATTTGCGAGACGTATGTGGACGGTATTGTTTTTAGTCGCCGTGCTTGTAACGCCGAGGTTTTCAGAGGGTGATACCGCCGGAGCGGTAGCATATTTGAAGTCAAAACCCGCGACGTCATGGACCATCATGGGACTTCTTGCCGCGGGAGAATCCCCTTCTCTCGATTCGCTGAAGTCGGTATCAAGCACAAAAGCAATCGATCTTGAAGCTCCGATCCTTGCGATTACCGCCGCGAGCCGGGATCCCAGAACATTTGGGAGTACCGATCTCGTGGCCGCGCTCAAATCCACCTTTGATACCACGCAACTTGGCGATGCAACACTCTTAAACGATGATATCTTTGGACTGCTCGCGTTGGTTTCGGCGGGCGAATCCTCCAGCAATTCGGTCGTGAGCGGCACGAAGAGCTTTATCCTCGCACATCAAAATGGTGACGGCGGATGGCCGTATGCGGTAGGAGGAACAAGCGACACCAATACCACTGCGGCGGCGATTATGGCACTCGTGGCTGACGGCGTATCCACCGGCGACACTGCGATTACCAATGCACTCGCATACCTCAGAACCGCACAAAATAGCGATGGAGGATTTCCGTACGATCCTAAAAGTCAGTGGGGCACGAATTCAGATGCTTCTTCAGATTCGTGGGTGATTGCCGCCATACGCGCTGCGGGCGAAAACCCTGCTACTTGGAAAAGTACCACGGGGAAAAATCCCCTTGATAATCTCCAGACTTTTCAAGCGACGGACGGAGCTTTTGTATATCAACCCTCTTCGGGAGAAGATGCGTTTACTCCCACTACGACTTCCTATGCTGTCATTGCACTCACGGGAAAGTTCCTCCCGCTCAAAATCACTTCCTCCGTGGCAGTGCCAGTACACTTTTCATATCGTATAGAGGGAGCTGCGCAAGAACTTTGCGCCGGAGAATCCGATGGAACAACCGCCATAGACGCGGTGCGCGCGGCAGCAAATGACTGCGGGCTTACCTACCACGTGCAGCAATCGAGCTTGGGAGCGTATGTGGACCAAATCGCCACGGAGCAAGCGCGCGGCGCCGATGGCTGGCTTTATCTTGTGAATAACACGCTTCCTTCAGTGGGCGCCGCGGATTACAGACTTTATGCCAATGATACGGTGGTGTGGTACTACGGCACATATGGAGCCGAACCATTGCGCCTCACCTCCCCTACCTCCACCGCTTCCGGAACTATACTTACCGGCACGGTACAAATATCTCATTCTGGAAATTGGAACGCGCTCTCTGGCGCCACTGTGTTTGCAGGAAATACTACCACTACGACAGACGATTCGGGAAATTTCTCTCTCTCCCTTCCCAATGGATTCTATTCTGTCTATGCAGAAAAAAGTGGCACTATTCGCAGCAATAACGTCAAAGTATCCGTAGGAAACCTTCTTGAAGATAGCCTTACTTTGCGCGTTACAATTTCCACAAGCACTGCTTCAGACAACAGAAATGGCAGCGGAGGACAAGGCGGCGGCACGGTAACTTTTATGGTAGATACCGGCACGCTCGGAAATACCACAATGGACTTTGGCGCACTCGCAAAAGGCAATTCCAAGAAACAAACACTTACACTCCGTAATAAAAGCCAAGGGAAACTCCTTATGGAAAGCGAGGTGACCGGCGACGAAGTCTTCCGGAGCTATCTCACCCTTGATAAAAAAACTTGGCGCGTATATCACGCGATTGTGGACGCCGGACAATCCGCGAATCCAGAGGCCTCGCTCAACATTCCTTCCGACTATAGCAATTCCGGGACAAAACAAGGCAAACTCACATTCTGGGCAACACCGACGGAATAGGAATAGTGGAACGCTGTTTATCTTGTCAGTTTATAAGTTGAAAAGTTTACAATGCTATGGTGCTAAAAATCTCAAAATATGGAACATTTCTCTTAATTGCGTTCGCCTTTACCTACAAGGCGCAGGCTATTGGACTCTCAATTACCCCAGCATCCCTCTCGATTACCACGCAAGAAAATGAACCTGCATCCGCGGCAATGCAGGTTGCAAACCCCTCCCGAGAAGTGGCGATGTTTGAGGTTTATCCGGAGGATTTCGATGGACTCATCGTCCCAATCCCCTCGCGATTTACCCTCCAAAGCGGCGAGTCCCGCACAGTATTCATCAAAGTGATCCCAAAACAGGAGGGACTTTATTCCACCAATCTTTCGCTCGTTGCACGTCCTCTTATTGATCCTATCCTCGGCATCGGCTCCGGCGTGAAACTCCCGATACGCGTAGAAATCACAAAATCCACTTCTCGGAACAATCTTACGGGAATTCTTGTGCAGAATTTCGGAATTCCGCTTCTTATTCCTCTTCTTGTAGTGTTGGGATTGTGGCTGTTCTTGCGAAGGAGATCAGTGGCAAGTGAGAAGTGAGAAGTGAGAAGTGAGAAGTGGCAGAATTTTTTATTTGTAGAGCTTGCCGTGTGTGCCGAGAGTAACGAAAATTCGGACCTCGATACTCTGAAATTTATAGATTGCCCGAAGATCTCCCGCGATATTAATACTCCGATATCCTTTGTACGCTCCTCGCAAAGGATGATTGTTTAGAATTGGATCGAATTCATCCGCAAGAAATAAGGCGAGGCGCTCCTTTACTCGCCACTGTGCGGCGGCAGCAAGCTTTGTATATCGCTTCTCGAAATTCTGGTGGAATACAATTTTCATTCCTGTTCATTAAAGAGAGTCGAGATACTCTCCCACTTCTTTCGAGGTTTCTAATGCCGGCGAAAGATTTTTCTTTGCCCGCACATCCTTTTCAAAACTTCCCAATAATCGCTCTAATTCAGAAGTCATTTGCGGAATTGCCGAGAAATGCACTTCGCGGGTGCGGATAAAATTCCGAAGAGAAGCATTTACTACGTCACTTAACGAAATTCCCAGCTCTTCCGCCAACTTCTTTGCGTGTTCTTTCACCTCTTTATCAGATTTGATACTAATTATGGTTTTAGCCATAACCAAAGTATATACGATGGTTATAGTATGTCAATACCACAATTGGCTCATTTTGTGGCGTTGTATAAGGCTGCAATCTCTGACGCGGAGAGGGCGCGGTTGTAGATGCGGA